>JBDZUN010000023.1:2477-24104 GCA_040255145.1 Hyphomicrobiales bacterium | reverse complement strand
GGTTCGTACTCAAACATCAGCGTCGCGAGCGGCGGCAGCACGACGGTTGCCGCGCTCTCGACCTGGCGAGGCGGCTTGGGCGCCCTGCCGCACCTCGGGGAAGGGGGGCGACGGCAGTGCCGTCGTCACGGTCGGCAGGCAATTGGTATGGGGGTATTGCTTTGTCGGAATACAAGCTTCGTTATCTGGACTCCGGCGGCGCGGTTCAACGTGAATTGCTGCTCCTTTGTGACAGCGATGATGAAGCCATCGATCGCGCCGGCATGAACAGCCATCCGCATCGACTCGAGGTCTGGCGTGGCGCAAGGCGGATCGCCGAGTTTAGGGCCCTGCTGAAGCGGGGCGTCACCACGTTCGATTGAAACCCACCGCGTCGGGCGCTCCGGCGGATACAGCAAACCGGAAAGCTGACGCGGCGCCCTTGGCGCCCGTTATTCGCGCTTCCGTTTCTGAAATGGCGGATGGGGTGTCCGTTTCCGCCTAATCCGACCGCCTCCGTTCCTTTCCGCGATCGACCCAATCTCTCATAAGAATCAACGGATAAGCACTTCCGATCCGCGCCCTTGCTTTCCGCTGCTGTCCGCGTTACATTTGTGCGTAGGGTTATGCGCAACGGAGTTAGGCGGACATGCGCGGTGTGAACAGGCTGACCGTCAAGGAGGTCACGAACAAGAGCAAACCCGGCCTGTATGCCGATGGGCTCGGGCTCTATCTCCAGGTCTCGGCCTACGGAACGAAATCCTGGCTGTTCCGCTTCATGCGCGACGGGAAGGCCCGCAAGATGGGCCTCGGCCCCGTCCATACCGTGACGCTTGCCATGGCGCGCGAGAAGGCCACGGAGGCACGCAGGCGGCTTCTGGAGGATGTTGACCCTATCGAGGAACGAAAGAGCGTCAGACAAGCCCGCCGGCTCGAAGCGGCCAAGGTCATGACGTTTAAGCAGTGCGCCGAGAAATACATCGCCGCGCATCAGGGCAGTTGGAAGAACGCCAAGCACGCGGCGCAATGGCCGTCGACGCTCGAAAGCTATGCCTACCCCGTCATAGGCGACCTGCCGGTTGCGGGGATCGATGTCGGCCTCGTGCTGAAGGTTCTGGAACCGATCTGGACGGACAAGCCGGAGACGGCCAGCCGTGTTCGCGGCCGTGTCGAGGCGATCCTCGATTGGGCGCGGGCGCGGGGATATCGGGAAGGCGATAACCCGGCCCGATGGCGCGGCCACCTCGACAAGCTCCTGCCGGCCCGCACGAAAGTCGCCAAGGTCAAGCACCACGCGGCGCTGCCCTATGCCGAAATCGGCGATTTCATGGCCTCGTTGCGGGGACAGGAAGGCGTCAGCCCGAAGGCGCTGGAATTCGCCATCCTCACCGCTACGCGCACCGGGGAAGCGATCGGCGCCCTATGGTCTGAAATCGATCTCGATGGGCGTATGT
This sequence comes from Hyphomicrobiales bacterium, assembly GCA_040255145.1. GTDB lineage: Bacteria > Pseudomonadota > Alphaproteobacteria > JBDZUN01 > JBDZUN01 > JBDZUN01. Next base: position 22,671 of record JBDZUN010000023.1, on the reverse strand, counting down.
GGACGATTCCGCCCGAGCGCATGAAAGCCGGGAAGGAACACCGCGTGCCGCTCTCTGACCGGGCGGTTGCGCTTCTGCGGTCGCTGCCGCGCGAGAAGGATAATCCACACGTGTTCATCGGCGACAAGAAGGGGCGGGGCCTGTCGAATATGGCGCTCCTGATGACACTGCGACGCATGGGGCACGACGACCTGACCGTCCATGGCTTCCGCAGTACCTTCCGGGACTGGACGGCCGAGCAGACGGCCTACCCGCAGGAGCTTTGCGAAATGGCGCTGGCGCACACGGTATCCGACAAGGTGGAGGCCGCCTACCGCCGCGGCGACATGTTCCAGAAGCGGGCGCGGCTGATGCAGGACTGGGCGAAGTTCTGCAGCGAGAAGTCCGTCGCGAAGCACGCCGATAGCAACGTCGTGGCATTGGGGACGCGAGCATGACCGCCGGCCGGCGCATTGATTGGGTCCACGGCACTCCTTGGGATGCGATAAAGCACTATGCGCGCTGGAGAGACGCCATCGAACAGGCCGACGACGGCAATTGTGGATTGCTCATAGACCTGCTGCGCACGGAATCGACCGAGTTGGGACACGAGGCGCGACTGCTGTTTGCCGACCTGCTGGAGCGCCGCCGACTGAGGCGAAAGCCAGGACGACAGGCAACGCCGGCCTATCGCCTCTCGCCGCAAGAAGCTCGCATCGCCGATTTGAAAGCGAGGTACAGGTCTTTTCGGAAGTCCGGTCAGACTTCCGAGAACGCTGCTCGATCAGCTTTGCGTGAAAGGAAGCGGTCGGAACTTCTCTTGGGAGATATGCAGGGGGCCACCTACAGCGAAGCGCAGATCGACGAACTGATCGATGAACGCGAGGTCGAAGAATTGATTGCGGCAGTATGGGGGCAGCGAGGCTCGACACGCCGAATAACGAAGCGTCAAACCGGCAAATCTCCCCGCCCGTAAACCCCCGCATTTATGGGCTTTAGAGGCTTTTTGGCCCGTCTGACATCTTTCCTTCCGTTGAAGCCGCAACGGAAAGGAAGCGACCATGGCAAAGCGAGTGCTTCGCCTTCGGGAAGTTGAGGAGGTGACCGGATATCGTCACACCGCGATCTACCGGAAAATCAGCCTCGGCGAATTCCCCAAGCCTATTCGTCTCGGCCCGAACGCCGTCGGATGGTTGGAAACCGAAATCGACCAGTGGATCGACGAGCGCGTAGCCGCCCGTGATGCGGAGGCCGCGTGATCCGTGGTCGTCAGAAAAGCAACGAGGGCCGGCGCCCCTGAAGCGCACGACCCTCGCGTATCCGTTCAGCTTGGCGGCGTGAACGGCTACGAAGCTAACTCCAAGCTCGCCGAAATTCAAGCATTTCGCCTGGCTGACCGCCTGGGTCTCGGCCTGCCGCGGGCTCGCATCCTGGCGCCGTTCGTCTTCGACGGGGGCGCGGCATGACGGACGGGACCATCATCGCGTCCTTCGCCAAGAACCGGGTCGAGGACGTGGTCGTCCGTCTGGAGACGTTCCACGGTGTGCCTTGCCTCGACGTGCGCGTGTTCGCCGATTTCGATCAATCGGGCGAGAAGCGGCCGACCAAAAAGGGCATCGCCATCAAGGCGGAGCTGATCCCGACGCTGATAGCGGCGCTGCAGGACGCCGAAGCCGAGGCGCGCCGGCGCGGGCTGATTGAAGGGACAGGCACATGATGCCATCCCTTCGCGAAGCCGCCCGCGCTCTCGGCGGCCAGGTCACAGGCGGGCGCATCTTGGCGCCGGGGCCCCACCATAGCCAGCGTGATCGATCGCTGTCCGTCTGGTTCGATCCCCAGGCGCCAGAGGGCTTCGGCGTCACCAGCTTCGCCGGCGACGACTTCCACGCCTGTCGTGACCATGTTCGGGAGCGGCTTGGTCTGCCCGCCTGGGAGCCGCCGCGGCATAACCAGCTCGCGAGTTTTACGACTTCCCCGCAAAACCCCCGTGTCAGACACGCGGATGAGGGTGGCGATCGGCGTTTCCTGACCGCAATTCGTCCCTGGCTGGAAGCTCGCGGCAACGACCCGCGGCCGCTGTGGCGCTATCTGGCGACGCGCGGCTTGCCACCGGCCCCCGACCTATGGGAGCGGGTCATCCGCTTTCACCCGACGCTCTACTACGGCCGCAACGAGACGATGCCGGGCATGGTCGCGCTCATGCGCGAGATCGCCACCGATATGCCGGTCGCGATCCAGCGCACCTTCTTCAATCCGGATGGCTCCAAGCTGAGTCGCAAGATGCTCGGCCGCGCCGGCGGCGCCGCGATCAAGCTGGACGCCAACGAGACGGTCGAGCAGGGCCTCGTCATCGGCGAGGGCCTTGAGACCTGCCAAGCCGCGCGCCTGGGCGGTCTACGCCCCTGCTGGGCGCTAGGTAGCGCCGGCGCGATTGCGGCCTTCCCGGTGCTTCCTGGCGTCGATGCGCTGACGATCCTGGCCGAAACCGACGACAGCGGCGCGAACGCCCGCGCGGTTCAGCAGTGTGGCGAGCGGTGGTTGCGCGCCGGCCGCGAGGTGATCGTGGTCGAGCCGAAGGCCGCTGGCGACATGAACGATGTCTGGCGCGAGGCCTGCGCATGATGTTGCCGGACGACAGCCCGATCCGCGACTTGGTGAATGTTCGCCAGCTTGAGTTGACGCCAGAGCCCGAGCCTAGTCTCCACAATTTTGTGGAAACATCGGGCGGCAGGACGCTCAATCCCGATTTCTCGGGATTGCCACTCGCTCTTGGTGACTGGCTTAGCCGCGATCTTCCCGAGCCTGACTATCTGCTTGGCGAATGGCTGGCGACTACCAGCCGCGCGCTCCTGACGGGCACGACCGGCCTGGGCAAAACGAACCTCATGATGGCCATGAGCTTTGCGGTCGCCGCCGGTACGTCATTCCTGCATTGGCGCGGCCACCGCCCGCGCAAGGTCCTGTACATCGATGGGGAGATGAGCCGGCGCCTGTTCCGCCAGCGGCTTGCCGACGCCGCCCGCCGCGCGGGGTGCCGGCCGGAAGGGCTATTCGCGCTATCGCGGGAGGACGTGCCGGATATGCCGCCGCTGAACACCATGGCGGGCCAGGCCTTCGTTGACGCGCTGATCGATCGCATAGGCGGTCCAGAGCTGGTCACGTTCGACAATATCCAGGCGCTACTCGTCGGCGACATGAAGGACGAGGCCCAGTGGCAGGACACCCTGCCATGGATTCGTAGCCTCACCCGCCGCGGCATCGGTCAGATATGGGGGCACCACACCGGCCACGACGAAAGCCGCGCCTACGGCTCCAAGGCGCGCGAGTGGCAGCTCGATACCTCCATCTTGATCGAGCGGGATGACAGCGGTGCAGACCTGGCTTTCCGCTTGAAATTTACCAAAGCGCGCGAGCGCAGGTCCGACAACCGCGCAGATTTCGAGCCCGCCGCCATCGCGCTGGTCGATGACGAATGGGTGTCTGATCGGATTACGGCTGCTGCCACCCGTCACATATCGCCGCTCGCATCAAAATTCCTCCAGGCGCTCGTCAACGCGCTGGCCGAACATGGCGATCTGCGCGGCCGCTCCGTTCCTTCTGTCTCGCTGGACAAATGGCGTTCCGAATGCGCGCGTCAGGGGCTGATCGATCCGCTGGAGAAACGCGATAGCGCGAGGGCACTTTTCAACCGCTACCGGCGCGAGCTGGTGGCTGCCGAACGGGTGGTCTGCGACCACGATCTCGCATGGCTTCCCAAGTAGGGTGAAACCATGCCGAAACCATTTCGCACTGTCCGCACCGAAACCATCCGAAACCATAGCGAAACTGCGACGAAACCATCTGAAACCATCGTCGGAACAGCCAGCCGAAACCACCGAAACCAGTGTCTATAAGACACTGTTTCGTGGTTTCGCTCTGCGAGCGGTCGAAAGTGGCTCGGTTTCAGCAGGAGACGGAGCACCCGGTGAGGGCAAAAGCGGCGACCGCAACACCAGTCAGTTGGAGAACCAAATTCAATCACCCTCTCATGGAATTTCCTTCGGCACCCCGACGAGTGGCGATGAAGGGCTCGATCCGATCGATCTGCACGGTGTGGCGGAGAAAATATCCGCATCAAATCCGCAGAAATCCGCCAATCCTGCGGTTATGTTGTATCCTAAGTACAAATAGACGTACACTGGCGGCGACAATTGGGATGCATCTCATGGGCGGAAACACCCCTCGTGTAGCAGATAGGAAGGCGGCCGGTCGAAGTCGGATCGGGAACGGCAAGGCGATCCTTCCGGCTGTCGACGGCAGGTCGGCCGCCATGCGCCGCTACAAGGAAGTCCTGGGGGCGCTGATATCCGACATGGGTGGCGACCCGTCCGAGGCGAAGAACATCATCGCCCGCCGCAGCGCCACGCTGGCGGTGTGGTGCGAGCAAGCCGAAGCCGACATGGCGAACGGCAAGGCGATCGACATCACGCCGACGCTTGGCGCCTACCTGCGCTCGAAAGGGCAGGTGGCATGATCCCGATCGATGACGCCATCCTCGATCAGAACCTGCTCGGCGCCGCCCTGGGTGATCCTGCGACGTGGCAAACCTGGCTTGTCGTGCTGCGCGCTGCGTTCGGCCTGCCTCTGAGCCCAGAGGACCGCGCCATCTTCACCCAGCTTGCCGGTGATCGTGAGCCGCCCGCCGCCCGCGTGCGGGAACTGTGGACCGTGGCGGGGCGCCGCTCGGGCAAGAGCCGTACGGCCGCTGCCATCGCCACCTATCTCGCCGCCATAGCGCCTGCGCTGGAGCGCCTGTCCGCGGGCGAGCAGGGCGTCGTGGCCATCCTGGCGGCCAACCGAGGGCAGGCGAAGGCGATCCTGAACTACACCAAGGGCTTTTTGGAAGCCTCGCCGATCCTCCGCCAACAGATTGTGAGCGACGGCGCGGAGGAGATCACCCTTGCGGGCAACATCGTCATCGGCGCCTATGCCAACAGCTTCCGCACCCTGCGCAGTAGGACGCTGATCGCCGCCATCCTGGACGAGGTGGCGTTCTGGCGGTCGGAGGAAAGCGCCAACCCTGACGTTGAGGTCTATCGCGCGGCGCTGCCGGCGCTCGCGACCACGGGCGGCATGCTGATCGCGCTGTCGAGCCCGTATCGCATGGCGGGGCTTCTTCACTCGAAATTCAGCCAGTGCTTCGCCGCCTCGAACGATCAGGTTCTGGTCGTGAAGGCACCGACCCTGACCTTCAATCCGACGCTGGATGCGGCGATCATTGATCAGGCCCATGAGGACGACCCGGAAGCGGCCCGCAGCGAGTGGCAAGCGGAATTCCGCGGCGACCTCGCCAGCTACATCGATCGCGAAATCCTCGACAGCCTTGTGGACGCTCAGGTCTACGAACGGCCTCCGGTGGACACGTACCGCTATTCCGCCTTTGTCGACGTGTCGGGCGGCTCTGCCGACAGCTGCGTGTTGGCGATCAGCCACCGGGAGAGCGACTCTGCCGTGCTCGACGTGGTGCGCGAGGTTCGGCCGCCATTCTCGACCGCGGACGTGGTGAGCGAGTTCGCCCTGACGTGCAAGAAGTACCGCTGCTTCGCGGCGACCGGCGATGCCTATGGCGCGCAATGGGTCCAGGACGCGTTTCAGGACGCCGGCATTCGCTACGTGAGGAGCGCCCTCAACCGCTCGGAAATCTATCTCAACGCGCTTGGCCCGCTGCGCTCCAGGCTTGTCCGGCTTCTCGATAACAAGCGCCTGGTGGCCCAGGTCGCCGCGCTGGAACGCCGTGTACGGGCGAGCGGCAAGGATACGGTTGACCACGGGCCGGGCGGGCACGATGACGTGGCGAACGCCGCCCTGGGCAGCCTTGTCGCCATACCGAGCCGGAAGCGGGCTGTCGAGAACGATCCCTTCGCCCAGCCCCGGCATCTTCCCAGGGCCGTGCTGGCAAATGCCGAGATGAAAACCCGCCTTCGCGGGGCGAAGAAAGGACGGAAACATGCTGTCGCTTGACCACCGAAAATCCGAGGTGCTGTCCCGGCTGGACGAGTTGCGGCAGGCGCGCGGTACTGCGTACCTTGATGGAGCGCCGTTCGACTATGCCGACATCGAGGCGGCCGAGCGGGAGCTGGAGGCGATCGTCGCTGCTGAAGGTGAGGCCGCGCGACGCGAGCGTGCGGCCCATGCGGAGGCCGCAGACGCCCGGAGGCGCGAAATGTGGGCCATGGTGGCCCGGACGGAGAAACGCCGTCTGGAGGCGCTGGATAAGGCGCAGAAGGCAGCGAAGGACATGGCAGCCGCCATTGCCGAGACGCTCGCCTGCGGCGTCGAGATTACCAACCTGACGCATCAGCTCGATCCCTCCCTGAAGCTTTCGTTGCGTGACGATTTTGCCGAGCGCCTGAGCCGCCATCTGTCCACGGAATTGCGCGCTGCGATCCGCTTCGATCGCAAGTGGGGCGCGATTCAGTTTCCCGAGCATCGCGACTGCGATCGGGGATCCTGGCGCGCGGCCGAAGAGAAGATCCAGCACCCCAGCCTGAAAGGCGAATGAGATGAGCAAGGACGATATCGACATCAACGCCAAGCCGGTCGAGATCAAGCCGGAACACGTTCAGAAGAACAGCGACGGCTTCTGCTGGCGGGAATGGCAGGTCCGTCTCCCGTCTGAGGCCGTTGCGGACGATCTGAAAGACCCAGCGATCTGGCGAGGTGTGCAGCGGGGGCAGTTTCCCCTGCGCCGGCACGATCGCGTCTATGTCATCGCCTACGATGAGAGTTGGGTCGCCGAGGCGATCGTCGCGGACGCGAACCAGAACCAGGCGGTTCTCGCCAAGCCGCGGGTGACACTGTTCCCGGCCCGCTACGACCGGCTGCTCGAAGATGACGTGTACCGCGTTGTATGGGTCGGCACCGGCTATCTGGTCGAGCGCAAGGCGGACGGGCACCGGATGACGCAGGTTGTCCCAACGGCGCAGATCGCCGAGCGCGATCTTGTGCGGCTGCATCCCCAGCAGGTGCACGCCGCATGACTGGCACCGACCTCGTCCCAGGCGACGACGCGCCGGCCCCAGCCTCCGATGGCGGCGGCGATCGTGTCGCCGAAATCCGTTCCATCATGCGGACGGATCGTGATCGCTATTTCCGCGAGGATCTTGGGGCCGAGCTGGCCCAGATCGAGGCCGGTGACCCGGTGACGCTCCGGCCGGGTGAAAGCAAGGCTTCGCTCATGGCGTCCGACGAAGGCCGTGAGCTCGTTGCCGCGTGGGGATCGGCCTTCCCGGCCAACCTGGCGGCGGTGCAGGACATGGTCCTGGGCATGGTCCGCGGTGTCGGCGCGGGAAAGCGGGGGCTTGCGCTGATGGCGGGCTTCGACCGTGACGTCTCGGAGCGCGCCAGGTTCCACATCTACGACGAATTGCGGCAGCCCGCGCCGGCGGCAAGTCCGGCCTCCGCCAGCGACATGGCGACGTTTGCAAAGAGCAGTGTCGGCCGGGAGCTTGTCGCCGAATGGGGGGCGGCCGCGCCGGCGCAGGTCGGGCGCATCTGGGCGCGCGCGAAGCGCTTCCGTGCCGCCCTTGACGACGATGACGATTTCGAGAGTTTCCGTCAGTGGTACGACCATCTGCCGGCGGAGACCGTGAAGGCAATCCTGCGACAATTGGGGAGGTAGGCCATGGCGAGCCTAGCAACGCTGTTCACCGTAATGGGCGGCGTGGGCGCCGGTGCCCAGGCGCTCGGCACGATCACGCAGGGCCGTGAGGTTAAGGCGCAGGCGCAGTATCAAGCCGAGGTCGCCGAGCAGAATGCCGATGAAGCGCAGGCCTCGTCGCAGCGCGATGCCGAGGCGCAGCGACGCCAGGGTGCACTGATCGAGTCCCGACAGCGTGCGGCCATTGCCGGCGGTGGCGGCTCGACGGCCGACCCCTCCGTGCTTGATCTGATGGGGGATACGGCGTCGGCCGCCGATCTCAATGCGCGCACGGATCTGTATAAGGGTGCCCAGCAGGCGGCCGGCTATCAGGGCATCGCCAATGTCGACCGCGTGAATGCCCGCGCTGCCATGCCGGCGGCCTATCTCGGCGCAACCAGCGATCTGTTCTCCGGCGTGTCGAGCCTGTACGAGCGCTTCGGCAAGCCGGCGAAGCAGGTCGACCCCACGGCGGGAATACAGATACCGTACCCGGATAGGAAGAAGAACGGCTACAGGTGATCGCCCGCGAGATGTGGAGCATCGCGGAAAACCTGCATCGCGCCGAGCTGACGGCGCTGGAGCGCGACACACAGCTTGCCCGGTGGATCGAACTGGACGAACAGTGGCGGGCGGAGCGGGAGAGGCTTTCGTCTCAATCTGAAACGAAAGCTCCGATCGGTCACCGCCCTCAAGGCGGCACCAACGCCGCTGCGCGGGAACTCGGCATCAACCGCCAGATACGCCGGTACGCGGAGCTATTGAAGCAGAGGGACGGTTCGTTGCCCCGACAGACTGTCGCAGCAACGATCAACTTCCGGACGGTGCCGTCCAGAAGGCGCAACATTCCGTGGCACAGCGAGCTGGGCTTTCGGAGCGGCAGGAAAAAACCGCCGTCCGTGTAGCGAGCATTCCGGCTGAAGAATTCGACGCAGCGGTCGAGGCGCCAATTGCCCGCTGGATCGAACTTGAGAAGCAATGGCGGGACGAGCGCGAGAAGGTTTCGCCACAGGTTGTGGCAAAACCCGATGGCGGCCGGCCTGAGAGCGGCACCCGCGCGGCGGCCCGTGAACTCGGTATCAACCGCGAGGACGCTCGGCGCGCTGAGCAAGTCGCCAGCCTATCAGACGAAGCAAAAGAGGCCGCCCGCGAAGTCGGTACACAGCATCGAAGATGGTAGCCCCGCCCGGATTCGAACCGGGATCGTTCCCTAATCTGGGGATTATCGCTTATAAGGCGACCGCTCTACCATTAAGCTACGGGGCCGTTGGCGCTTCAGGAGCGCGGCACCCGTATTCGACCGCGGGTCGGGATATGGCGAGCGATCAGCATGAGGATTTTCTAACGCCTCGTGGGGCTGCTGTCATCGCGCATCGGTGCCCGGCCGCTGCAGGGCCCCTGCGTAAAATTGCGCAGGCCAGCAAAAAGCCCCGCCGAAGCGGGGCCAGTGGGCAAGCGTTCAGGGCTTCATGTTGGCCCGGCTCATGCCTTGGCCTCGGCCAGAAACGCCTGCTCGCGCGCCTTGACGCGAGCGCGGCGCGCCTCGAAAGCCGCTTTCCGTTCCTCCTTGAGGACCGCGCGATCTTCGTCCAGCTTGGATAAGGCGTCGATATCAGTGCCGCCGACGAAGTGATTGGCGATGCCCTCCTGGTCCCATTCCAGCAGGAAGCGGCGCGCGATCAGGTCGTGGCCATAGTCGCCGCAATCGCTGTCGAGGACGAGTTGCGCCAGGATCGCGCCCTGGATGCCCCAGCCGCGCATGCCATAAAGCGGCGCCGACGGCTCAAGCTGCGCGATCTCGTGCTCAATGTCGCCGATCGCGTCGGTGCGCGCGGCATAGGCATCGTCGTCGAGCTCCGCCCGGTTTTCGAGAAGTGGCTTGCGCTTCTTCCACAGTGCGTCGATGGCATCGTCGGGGTTTGGCAGATCGGGCTCGGCATGCGATGCCGCCCACGCCGCATTGCTCCGATCATGATATTTGATGTGCACCAGCTCCTGCGGCGCGAACCGCTCGAACAGCCACTCGGCCAGCGACACGTCCATCTCGTCATCCCGCTTGCCGATCATCACAGACAAGGCAAGGATCGTCGCCTGGATACCCAGACCATCGAACGTCGTGGGGTCTTGTTCGAGGATTTTCCGTTCGATCGCGTGGGCTTCGCTGCCCATATCAGCGAGCACCTCTTCCCGCCGGTCGATTTCCTCTTGATCCGTCAGGGTCACATCGAACGCATCCCACATCTCCTTTTCGCGCGCGTCGATAGCGTTTCGCTCAGCCCAAAGGGCGATGATGGTCCGGTCGGCGGTGGTCTCGTTTCCAGAAATGACACCCTTCGCGGCCGTTGGAACAGCGGTCAGGGCCGCTCCAGTGGCTACGGCGGCACCGAGCGTCAGCAGGTCTCGGCGGGATTTCGTGGACGTGGTAGAGGCTTCGTCAGCCTTGGTCATGGCTCACTCCCATGGTTGAGGTTAGGCCCGTCGGGAGGGGTAGGAGCCTCCCTTCGGGCCGCTTGCGCAGCGACTACATTGTGACTACAGTTTCGCTACAGGTGTCAACCACGAATGTAGTCGTCCGTAGCCATGCTGAAGACCACACCGTTGGGCATCCGCCTCGATGAAGATGTTCGCTCGGCGCTGGCGCGCGCAGCGAAGGACGATGCGCGATCGATGTCATCGCTGGTCGCGAAGATCCTTTCCGATTGGCTGCGAGAGCGCGGCTATTTGCCGAAATGAGCGACTTCGATCAGCGCGAACCCCATGCGAGAGCGCCCGTCAAGGAGGGCCTGCCTGAGGGGCTTCGCCCCATTTCCATGGAAGGACTGTCGCTACTTCAGATTGACGACAGTGGCCGACTTTTTTGGGATGGCAAGCCGATTGAAGTATCGAAGGCCTTCACGCTCACGTGGTGGCAGAAGGTCGGCGCCGTGGTCGCGATCGTCGCGACGGCCGCGACCGCAGTGGTCGAGTGGCTTCAGTATTTCTGGCCACGATAAAAGGCGCTGAAGGCGGGCGGCGATGTGGATCGTGCTGGTTTTCGTCGGCCTGGGCATTTTGATCTGGCTCGTGATGCGCGGCGCCGACCGAGCGGCCGCCCGTAGCTATGTACCCGGCGCCAGCTTTTCACCAATCACCGAGACCCCAGGCACTTTTGCGGAGCCCTGGTGGCGCGCGTGCGAGCGCCTCGGTATCGCCGAGCCCGAAGAAAAGCATCTGCGCGACGACCTGCGCGCAGCGACCCGATACTCAGCGGCTGTGTGGCAGGCCCTTTCGGGGCCGGGCCCTCCGATGTCGCCGAATCAGCAGCGCGCGGCGATCCAGTTCATCCGCGACACCGAAGCAGTGATGAAGCGCGCCTATGTTTGGAACGAAGGTGCATACGAGCGCCGCACCAGAAATCCGCGGCCCCGCCGGGATGCAGCTTTCGAGCAAGTCGCCCAAATATTGCGCCAACCGCGCTAGCGCCAGCCGCACTCGGCGGGGCCGGCGATAATCATCATGTGAATAGGATTGTGCGTAGAGATGATGGCGATTTCTATCGCATTGAATGTATTAAAGAATTTGCCATAAATGGCGGATGGGGTGGGATTCGAACCCACGAGGGCTTGCGCCCCGCCGGTTTTCAAGACCGGTGCCTTCAACCGCTCGGCCACCCATCCGGTATTCGATTCATAGCGGGTTCGGCCGCGCTGGTCGCGCCCTGTCCTTCCTACGTCGCGCAATCTGCACGCAATTCAGGCGAGGCCGGCCGCGAGCTCGGTAAGCGCCTTCGCGCCGTCGCCGTGAAAGGAAGCGCCGTGCATGATGGCGAGCGTCGCCGGTTTCAGCGCGGCCTGGGTGTTGGGCGCCATCGACATGGCGTGGAACATCCGCTCGGCGGCCAGGGCCGGGCCGACCACGTCGGTCTCGACAATCGGCGGGGTGTGGCCGGCATGGGTCAGCAGGTCGCCGCATAGCAGCGTGTTGGTGGTTTCCTCCATGATCACGCCGGCCTCCCAGCCGTGCGGAACGTGGGGCGTGAACAGGAACCGCACGCGGCGCCCCCCGATCTCCATCACCGCGTCGTCGGCAACCGCGCGTGGCTTGCGATCGGCGAGGTCGTTGAGGGAAACATCGCAGGCGATCTGTCCGTGCACGATTTCGGCATTCGGCGCCGCGGCCAGCCACAGGTTCATCGCACCGCATTCGTCGGCCTCCACATGGCCGAAGCTGATCCAGCGGAGACGGTCGAGGGGGACGACCCTGGCCACAGCCCCCGAGATCAGGGGGAACAGCGCCCTGTGCCCGCAATGGAACAGCAGGGGCTCGTCGGCGTGGATCAGGAACTGATTGAAGGTGAAGCCGTCGGGCGTAACGTCCGGCACCAGGGTGGAGAAGCGAAAAATCCCCGGCGCGATCTCATGGGTCTCGGTCTGCATGGGGGGCCTCATCTGGCTTGCAGCCGTTGGTGGGCGGGGCCGTACCAAACCGACTGCCGGTACGGACTGTATACCCGGTGATACCCGATGCGCGGCGCGCGCGTCCGCCTTGCTCACGCGGCGCTTCGTCGGGCGCCTGGGCGCCTATACCTGCCCGTCGATCAGCGTCCGCGCCAGCGCGATCTCGGCATGCAGCGCACGAAGGCCGCGAGGGTCGGCATCCTCCCACGTACGGAGACGCCGGATCCTGTCCGCGACCTGACGCACCGCGACAAGGACCAATTGCGTGTATGCATCGACTATCCCGCCGCCGATGCTGCGAGCGGTCTCCTCATAGGCTGACCGCACCCATCGTGTCGCGCCCGGCACCCGATACAGCAGCTTGCGGCAGTCCCACAGCAACGGCATCTGGCCGGAGGTCTCCCAGTCGATGACGAAGACCCGTCCGTCCCGCGCCAGGATCATGTTGTCCGGCGACAGATCGCCATGCCCGAACCCGGTCAGGATCCCTTGATCGAGCCTGTCGCGCAGACCCGTCAGAGCGTCGCACAGTTCGGATTTCCAGCGCGCGTCCAGGGTTCCGGCCGGTGCGGTGAATCGTTCGATATCCGCCGCCATCCGCTCGACGGGGAATGAATCGCCGGCGCGCGAGATTCCCATCCCGAAATGTTCGTACACCGCCCAAAGCCTCGGTAGCACAGTCTCGACGATCAACCGGGCGTCGCGCCCGCCGGAAAGCGGACGGCCCCCGATCAACGCCTCGCACAGGAACGGGTGCGGACCGTAAAGCGCGCTGTGCCGCAAGGGTGGCAGCGGGATGATGCCGGCTTGGTCGAGCGCGTCGCGTGCGGCAAGTTCGTTGCCGAGCTCGGCCGGCGTACGCCGATCGCCGAGGACCTTCAGGGTTAGCGGCTCGCGGCCGCCGTAGAAGCTGCGGACGTGGCGCTTGACCAACACGGCTTGGGCGCCCGTGCGAAGCGCCAGCGTCTTGTTCCGCAGGCGCGCGCGCAGGAGCGTTGACGCGCGTACCTGGCTCAGGGCCGGAATCTCGACGGCGTCGCCGACGGCCATGCGTGCGCGCCGCGCGAGCAGCGCGGCAAGGTGCTCCGGACGCACGAGCCAGCGGCCGAAACTGCGATAGCCGACCTCATCGGCTCGGGTCTCGAGGCCAAGCTCGGCCTCGATCGCATGGAGGGCCGATAGCGGGTTGGCGCGGTCGGGTTGCGCCTCGATCGGGAGGCCTGCCCATGACGAATGGCTTGCGGGCATGGCGGCCGCCGGCGAGGCTAACGTCGCGTGGCGCAGAACATCAGGCGGAAAGGCTCGCGGCTCAGCGCGGCCGTTTCCCCGATGCAGGCGACCGAAAATTGTCCGTCGCCCGCGTTGGTGAGTGCCTCCAGCGTATGGGAAATGATCGAATCGCGGTCCAGGTCGACGATCGGCGGCGCATGTTCGCCATATTTGGACCGGGTGCTGGCCGGCTCGAAAAAGAACTTGCTTTGGGTTCGCTCCATCAAGGCCCGGACCATTTCCCAAGAGGCCGCATCGCCATAGGCGCGCGCCCAATAGTGGTGTACGGACAGACAGAGGGTGACGTCGACGCGCGGCAGTTTGCCGGCGACCTCCGGCCGGAGCGACAGGCGACCAAAGGCGAGCCCTTCGGCCTGCTTGTGGTATTCGCCGGCGCGCCGGATCGCCAGCGGGTCGACATCGAAGCCGATCGCCACCATCCCGGCCGCGGCCGCATCTGCCGTCAGGGCGCCGATATTGCAGCCGATATCGAGCAATGAGGCCTCGTCGCCGCGAAGGTTGGCGGCGATCAGCTTCCAACGTTCGCTGTTCGCCGGTCCGCGCTTGGCTTGGTAGAGGTTCAGCGTCGGGAACAGGCGGCGCAGCCGTTTGCGCGCTTTGGGCAGGAAGGCTTTCCGCCTTGCGATCGCAATCGCAGCCGTCATGGCTTACCCAATTTTCTATAAAGCACGCAGCCCTAAGACTTCCACGTCAACGACCGCGCCAAGCCTTGCCGTTTCTGGGACGATAGCATGAATTCATCGGATCGGTAGGGATTCCGATTGCTTCCCGCAACTTCGACCGCGCGGCCGGGCCGGCGGAGACTAGAACCAGGATTTGACGCGCTCGAACACGTTGCGGTCTCGGTCGGGGCGGCGGTCGTCGAAATCGCGGCCGCACAGCAGCCTGAAAGCGGACTCCGTCGGAATTGTCATGCTCGCCATGGCCTCGCTGCAGGTCGGCCATTCCGGGGAGCGCTCCAGCAGATAGTCCATCCGTGCAAAGAACAAGCGGTACGGGAACCGGGCGGTCACCGGTTTGCCCGGTGGGCTGGAATTGGCGACGGTGCCGCCAACCGCACCGCTGCCGCCGATGATCGGCATCAGTACGTCGGCATCCGCGTCGCGCGAAATCTGAACCTGTATATCGACGCCCTTTTCCGCCGGCGTCGCCGTGATCAGCCAGTGGTCGTAGCCGTATTGGGTCGAGATACCCGCGAACAGGGCATAGTAGCGTGTGGCGGTGACGGTGTCGCCATCGCGCGTGATGCGGAATTTGTGGTCCGCGAGCCGAAGGATCTGGTCGGCCGCCTTGAGCGCCTGATCCGCGGTCGCGGCCTCGTAGACTCGGCCATGCAAGCCCTGCCAGCGTGACTCTTTCGGCGGCGACAGGGCGCAGCCCGCGAGAAGTGCGCACGCCAATAAAGCCGATGCCGCGGGCAGGCGCATGATGTCGATAATCGTTCCAAGCTCCGTGTGGCACGGTATCCGGCTAAGCATTCTCGTACCCCAAGGCCGATCATGCCGCGTGTGGCCGGGCGTCCGTCAAGTGCGAAGGGCGGGCGCGCCGATCTGGCCTGCATATTGGCCGCAAAGGATGGAGACCGATGTGCAAAGGAAGTGTAAAGCCGGCGTGTGCGGGCAAGGAGGAACAATACCCCAAAATCCCGGGCGCGCCGCGCTGGAAGAGGAAGGTGAGACATCCGGCCCTCGGTGTCCACGATGAGGTGCTGGCCCGACCCGGCCTCGGCGGCGAGGCCTTCCGAGTGAAACTTTCGGCGTGGCGGAACGTTTTAGTTGATCCTGAAAGTTCGGCATTGCGCCGGACGAGAGGCTTCGACGAAAGGACGGACCGATGCTGTATTGGGCGGTCGTTTTCCTGATAGTCGCATTGGTAGCGGGATTCTTCGGCTTTTTCGGTGTGGCCGCAGTATCCGCGAGCATTGCGAAAATTCTGTTTGTCATCTTCCTGGTCCTGTTCCTGATCTCGTTGTTCACCGGAATGTCGCGGCGGCGGGGCATTTAACCCGGCGCGGTCTTCCCGGGTGGCCGGTATCGGCTGCTTAGGTTCGAAAATGGGCGGCGGCCGCGTAGGCCGCCGCTTTTTTTGGTTCCGCCGGGATGGATGCATGCCGGAACCGGCAAAAATTCAAACCCGCGTCATGACAGGAGTTGCTTCCAACGCAAAGCGATGGCACAACATAGCTGCGAGCGCGGACCAGGAATCGTTACTAACCCACTGATTTCTGGTCGACAGGTCCGGTCAGGGGAGCGGATCGCCGTCGCGCCGGCTGGGGAGGGGGCTGCCGTACCGTGGCTGATCCGGCGTGAGCAGGAACGGCACCCGTGCCGCCGTAGTGATAGCCGCCGCCGGCCTGCTTTCGGCCTGCGCCAGCCAACCGCACGGCACCGCCATGCGTCATGGCGGTCATGGCGGCGGGTCGTCGAAGGCCACGATGACCGCATCGGGCGCGAAGGTCGGCACGCCGTACCAGATCGATGGGGTCTGGTACTATCCCCACGAAGACGCGCATTACGACAAGGTCGGCATCGCGTCATGGTATGGGCCGGGCTTTGACGGCCGGCCCACCGCGACCGGCGAGATTTACGACATGAACGGCCTCACAGCCGCGCATACGACGTTGCCGCTGCCGACCAATGTCGAGGTCACGAATCTCGAGAACGGGCGTTCGCTGGTCCTGCGGGTCAATGATCGCGGGCCGTTCGTGGGCAACCGCGTCATCGACGTATCGCGCCGGGCCGCGCAGCTTCTCGGTTTCGCGCAGCAAGGGACGGCGAAGGTGCGTGTCCGCGCACTGCCCGACGCCGGCAGCAACACCATGCTGGCCAGCGCTTCGACGCCGTCGGTCGACACGCAGGCGAACATGGCGCCGATGACGGGCGGGAACACGCAGCTTCTGGCGTCGCCCTCGCGGGTGGCGTCGGCAGACGCACGCATGGCGCCGATCCCCGATCCCGATCCCGACGGCGGGAGCAGGGTAGGCATGGCGCCGATCCCGAACCCAGCGGCGCCGTCGTCGACCGTCACGTCCGCGCAATTGCCGCCGCTGCCGACGGCGCCCACCCGTGCCCGGCCCGAGTTCGGCTCGACCCCGGCCTATGCGCGTGACACCGGCCCTGCCGAGCAGCAGCGGACGCTGGCCTCGATCCTGCCGCCACCGTCGCAGCAGGGCGGCGTTCCGCAGCAGACCGCCGCAGCGCCGCGCATGGCCGCCGTGGCCGACACGGCGCGTCCGTATGGCGCTGCGCCCTGGGCAGGCGCCCGCGGCGAGCCCGTGGCCGCGCCAACGCCGTCGCCACGGCTCCATTTCGTCGTCGGCCCGCAGCCGGCGGTGATCCTGTCGGATGCGTCGAGCGGCGGCGCTGCGTCCGCGAACGCCTATGCCGAAAGCACACCGATGTCGTCGCCGACGATTGCGCCCACGCTTGCGTCAGCGACGGTATCCGACGCAGGACCGACGCAGCCGGCCGGCCACCCGTTCGGTGACCGCTCGCCGGACGGCGGCGTCTACATCCAGGCCGGCGCCTTCGTCGACGGCGGCAATGCCGAGCACCTGCGGGCTGAGATCGCGCGTCTCGGCCGGACCGATATCGAGACCGCCTCGATCGACGGCCGCCTGTTCCATCGCGTCGTGATCGGGCCTTTGGCCAGCGCGAACGAGGCCGATCTCACCCTTGCAAAGCTCCGCCGGATGGGACATCCAGGAGCACGCATCCTCTCCCGATAAGCATCGAGCCCGATTTCCACTCATGGTTCCTTTGCGCAGGTTACGCTTCCGCCTCGTCACCCTGGCGCTGACGGCGACCCTTGTCGCCTATGCCGGCCCAGTCCGCGCAATGGACACGCAGGCGAAGCACGCTTTCCTGGTCGATGTGTCGACCGATACCGTCCTCCTCGACAAGAACGCGGAGCAGCCGACCGCGCCGGCCTCGATGGCCAAGATGATGACGGCCCTGCTGGTCTTCGACCGCTTGAAGCAGGGCACCCTGCATATGGACGACACGCTGCCGGTCAGCCAGAAGGCCTGGCGCATGGGCGGCTCGAAGATGTTCGTCATGGTCGGCGGGAAGGTCACTGTCCACGACCTGCTGCAGGGCGTCATCGTGCAATCCGGCAACGACGCCTGCATCGTCCTGGCCGAGGGCATCGCCGGCTCGGAGCAGGCCTTCGCGCGCATGATGAACGAACGGGCCAAGTCGATCGGCATGCTCAATACGCACTTCACGAATGCGACCGGATGGCCGGACCCGGAGCTGCATTCGACGGTGCGCGACCTCGCGATCCTCGCCGACTACATCATCAAGACCTATCCCGAATATTACCCGCTGTTCGAGGAGAAGGAGTTCACCTGGAACGGCATCCACCAGCGCAACCGCAACCCGCTGCTTTATGACAATATCGGTGTCGACGGCCTCAAGACCGGGCACACCGAGGAAGCCGGCTATAGCCTGACGGCTTCGGCGATGCGCGACGGCCGGCGGATCATCCTGGTGGTGAACGGCCTGCCCAGCGAACAGGCCCGCGCCGAGGAGACAAAGCGTCTCATCGAGTGGGCGTTCCGGGAATTCAAGGATTATACGCTGTTCAAGGCCGGCCAGCCGGTCGACGAGGCGCCGGTGTGGCTCGGCGGATCGCGCACCGTGCCGCTGGTCGTGGCGAATGACCTCAAGCTCACCCTGCCGGCCGGTTTCGGCAAGGAGCGGCCGAAGGTGGCCGTCCACTATACCGGGCCAATCCCGGCGCCCATCCGCCGGGGCCAGCAGGTCGGCACGCTCCAGATCACCGCGCCAGGCATGCCGGTGATCGAGCGGCCCCTGGTCGCTGGCGCGGATGTCCAGCGCCTCGGGCCGGTGGGTCGCATCTTCGCCGCGGCGCATTATCTGCTCTGGGGCGGCGGGTGATTCCGCCTTGGTCGGCCGGTTCATCACGTTCGAGGGCGGTGACGGCGCCGGCAAGACCACGCAGGTCCGCCGTCTCGGCGCATTCCTGGTCGCACGCGGCGTCGACGTCCTGCTGACGCGCGAGCCCGGCGGCTCGCCCGGCGGCGAGGAGATCCGGCGCCTGCTGGTTGACGGCGCCCCGGCGCGCTGGGATGCGCTGACCGAGACATTGCTGCATCTCGCCGCCCGTCGCGAGCACATCGCACGCACCGTGCAGCCGGCCCTGGATGCCGGCCGGTGGGTGATCAGCGACCGCTTCGCGGATTCGACCGTGGCCTATCAAGGCTATGCCCAGAATGTCGGCGTCAATCGTGTGCGCGCGCTGAACGCCGCGGTCCTCGGCCCATTGCGGCCGGACCTGACGCTGATCCTGGACCTGGCGCCCGCGCAGGCCTTGGACCGGATGCGGGCCCGCGGCGAACCGCCCGACCGCTATGACGGCATGGATGCCGATTTTCATCGGCGGTTGCGCGATGCCTTCACCGAGATTGCCGCCGCCGAGCCGGACCGTTGCGTGCTGATCGACGCCGCGGCGCCGGAGGACAAGGTCGCCGCCCGCATCGCCGGTGTCGTCGCCGCGCATTTCAGGCTGCCTGACGGTCCTGCGGCCTGACGGCGGGCCGGCAAAAGTTGCCGGCCTGGAAAGCATTCCTTAACGCTGGCGATCTAGCGTCCGGCCTTGCGGCAAGAACCCGCGACGTGCCGGAGGCGACATGGCTGGTCCAGACGAAGAAACGGTTTCGGACGGTGACGCGCCGCTTCCCGGAAAGAAAAGCAGGAAGAAGCTGATCCTGTTCGCCGGCATCCCGGTGCTCCTGGTCCTGCTGGGCGGCGGCCTCTATTTGAGCGGCATGCTGGACCGCTTCATCGGCGGGCAGGACAAGCAGGAACAGGCGAAGGTGGATACCACCGTCTTCTATGACCTGCCGGAAATGCTGGTCAACCTGAGCCCGACCGACGGTCACAGCAGCTATCTGAAGTTGAAGGTGACGCTGGAATTGCCCGACGCACGGGCATCGGCCGCGATGGAGCCGATCATGCCGCGCGTGCAGGACGCCTTCCAGGTCTATCTGCGCGCGCTGCGGATCGAGGATCTGGACGGCTCAGGCGGCATGTTCCGCCTGAAGGAGGAATTGCTCCGCCGCGTCAGCCTTGCCGCGCGGCCGGTCAGGGTGCGCGCGGTGCTGCTCAAGGAAATGATCGTCCAATAGCGCGGATGGAAGCCACCGATGCCTGAGACCGATCAGCAGGGTGCGGGCGCGGCGCCCGATGAGGGTGCGGCCGCCGTTGCGGTCGACCGGACCGATCCCGAGCGGCTGGCCGCCGAATGGGAGGCCATGGTGGCCGACGACGCGGCTGGCGAGGCAGGCGAGGGGGGCGCGTCGGGGCGTATCCTGAACCAGGACGAGATCGACAGCCTGCTGGGCTTCGACCTCGACGAGGCGGACGGCGCGCCGCGCACCGGCATCCGGGTGATCGTCAATTCGGCGCTGGTGTCCTATGAGCGCCTGCCGATGCTCGAGATCGTCTTCGACCGCCTGGTGCGGATCATGACGACCTCGCTGCGCAACTTCACGTCCGACAATGTCGAGGTCAGCCTTGACAGCATCACGTCGGTACGCTTCGGCGAATATCTCAATTCGATCCCGCTGCCCGCGATCCTCTCCGTGTTCCGCGCCGAGGAATGGGACAATTACGGCCTGCTCACCGTCGATTCGAGCCTGATCTATTCAATCGTCGACGTCCTGCTGGGCGGCCGTCGGGGCACCGCGGCGATGCGGATCGAAGGCCGGCCGTACACCACCATCGAACGATCGCTGGTCGAGCGCATGACGGAGGTGGTGCTGCACGACATGTCGACCGCCTTCGAG
>JBDZUN010000023.1:0-2467 GCA_040255145.1 Hyphomicrobiales bacterium | reverse complement strand
CGCTCGATCCCGTGACCTTCGTCCTGGATCGGATGGAAACCAATCCGCGTTTCGCGGCCATCGCGCGCGGCGCCAATGCCGGGCTTCTGGTCCGGCTGCGCGTCGATATGGAAGATCGCGGCGGGCGAATCGAGATCCTGCTGCCCTACGCCACCATCGAGCCGATCCGCGAGCTTCTGCTCCAGATGTTCATGGGCGAGAAATTCGGCCGCGACTCGATCTGGGAAGGCCATCTGGCCACCGAGCTGTGGTCGACCGAGCTTGAGATCGACGCCGTGCTCGACGAGCAGATGCTGCCGCTGGGCGAGGTGCGCGACCTGCAGGTCGGCCAGACGCTGCTGCTGAATTCGGGCCCGCAATCGGAGGTCCAGCTTCGCTCCGGCGGCGTGCCGCTATTCACGGGCCGGATGGGGCGCAAGGGCGCCCACGTCGCGGTTCAGGTCTCAAACCTGTTGCCGCGGCAGGCCCGGCGGGGCTGACCCGGCCGGCACATCGGAGACGCGCAATGACCTCGAATCTGATCCTCGACCTTCTGGTCTCGGCGCTGCTCGCGGCGACCCTGTTCTACAGCTTTCGCCTGGAGCGCCGGCTGCGCGCGTTCCGTTCGGGCCAGGACGGCCTGCGCGAAGTGATCGAGCGGCTGGACGCGGCGACCAACAATGCGCGCGGAGCGATCGAGGCGATCAAGGTTTCCGGCGGCGAGGCGGCGGAGCAGCTCGACAAGCGCGTGCGGGGCGCCCAGGCCCTGGTTGACGAACTCAAGGTCATTGTCGAATCCGGCGGCAACCTGGCCGCGCGCCTGGAAACCCGGCTGACCGGCGCCGCGCGCGCCGCCGCCGCACAGGCCGTTGACCCTCAGGAAACCTTTGCCTCGCTACAACGGGTCGTTCCGCGCGAGGAGCGTATCCTTCGCGCGCTGCGAGAGGCGCGTTGACATGGCATTTTCGATCAAGCATCGCGGCGGCCGGCAACGCTGGTCGTATCAGCCGCGCATGCTGCCGGCGCTGCTCGTCGCTGGCGCGGCTTTGTTCGGCTTCAAGGTCGTCGCGGTCTGGCACGGCACCGAGACCGTGATCGCGACGCTGGGTACCCCCGCCAAGGCGGCGGAGGAGGCGCCGGAAGCCGCGCGACCCGCGGAGGTCACGGCGGCGACGATCGCCAAGCCGCCGGCGCCGCCAACCGACAAGGCCGCCGACAGCGATATCCGGCAGGAAGCCGTGGACGGCGCGGCGCCCTCTGCGTCCGAACTCGAAGTGCTGCAAAGCCTCGCCAAGCGGCGTGACGAGCTGGCGGACCGGGAACGCAAGCTCGACATGCGCAGAACGATGCTCAAGGCGGCCGAGCAGCGGGTCGACCAGAAGATCGCGCGCCTCGCCATGCTCGAGGACAAGATCCAGAAGCTGGTCCAGCAGAACGACCGGGCGGAAGACGCCCGCATCAACAGCTTGGTCAAGGTCTACGAATCGATGAAGCCGAAGGATGCCGCGCGCATCTTCGAGAAGCTGGACCGCACCGTGCTGCTCGACGTCGCCGAGGGCATGAAGGAATCCAGGATGGCACCGATCCTGGCCGCGATGGACCCCGCCGCGGCGCAGGCTGTGACGGTCGAGTTGGCGACCCGCCACCAGCTGCCGGAGGACGCGACCACCGCCGCCGCCGTCACCGGCGCTGCCAAGCCGGAGGGCGGCTGATCGTTCCCGCTGCTCAACTTTACGTCGAATTAACCAAGCGCCCTTAGCGTCACCAGGCAGAAATTGCCCATCCGGGCGATGGGCGGCGCCGGCGCCGACAATTGGCCGAAGCCGCCCCACAAGAGCCGGACCTGCCATGCCGAGCCGCCGCCTTACGTTCATCTTACCCATGATCCTGGCCGTGCTGGCGCCGGCCTTGGCCTATGCGGCGGCCATCCCGGTTCGCGCCGCCATGCATCCCGGCTTCGGCCGCGTCGTGTTCGACTGGCCGGGGGATGTCGATTTCACCGTGTCCGGCGACCGGCACAGCGCCGTGATCCGCTTCGACCGGCCGGTTCAGGCCGACCTCACCGGTGCCGTGAACCGCCTGCCGGCCTATCTGGTCGCCGCCAAGGTTGGTCCGGACGGGCGCAGCATCCATTTCACCTTGAACGTGCCGGTCGAGGTACGCCCGGTGCGCCGCGGGCACTCGGTCGGCATCGACTTCGTCGAACGACAGCAGGACGCGCCGGCCGCGCAGGCGCCGGCGACCACCAAGGCTCCGATATCCCTCAAACCGGCGCAGCCGGCCGACATCGCGCCGCAGGCCGTGAAGACTGCGAGCCGCGCCATTCCCGTGTCAGCGAAGCCTGCCCCGGCAGCCAAGCGCCCGGTAGTGATGAAGATGGCGGGGCAGGGCAAGGACTCGCCCTATGACGCGCCGATCTCGATCGCCCAGAAGCCGGATTTCACGCGCCTCGTCTTCCCGTGGCCCGACACGAAGCATCGGCTCGAAA
>JBDZUN010000022.1:22342-24152 GCA_040255145.1 Hyphomicrobiales bacterium | reverse complement strand
GTAATTCACCTTGCCGGAACGCAGCACGCTCGTGACCGCCCTGCGTTCCCGGGCGTCGAATACCGGCCACCCCGGCAGCGGCGGGGTCGCCGATGCTTCCGAGGAACGAATCGGTTGGGAGAAACCAGCCCGAAGCGACTTGGCGGTGGATTCGTTCAGGTTGTGCATCGGATGATAATTTAAGGGATGGGCGCAGTGCATCCTGACGAAGGGCTTCCTCTAGGACGGCATGCCGCGCCACTATATCTTTTTGGCCGGCGCCGCGGAAGAGAGAGCTTTGGATGGGGCAGATCGGCCTGTTACGGCATGGCACGTCGTTAATCCTCAAACGGGTTTTCGACATCGTGGCGTCTGTGTGCGTCATTGCACTGCTGTGGCCGCTTATCCTGATCGTTGGGATTCTGGTCGCGATGCGGTTCAAGCGGCCGATATTTTTCACACAGGCCCGGCCAGGCTTGCACTGTAAGCCGTTTCGCATCGTCAAGTTCCGTACAATGACCAATGAGCAGGACGAGACAGGAGCCCTTCTGCCCGACGCAGCCCGTCTGCCGCCGTTCGGGCGCTTTCTACGGGCGACCAGCCTCGATGAACTTCCCGAATTGTTCAACGTTCTGCGGGGTGAAATGAGTCTGGTCGGTCCACGCCCCCTTCTGATGGACTATCTCGCCTTGTATACACCAGAGCAGTTACGACGCCACGAGATTAGACCTGGTCTAACAGGGTGGGCGCAAGTCAATGGCCGCAATAATTTACCTTGGGCCGATCGTTTTGCACTGGACGTGTGGTATGTCGACAATCGGACATTTTTGCTCGATCTGAAAATTCTTATACTTACGCTTGCTAACGTCATACAGGCGCGTGACATCCGCCAAGAAGGACAAGCGACAATGGAACGGTTCCACGGTGGCCAGTGAGGGTAGGGATAACGACCAAGGAGTCTGGGTTATCGGCGCGGGCGGTCACGGCAAGGTCGTCATTGCGACGCTTCGCGCCGCCGGCATTCAGCCCAGGGGGATTTTCGACGACAATAGAGACCGCAAGGGCGACACGGTTCTCGGTGTGCCAGTCCTCGGCGCCCTGCCCCATCCACGCGAATTAGCAAAGGAAGACCGGCGCGCGGTCATCGCGATTGGTGCGAATCCCGTACGTAAGAAAATCGCGACGGCGTTGCCCGGGTTCACGTGGGAGCGCGCAGTGCATCCCCGCGCCCTCGTGCATCCCAGCGCTCGGCTCGGCCCGGGCACGGTGGTTTTTGCCGGTGCGGTGGTTCAGCCGGATGTTGTTTTAGGTGCTCACGTTATCGTGAATACAGGTGCGCGTATCGATCACGATAGCTTGATCGGCGACTACGTGCATATCGCACCGGGCTGCACGTTGGGGGGTGGCGTAATTGTGCAGGAGGGCGCCTTTCTCGGAATCGGCGCGAATGCCATTCCAGGCTGCTCCATCGGCGCATGGACGATGGTGGGCGCTGGCGCTGCGGTTATCCGTGACCTGCCTGGCGGCGTGACTGCGGTCGGCGTGCCGGCCCGTATCTTGGGACAACATTGACCTTAGGCGGGCGCATCCTGCTGCAATTCGGTGCGTTCATTCGGATATTTGCCGATTCAGCAGTCCGCAAAGGCTGGTCACCTATCTCGGTCTGAACCCCAGTGTCCGCCAGTCCGGAGAAGGTCCAGCCTATCACGGGCGGATCACCAAGCAGGGCCGTGGCCAAGCGCGAGGCATGCTGGTCGAAGTGGCTTGGACCGCCGCGCGCTCCCCTGGACCCCTTCGAGCTTTCTACAAACATCTCGCCGCTCGCCGCGGC
>JBDZUN010000022.1:0-22332 GCA_040255145.1 Hyphomicrobiales bacterium | reverse complement strand
GGCCTTGCTCGCCCGCAAGTTCAGGACGGCTGAGCTCCGGGCCGGGCTGCCGCGGATCACGCCAGACGGGGAGCCGCCTATGACTACAACATCCCGGCCAAGCGTGCCGAAGAGAGATCAAGGATCGAGGGGGCAGAAGCGGCCTATAGCGATTTCACCTCTGGGTGCCGAACACGCCCGAAGAAGCGAAAAGCTGTGGAAAAACCCACCTGATGAACGGAAAGGGCTCCTCTACAACATCCGTGTCCGTCGGCTTGCCCGGCCGGCTGAAGTCCAAGGTGACGCTCTTGGCATAGGCCCATAGGTTCAGGTCGCGGCTGACGAACTCCGAGCCCTGGTCCACGCGGATGCTCTTCGGATAGCCAACGGTGGCGCAGACCTGTTCGAGCGTCTGCACGACGTCCGCGCGCAAATACCAGAACGATGGCGGTCCAGGCATGGCTGAAATAGCCGACCTGCTCAAGGGCAGCGACACACCGGCGGACGACCAACGCATGCTGTTCCAGGCGCAATTGGTCTTCTGGCTGATCGGCGCAACGGATGGACACGCCAAGAATTTCAGCATCTTCCTGCATCCCGGCGGAAGCTATTCCCTTACCCCGCTCTATGACGTACTGACCGCCCAACCCAGCCTCGACGGGCGCCAGATCGAGCGCAAGCAAATGAAGCTTGCCATGTCGGTTGGGGATGGCAGGCATTACAGCATCGATGAAATCGTGCCCCGGCATTTTTTCCAGACGGGCGCGAAGGTAGGTCTGCCAAAATCTCTGGTTCGTAAGGCCATGGAGGACATCGCCTGTGGGATGGATGCAGCAATTGCGGCACTCGAAGCCGAACTGCCGACCACCTTCCCACAAAATCTGCATGAATCGGTGAAAATAGGCGTGCAAGGCCGTATGAGAGTGCTTGAGGCTGGCCTTTCCAGTGAACGCTTTTAGAAATGGGTTTGGCAGCCAATCCGAAACTGACATCGAAACCTCGAAGCGGGATGGCGCCTCGAGTACCGCCCTGCTCCGCCGCCAATCCAGAATCGTCAAGCTTGGCATCGCATGCGGCGTCACGGCGACCGGCCGAGCGCGGCCGGGGACCGCACCCTGCGCCCTGCCTTCTTGTCTCGACCAGCGCCGTGCGCGTCCTACCGCCAAGCGCAGCGTAGCCCACCGAAGCAACGGGGCCTGTGGAGGCCAATCACCTTGCCCACCATGTTCTCCATCACGAATTCGATGATGGCCGGACCGCCCATATAGGATGGCGGCATGTCGGCAAAGGGGTCGACGGTTGCAAGCGTGACAGCGGGCTTGCCACGAATGGTTTTCCACCGGGCGCTCGGTTTACGGACGATCCAGGTGGACGCGCCCAATATTTCGGAGATCACGTACATCGCTCCAAATTCGAGCGCGCCGACATTCGGATCGATCACAGCCCATTCACCTGGAACCAAAGCAGGGGCGTTTCGCGCGTCCACCACCGGCACCAAGCCCAAGCCCGCCGGAATAATCGAATATATTGGCAAGGCGGGGAAATCGGGGGGCGAGCGGTGGCGCTCGGGCACGGCGCTGGGATCGATCGCGGGCGTGCTAGGATCGCGGGCAGCCTCGGACATGGGACCCTCCATGTTGGGGTTAGGTCCGGAAGGCGTGTGCCAGCACCCCTTCCGGACCGCTCGAGGTCATGCATAACAATTCGTCATGTGACCGCTTTCACCCTAGTCGATCGCGAGCGTTGCGGCAACCGCCAAATGACGATATTTCTTTCACATGATTACAAGGGCACAATGTCGCATGGCGCGCGCCGGCGCCGGGCTTAGTTTGCGCGAATTGGCCGATGCGGCCTCGGTCAGCCCATCGACCGTCGATCGTTTCGAAAAGTCGAAGGGAAGCGCGATCGCCGCCACCGCGAATGCGATTCAGCGCGCCTTGGAGGCGAAGGGAATCGAGTTTGACGATGATGGCTGGGTACGTTTGGTCGCGGCGGATTGAGCGACATCCTGTCGAACGCGCATTGGCGCCGCGCCCCGCGCGGCGCCAGGCGAACAATTGCTGCGGCGACAACGCATATCGGCGTGCTGTCTCGCTCACCGTCGTCCCCGCTTCGCAGCTCTCCGCCACGATCCGCGCCTTCTCTGCCGCAGACCATTCGCGGCGCCGAGCCGAGCCCGTGAAAATCTCGAACCGGCGTACCGGCTCCGCTTCACTCGACTTAAGCGTAAGCTCTGAAATCGTCATGTGTCCAAGCCCTCAATCGGCTCGAACATCCACCTTCAGCCACCTTCCTGAAAGGCGTCCCCACCACACCGCTTACCCTCCTTCAATCGAGACTATGAATCACATCTCAATCCAAATTAATAGGTCTTGAACCTAGGCCGATCGTTACTTGGGTCCGATACGTGCTAGCTGTTCGGACAGCATCAGCCGTATCAAGTCGGACTGGCCCCTAGCTCCCGTCTTGTCCAATACATGCCGGAGGTGCGTTTTAACCGTATTTATGCTGGTTCCGGTAGCATCAGCATGGCTCCGCAACGATGCGCCTCCGGCCAAGGCAGCAACCAAGCGTGCTTCCGCAGGCGTCAGGTCATAGAGCGCGGAGAGACGAGCCTCCGGCACCATCTGGCGCACCTCCGGGTCAGCTACGAACACGATCGCAACGCCCCGTCTCTCTAGGTCGGGCACATCGAACCGCATCGGGCAGACTAGGGCGGATAAAGGCCGCTGCCCCGGTCGCCGTGGCAGGCGCAAGACGCCGCCGGCGCCCCCGTCCACCGCACCTACTCCGGTTCGGCCAGCTTCGGCAATTAGCTTGACTAGGCGATCGGTAATCAGCGGGCCGCGCGCACGCAACATGCCGCCTGATACCGTTAGGCCGGCGCCGTCGCGCAAAATGCGCTCGGCGGCGTCGCTCGCAAATAGGACCCCCATCCGCTTGTCGACGATAATCAGGCCGACGCCGAGATCTCGCAGCCCCTGCAGCGCACCTGCGACCTGCAGACGCGTGTTTGCTAGTTGGCGGCTGATCTGTACTGCGCGCAGGATGTGCGGCATTAGCATCCGGAAGGTGGCGGTTTCCTCGTGGGTGATTAGGCCGCCGTCCTTGCGCCGGATCACGCTGACGTGACTTCGAGCACCGCGGTCGGTCGCCGCCAGCACGCCACCGATCGAATCGTAGAGGCCGTAGGGCCGGAGCCAATCAGCATAGAACTCGGTGTTTTCAAACTGCGTGGACGGAAGCAGCTCATGACCGAGAACGACCTCGCCCGGCCGGTTGGTGATCCTTTCTAGCCAAACATTCTTGGCACTGTAACGCTCGTTATAGGCGGTGACGACACCGTCTTCGAAGCCCCCCTCCTCCATAAATTCGACCTGGCCGGTCGCATCCTGAGCGAACAGGACTGCTCCGGCCCCATGCATCACATCGTTGAGTAGCACCAAGAATGCCGGCCATGCGTCCGGCACAGCCGAAGTTGCATAGACCGCGTCGAGCAGAGCCGAAAAGCTCTTCAGCTCCATCAAACTTCTTCCGCATCATCCGATTAGATGATGCATGGCAAAAACACGGAATGCAACGTGTGGGATTATGAAGTCTCCAACCTCGCCGTTTCCAGAAGAGAGCACCCCATGCCACCTGCGGCGACGGAGCACGTTCCGATCCCAAATGGCGGTGCGCACCAGCCACCTGCGAGCAATGTTGCGCCGATCTCCACCATTGGAGTTAGTCGCACGGCAACAATATTCATTATAACCCGTATAATAATTCCATTATGATAATTTATCATCCGAACTTAATAACACAATCATCCTTTCGATCAACAATAAATTCATCAACTTAGTATACTTCGCCAGCACCAGACTCACGCCAGCATAATCACGAATTATCCGAATAAGTTCCAACGCACCCAATAGATGGAGAATCACGCCATGACCACACCACTCCACAGGTGCCGGCGGCACATAACTC
Source organism: Hyphomicrobiales bacterium (assembly GCA_040255145.1). GTDB lineage: Bacteria > Pseudomonadota > Alphaproteobacteria > JBDZUN01 > JBDZUN01 > JBDZUN01. The sequence continues at coordinate 18,381 of JBDZUN010000022.1, read as the reverse complement.
GCCTTCTCATCATCCTGACAATAGTCAGCGGGCTTTCCGCCATAATGGGCGTTAATGGAGCTTTCAGCGCCCCAGCCACCGTCAGCGCGGATCCTCCTGTCTGTTTAGCAACTCCCCAAACAAAAAATGCAATCCCTACGGGACCTTTAACTCCGACAGTGCCTCTGAATTTTCCCTACAGAATTGAGGGGCCGCTCGATGAGCTCTATGCCAGACTTTCGATAAGTGTCGAGATTTGTCCTAACGCTTCGTTCGGATCGTCTTCTCAATCCGGATTTGATCGCTTCTTGAATATGGTCGGGATTACCAGTGACAAGTCGTTCGCCTCCACGTTGACAGTTAGTAACAAGCTCCTAGGGCTTACACTACCTACCATCTACCCCATCTCCTACACGGCTAGTGAATCGGCTCGGCAATGGGCATCGTCGATCTCGCAGGAGGTGATCCTTCCTTGGCAATCAGTTCGAGCCGAGATCGATATACGTCATTCCTATAGTGCAAGTAGAAATGTATCTGTGGCGACCGCTCAAATGATTTCTGACGTTATCTCCAGCATAATTACCATAAATTCCTCCACTACTCTCCTGAGCAGCCCCGCGCGGGCTTCTATCGACGTTGCCAATAATGTCATCCAGAAAATCGCGAGTAGGTCATTCTCATCAACCGACCTACATGTGATCGATTCTGCGATTGATTATCCTCAAGGCCGACGCGGCCTCATAATTCGATTAAATGATGGAAACGGAAGGCAATTTGCCGGAATTAAGATCAATACGATATTAACGAACACTTTGGCAGATGGGTCACAATTCGACTTTGACATGGATCATGTCGTTCCACAATTTTCGTCACTTCCTCTTGTTCTGGATATCGTTTTTGCTCCCGGATCGCCTCCACAAAGGTTGCGCAATATGCTAGAGACGAATAACGCTTTTAGAGTGATTATGAGTGAGAGCGCAAATACTTCTCCGGATCAATTTGCTAAGGCGTGTGACGGTGTAGCGGAAGCCTTGAACGATTTTGGTCTTAATAAATTTGATACAGCGTTGGCGTTAGCGGACATATTAGGGAAGTCGAATTTCGTTAAAATTAAGAATCTGTATGAGTCCGACTGCGCCCGCAATAGCCGAGTGTTGTTGAGGCAAATGGGATTGCAGACGGCACTTTCTTTTGGTCACGGAATTGGGTCTTCCGGGGTCGGCTACAAGGATTTTTGCGCGATCGACAAGATTCTCAACTCGCCGACCAGCAACGGTCTGGCGACCCTAGAAGGAATGTTTAGCGATCCGGTCATATTATTGCGTGACGGAGATAGCAGCTATCCTGCGACGAAAAGTAGCATAGTTGATCTGTTGATGAAAGAGAAAATCTCTCATTTTACGCGATGTGAGCCAAGTTATGATAATCACGGTCATGGTACATACGACCAATATATCGCTGAATATCCCCATGGTGACGGAGTAAAAACCTGGAAGATCATCGTTCGCGGCGTGCCGAGCCGGGACGGCCCGGATCAATATGCTCCATTAACCTCAAAGGGAATTGGATGGATGCAGATCGGCCAACAGGAATCTGCACCGTAGATAGGGAAATAGGAGCTCGGCTGTTAATGACTTGACAACGGCTACAACTGTATTTGTTTGTCAGCTAGGTGACCATCGCGACGCATTCCATGATCCGTCCGCAGTAGGACTGCGCCGTTACCAAGGCGCGAAACTTGGGTTACGCGTGGCGCGCCGCCCAGCGTTGATCGCGGACGCTGGCGCTTTGCGCCCACCAACCCTTATGTCTCGATCGAGAGTCCTATCGTTCGGTCAAAGGGGGGACTACCGCCAAGTGCAGCGCAAACCACCGAAGCAACGGGGCCGGTGGATACCGATCACCTTCCCCACCATGCGCTCCATCACGAATTCGATCATGGCACGCCCGCCCATATAGGATGGCGGCATGTCGGCAAAGGGGTCGAGGGTTGCAAGCGCCCATACACGGCATGGAACAACCAACCGAATCGATCTTGCACATAAATTGTACCGCGGTGCTCGGCGGAATAGGACAGGGAAGGCTTCGGGCATGAGACCCCGACAACCGGCTGCGATTTCCATGGAAGCGGAGTGTCGTCGCTCGACCCATTATCGTCTGTGTACGGATTGTACAGCAGGTGGCCGATCGGACCTTTGGTGGTGATCGGAGACTTCTTGGCCAGGCCGCCTGGACGACGGGCTGGGCCCGACCGCCGCCGCACGATCCGGTCTCTGCCCGATCTCAGTCCGCGACAGCCAAGCAATCATCCCGGCCGCGCACACCTTGGGGGCACGCTTGCGATCGCCCGCCTTAAGCGGAAAGAGCGTATGTCGGCGGTGCGGCCACCCCGAGCTGCCTGACCCTTTGCGAAACGGCAGCGCTTCTGCACGCCCTCACAGGACCGCTATCACGACGGACGCCGCTGAGCGGGCGAGTTGGACGCTTCTCGGATCAACCGGTTATGATCGCACCATGGCGGATGTATATATCGACCGGATTCCCGGCTCAACCTGCGCCGAGGGACCCCTACGATTGGGGTTTCGGCCCGATCGAGCACGCGTGGGTGGTACGGGATGCCGCCGGGGTGGATCGTCAGCGTCGGAATCTGCGAGCAAGACGCCTGGAACGAGGCTCGCCGCTTAAGGCACCCGAAATAGTTCTCGGCGATCGCCTCGGAATCTGCCGTGTGCGGAGCGACGATCGCTACGCATCGCATGACACCCGGCTTGTGCGGACCAAAGGCGTTCCCGCAGGCGTTCGGCCGGGGCCCATGCTTCCGTGGTTTTCTTATTGGCCCCAATCGAAGCGCAAGCCCGCCGGTCTCCGCGGGCAAACCAGGTAAGCCTGTGCGAACCTGATGTTAAGACATCGTGAGCTATGCCCTCTCATCGCGCGGCCCGTGGGCCGGCGACAGCCCCGGCGGGCTCGATATGCGCGATGGGCACCTGCGCGCTTTTCGAGACACCACGCACCGGCCCGTCCGACCTTGATCATTTGGACGCGGGAGAGGATGCGGATGAAATGGTATGTTGCTGCGTTGATTGCAGCGGCCCTGCTTGCGAGCACAGCGGCCTTTGCGGCGAGCATCGCTCCGTCCGGCGCTCGAGCCCATATCGGCCAAACCGTCACCGTCGATGGCCGGATTAGCGAAGTCCACTTTGATCGCCGCTCGGGGACGACCTTCCTCGATCTCGACGGCCGCTATCCCGCCAATGCGTTCACCGGCGTCATCTTTGCGGGCGCGCGCTCGGCCTTCCCCGACGCAGCATCGCTCGAGGGCAGGATCGTCGATATCACAGGGACGATCGACCTCTATCGCGGCAAGCCCGAGATCATCCTGAAATCGGCCGACCAAGTCCGGCCGGTCAACTAGCCGTCGATTAGTGGTGGATGCCGGCCGCAGCCTCGCGCGCGGCGCCCCATCGCCGGCGTCGGCCTTGTGCCATTTGAGGACAGCATCGGTATGACTGACCTTGAAATGATCTCTGCTGTAAATGGCCCGCTCAGCATGGAACAGGTCGTGGATCGCGCAATGACCGCCCGAAGCTTTCGTACAGCATCACCGCCAGGCGGATGATTTCGGGGCTGGTCTTGAAATACCGGAAAGGGCTGGGTTGGCTCAGCCACCAGCCGTAGCCCCCCTGTCACCGCTCAACCCGATATTCCTCCGACATCGCCCTGCGGAGCCCAACGCCGCCAGCCGCGGAGACCAGGTCGACCCGCGCGTCAACACGGCCCGCGCCAGCGACGATGACCCCGCCACGATCGAGCCGGCCGCGTAGGCATTCCTCGGGCCACAGGTTTCGCGGTGATCCAGGCCGTTCCTGGTTAGTGCTACGACGCTCATGGACTCGTGGTCACTGACGGGCCCGGTGAGCGGCGAGGCCGGAGAACGGTGCACCCCGCGGTGCGAGCTCCGGTATTCCCATGGCGGCACCGGATGGGTATCGGCCCAAAGACCGCGCTTCGCAGCTTTGGCTCGGTATTCCAACCACAACAACACCGGGTCCAGGGAATAGCGCCTGTAGACCCACGCCATCCCGCGGTCGACTTGCTGGGCGTTGATGTCCGCTGGCCCGTCATAGACCGTGCCGAGCATCCGCCCATATCGGTCGGTGCCCTCGTCGTGGATGGTTACGGCGCGCCCGGCGATCAAGTTGACCAGCGATTGCCGGGCAGCCTGCCCGAACGGTTGGCCGGGATCGCCTCGGCGGTGTCCTATTTCCGGCGCGTCGATTGCCGACAGCCTGACGCGGATGGGCTTGTGGTCTACGAGGACCTTGATCGTATCGCCATCAATCACGTGGACCACCGTACCGGTGACGGTGCGTGCATCGGCCCGGCTCCCAACAAGGGCGGCGACTAAGCATAGGACCAGGAGCTTTGGCATCTTCGGCACAGACGTTGTCCGTAAGCAGACGTTCATACGAAGTCTGGCGGTCGGGAGTCTACTGCCGCGGGTCCGGCGCCGAATTCTATCCGTTAGGAACCGGTATGCGTGAACTGCCGCGCCGGGGGTCGCGGTTGCGGTGGGCCGAAACGGTTGCGATCCTCCAATTTGCAGGACATCCGAGAAATACTTGCTCATCTCCCGCGGGTAATTTTTCATGGCGTCCTTGGCGGCATGGCATATCGCGATCGCCCGGGCCGAGCGTCCTCCGGCCCGCTTATACAGGCCCTGGCCATGGGCTTTGGCCCTCGGCATGCGTGCGGCGGGCCTAACCGGGATCGATGTGATTTGGCATCCATCGCGATAGCGGGTCATCGAGGCAACAACTGAACCGGGATTATCCATCCTTCCATTCGAGATCCTGGAGGAACATGCCTTGTCGCATTATGGCCGCACGCGGTTCAATCGGTGGCTCAGGGCCACATTCTACGCATGAGATGGGCCGGTCGACTCGATCCAGAAATCACCCGCTTGTCTTAAGTGTGCGAATACGGCTGCTCGCAGCCAGCCCAGTTCCCTTACTTGGATCAGGGCGGCGCAGCACGATGCGAGAGCGGGGGTGATTGTGGTGAAATGAGCCGCTTCACTATCCCGGAGATAGCGGCTCTGTCGTTTCCAAGTTGGTGGACGTCGAGCTTCTAGCGCGGGCCATCGACTGGTCCGGGACTACGTCCACTAGTCGCAACGAAATCTTCGACATCGCAAACGGCGACGTCTTTTCGATGCGCGAGATAGCCGGCCTTACAAAGAGCTCAACGCCATCCTTCAAGCGGTATTGGTGGGGCCGCCCGAAGCGCGCGCTTGAGGCCTCGCGCCGCCGCATGCGGTCTCCGGCCCTATCCGCCCCCGCGCCGGCGGCTGGTTTCGGTTGCGGGCGATCCGCGTCTTCCCCCGGCCCCGCCGCCCGTTGGAGTCTTGCGGCGGCTCGGCTGCTTGATGGGACTGCCCGCACGCGGAACGCCCGAGGCCGCGACCGATCGCGCTCGGCCGCGCCAATACCACGGCCCGCTCAAACCCCACCGCTCTTTGGGGCCCGGCCATCGATCGCGACGCTGCAAGCCATCTCGAATAATTTCTAGATGCTTCTCATCGGCGATCCCACCCAATTCGTAGCATAGGTCCCGTCCCAAATCGGATCTTAGGAAGGCGGCGTCCATCCTCGCATTGAAGTCGGCGATCGAGTATTTGCCCGCATTGATTCCGGGAATCGCATCATAAAACGACGCCAACGGAGTATCCAGCACGCAGGCGATTTGCAAAAGCCGCGCAGCGGTGATGCGATCGGCCGCCGATTCGTATTTGTGAACCTGCTGGAACGAAATGCCCAAGCGCTGGGCCAATTGGCGCTGCGACAGAGAGCGTCGCTTGCGCCAACATTTGATGCGGGCGCCGAGCGCGCGATGGATTTCGTCGTCGCGATGATCGAACCAATCCGCGCCGGCTCCGGCTGATTGGCCGGGCCGCGATGCGCCCGCCGATTGCGCGTTGAACCGAGGGGCGACCTTCGGTGGCATGCCGTTCCACTTACGCGCCTGAGCCTCCTCGATCCTCACCCGCACCCGATCCAAATCGCACTCCAGCCGAGCGAGCTCTTGCTCGTTGCCGATCCGCCGGAACTCGTAGCAAAGGTCTTGGATGAGGCGACTTCGGAAGAACGCCGCATCCGACGCGGTGCTGAAGGCTTCCGCCGGATCCTTGGGCGCGTCGATATCGGGTATGTTTTCATAGAAGATGGTGACCGGAAGTTCGAGCGCGCCGGCGATCTGCAACAGCCGTAACGCGCGAACGCTGTCGGGACCGGTTTCGTACTTGTGCAGCTGCTGCGGTGAGATGCCAATACGTTCGGCTAGTTCGCGCAATGACAAGAAGTACGCATGGCGCCAATACCGAATGCGCGCGCGCAATTCCTCTTGAACCCGCCATAGGTCTTGATCCGACCACGTCGCCGTCGCTCCGCCTGCTGTCGCCGCGTCCGCCGGAATGCCCGCTTTAACCATCGCCAACCCTTTTCGGTTCGCCGACTCGAATATCGCGCCGCGTACCGGCGCTGCCCCGATCCGTCTACGGAAATTGATCCGATCGCCGGGGCAGCCCTAACAGGCCGCCTGTCGGGTCCGGCACGTTGAAATGACCGTTCTGGTCCGTAGGCCTCGCAAATAGGGCATCTCAAACACAAGTCAAGGCGCGCGGGAAAAGTATAAAAAACCTTAGCGGCGCCGTTGGGCGCCGAACCACCGCAAGTGTAGTTTTATCCGACGTAACACCACAATAACCGACAGGTGAATCCGGATTCACCGAACGAGAAATCATCTGTAAACCTCTAAGAGCGGAGGCGGCGTGGCGGCGGGTGCGCGCCGGCGTCGGGATTCGCTCCGGCGGCGTCCGATACGTGAAAGACCGCCTCCACCTGAAAGGCCGGCTCCACGCGGAAGGCTCAAAGCAAATGGACGGCGGATGCGACGGGCCGGATATGGCGAGGGCCCGTCGTCTCACGACGCTCCGGGATCGGCCCGCTACGACGCCCGCTGGCGGGCGCCACGGCGCAACGACGCCGTGCGGAAGGGGCGCTTGGCAAAGAATGGGCGGGCGCCCGCAGCACGTCGAGCGCCGGGATCCCAAAGCCATCCAAGGCGGCTCGATACTCTGTCGAAAGGACGAGCCGGTGCCGGGCGCATCGATCCGATTGCGGCCAATCGATCGCGACGAATGGCTCCTCGCGTCTCGGCGCTGTGCGGAACCCTGCGCAGTAAACACGGTCCGGGCAACCGCGACCTCGGTCTGCCCAACCGGCGCGGCCGCCATCACTTCGGCACCGCCGCGACCTTCGGCTTTGGCCGCCTTACCATCCCGATTATGCCGGTGCACATCGACGGCGGCCTGCATGAAGCCCACCCGCCTGGGTGGCCTCGGCGACCCGCCCCGGCGCCCCCCAAGGTCGCGCGCACGCGCCCCGCGCTTTGCGGCTGCGCGCACATTGCACACGGCCCCTACGATCGCCGCTTGCAAGCCCGGGCGCATGGCCAACGCCGTCCGAAGCGCGGCGATGGCGGATCACACTCGGCCGGCACTCGATCGCGCAAGGACGGTAGCGGCCGAACCGCTGCCCTTCGGAACGGCGACAGGTCACTATTGCGCTCGTGAACGAAACGCGCCTTGGTAGGCCGCCCATCGCCGTCATACTTCGCAGCCGGGTTGCGGGATAAGACCAGAAGCGCAGCCGGCCGTTCCCGACCCACCTTGCCCGCTGCGGCGATAGCCGCCAAGGGCGACCAATCCTGGCGATCGCACGTGCCGGGGGCCGGTTCTTAGCCTGCAGCCTAACGGGTCCATTTCGGACGCCCGCGCTCGCTCGATCAACCGGACGATCGTACCGCCGATCAGGCGACCCGATCGCATGGCTATCCGCCCCTGCTTGAACCACACCGCCGTCCGGCCTCGAGCGGCAACGGCCCGCCTGCGCATCGAGGGCCCATCGAACAATCGTCACCAACCAACCCGGCGGACCACCGCGCCAAAGCGTCACCATCGATGGGTGATTCGGAACCCGGCCGAATATGGATCCGGGTGCAGATTTTGAACCCGGGTTCAAAATCCAACGTGGCGATATCGCCACGCACGCGCTCGACAAATAGCACACGGACAATCTTCAATCGGAATTTTATAAATTATTCAGATACTTACCCCAACCATCAATTTTTCGTTGAATATCATCAACTTTTCGTAGACGGAATCTCTACCAACAGTTTATGTCGTGTCCCAAAATGTCCGAATTAGACCCTGCACAGGTTCTGTTCGGGCATCACATGACCCTGCACGCTGCCTTAAAACCTCTGCAAAGTCAACAGGTTGACCGCTTAAGGCGGCGGTCCGACGAAGCATCCAGCCAAAACGGTTTAGAGGACACTTTGCCCGGTCGTGCCGTCCCGCGGCCAGCGCTCGGTCCTATTTCGCCGTCCACGGGGTCGCCTCATAGACGCCTTGCGTCCTTTACCCAGCACGCCGAATGACGACGAGCCGCCGCCTCTGACGAACGATGCGGTGCGGACCACCCGTGCCTCGGGCTCAAAGACATGGCCGGGTCAGGTGCCGACCGCGCTACGATTGCGGGTCATCCCGATCAGTCATAGCCGGGCGGCGCCTCGAAGCCACCAACCACCCCGGCCATCGCCTGGGCTAGCGCGATCGAAGTGCGGTCCTCGCCGAACGGCGCGACGATCTGGACGCCGACCGGCAGCCCCTCGGCGGTACGGCCGACCGGGGCCACGGTCGCGGGCAGATAGGCGGCGCCTGACAACAGCGCCCAGAACATCTGCTCGTATTGCAGGGCGGTCCGGCCGTTGATGGTCAGCGTGCGCGCGAAGGGATCGGGGCTGTGGTCATGCGGCAGCGCGGCGGTCGCAAAGACCGGGCACAGCAGCACATCGTAGTCGCGGAAGAACCGCGTCCAGGCCGCGCGCAGCCGGGCGCGCCGCTCATTCAGCGAGAGCCAGACGCGATGGGGCAGCGCGATGCCGCGCATCATCAACGTGCGGGCGCTGACGTCGTCGGGCGCCGCCTCGGCCAGGGCGGCGGCGAAACGCTCGCGCGCCCTGGCCGGAAAGCCGGCGCCCAGCGCGGCGTAGAGCAGCAACAGGACGATTTCGCGCGCCTCCGCCGCGTCGAAATCCGGTCGCGCCGTGCGGTCGACCTTGGCGCCGGCCTTTTCCAAAGCGGCTGCACAAGCCTCCAGTTGCTCACGCACCGTATTGTCGACGGGGCAGACCGGATCGTCGAGCCAGGCCGCAATCCGGAAATCGCCGAGCCGGGTCGCGCGCGGGGCCGGCAGCGGCCCGCCAAAGGCCGCGCCTCCCGGCCCGAACAACCCGGTATCCGGGCCAGCGAGCAGCGACAAAGCGAGGTCGAGGTCCGCAGCCGACCGCGCCAGCGGCCCGGCGACGCAGATGTCGGGCACCGTATGCGCGCCGGGCGGGCCGGGGATGTGGCCGCGCATCGGCACCAGATCGAAGCTCGGCTTGTGACCGTAGACGCCGCAGAAATGGGCCGGCGTCCGGATCGAACCGCCGATGTCGCTGCCGAGTTCGAGCCCGGTCAGGCCGGCCGCCAGCGCGGCCGCCGCACCGCCCGAGGAGCCGCCGGGAATCCGCTCCAGGTTCCAGGGATTGTTAGTGGTGCCGTAGACGTCGTTATAGGTCTGCAGGTCACCGCCATAAAGCGGCAGGTTGGTCTTGCCGAGGATGATCGCACCCGCCGCGCGCAGCCGCGCCACCGCCGGCGCGTCCGTCGCCGGGCGATGATCGCGCAGTTCCTTGGCGCCGGATGTCGCCGTGAACCCGATCGCTTCGAACGAATCCTTCAATGTGATCGGAAGACCGTGCAGCGGACCCCAATCCTCGCCGCGCGCGCGGGCTGCGTCGGCCTCATCGCCGCGTTTGCGTGCCGCCCCGGCGTCGAGCGCGACCACGGCGTTGAGCGCCGGGTTGTGCCGTTCGATCCGGTCGAGATAGAGATCGACCAATTCGCGCGCGCCGATCCGGCCGGCGCGCAGGTCGGCGAGATGATCGGTCGCCGAGCGAAACGCGATGTTGTTCATGCGGGTGCCTCCCGATACGCAGTATAGAACGCGACCATGACCAGGAAAGCGGCAAGCCCGGAAAGCGATCCGGCCAAAGCGCCGGATGTCCTGCCCGACGTGCTGGCGCCAGGCCTGACGGTGGTGTTCTGCGGCAGCGCGCCGGGTACCTATTCCGCGCAGGTCGGCGCGTATTACGCCAAGCCCGGCAACGCCTTCTGGCCAACGCTTCATCGGGTTGGCCTGACCCCGCGCCTACTCAAGCCGCACGAATTCGCCGAGGTGCTGCGCTATCGGATCGGACTCACCGACCTGGGCAAGCACGCCTTCGGCGCGGATCACGAATTGCCGCCCAGCGCCTACGACACCGAACGCCTGCGCCGCACCGTCCTGCACTTCCAGCCGCGGCTCCTGGCCTTCGCCGCCAAGGCGCCGGCGCGCGCGTTCCTGGGCCGCGCGGTCACGATCGGCCGTCAGCCCGAACGGATCGGTGAGACCGAGATCTGGGTCCTGAGCTCGCCTTCCGGCCGGGCGCGCCGGTTCTGGGACGAGGCGGCGTGGCAGGCTTTGGCAGCGCGCGTGGCGGCGTTACGCGATCCGGCGGCAGGTTGAAGCAGCGTCGTTTCGCAATGCGGCAAACGGGATTATATTTCCCGTTAACTGCTGACCGCATTCCTCATCCTGCTTCATAGGAGATTCCGCCATGTCCGTCCGCGCATCGTCCGGAGATCCCGTCGTCATCGTCGGTTCGGCGCGCACGCCGATGGGCGGCTTCCAGGGCGTACTGAGCGATGTCGCGGCACCCCAGCTCGGTGCCGCCGCGATCGGCGCCGCCTTGTCACGCGGCGAACTGGCGCCCGACCAGGTAGACGAGGTGCTGATGGGCTGCGTCCTGCCGGCCGGCCTGAAGCAGGCGCCGGCCCGCCAGGCGTCGTTCGGTGCGGGCCTTCCGGACTCGGTGCCGTGCACTACGGTCAATAAGATGTGCGGCTCGGGCATGAAGACCGTGATGATGGCCTATGACGGGCTGATGAGCGGCAGCATCCGGACCGCTGTCGCCGGCGGCATGGAGAGCATGACCAATGCCCCCTACCTTCTGCCCAAGGCGCGCGGCGGCATGCGGCTCGGCCACGGCGAGGTCAAGGACCACATGTTCCTTGATGGACTGGAGGACGCCTATGAGGGGCGCCTGATGGGCTCGTTTGCCGAGGACACCGCCCGCCATTACCAGTTCACGCGCGAGGCGCAGGACGCCTATGCGATCGAATCGCTGGCCCGCGCCCGCCGCGCGACCGAGGACGGCAGCTTCGCGGCCGAGATCGCCCCGGTCACCGTCAAGACCCGCAAGGGCGATGTGGCGGTCGCTCAGGACGAACAGCCGCTGAAGGCCGATCCGAGCAAGATTCCCGGTCTGAAGCCCGCCTTCGCCGCCGACGGGACCGTGACGGCGGCCAATTCCAGCTCGATTTCGGACGGCGCCGCGGCACTGGTCCTGATGCGCCAGAGCGAGGCGGAACGGCGCGGCCTGACCCCGCTTGCCCGCATCCTGGGCCATGCCAGTCATGCCCAGGCGCCGGCCTGGTTCACCACCGCGCCGGTCGGCGCGATGCGCACGCTGCTCGACCGGGTCGGCTGGGACAAGTCCGAGGTCGAGCTGTTCGAGATCAACGAGGCGTTCGCGGTCGTCGTCATGGCGGCGATCAAGGAGCTCGGTCTCAGCCACGAGACCATCAACGTCAATGGCGGCGCCTGCGCGCTGGGCCATCCGATCGGCGCCTCCGGCGCGCGGATCATCGCCACGCTGCTCGCCGCGCTGGAGAAGCACGATCTCGACCGCGGCGTCGCCTCGCTGTGCATCGGCGGCGGCGAAGCGACGGCAGTGGCGATCGAACGGATGCGCTGACGCATCGGAACGAACGGCCGGCAGCAACCGCTGCCGGTTTCGCCCGACCTGAGATAAAGGGCCCGGCTATGGCGGCCGGGCCTTTGTCGTACTGAGAACGAAGCTCGGTCAGGCCGCCAATTTCCGGCCCATGCGCGCCCGGACGAATTCGCCGGCCTTCTTGATCGCGTCGCGACCCTCTTTCAGCATCGGGTGGAAGAGGTGCCAGACGTGGATCATCTTGGGCCATTCCTCGAACGTCACGTCGACACCGGCCTGCTTGGCGCGATCGCGCAACGCCACGGAATCGCTGTTAAGCACCTCGCATTCGCCGACCTGGATCAGAAGCGGCGGCAGCCCCTTTAGATCGGCATGGATCGGCGAGGCCAGCGGGGTCTTCACATCGGCGCCGTTCAGATAGAGCCCGGCCATCATGTTCAGCATGTCGGGCGTGACCATCGGGTCGAGATGGGCGCGCGCCTTCACGCTCTCACCGGTACCGGCCATGTCGACCCAGGGCGAGATGCAGACACCCGCCGCCGGCATCGGCAGGTTGCGCTGCCTGATCGCCAGCAGCGTCGCGACGGTCAGGCCGCCGCCGGCCGAATCGCCGGCGATCACGATGTCTTCAGGCGCATGGCCGTTCGATAGCAGCCAGCGGTAGGCCGCGACCGCATCGTCGACCGCGGCGGGGTGTGGGTGTTCCGGCGCGAGGCGATAGTCGACCAGGAGCGCGACCGAGCCCGACGCCCGCGCCAACTCCCCCGCCAAAGCGCGATGCGTCTTCAGCGAGCCGAGCACATAGCCACCGCCGTGGACGTAATGGATGACGCGCGCGGGATCGGCACCCGGCGGCGTGATCAACTCCGCCTTCACGCCACCGGCATCGACGATCTTGATCTGCAGGTCCGCCGCCGGTGGAAAGGCCCCCGCGTCGAACTCCTCGCGAATCTTGTTCAGGTCGCCATTGGCATTGGCGCCGATCGGGTTTTCCCGGAGCAATTGGCTGAGTTTGTCGATCTCGCTCACTTCCGGCATGCGATCCTCCATGGTCCCGGCCGGCTTCGCCCGGCCCCTTCTTCAGCAAAATACAAAGCGCGCGCGGTCGCAAAACCGGCCGCACGGCTCAGTTCAGGACTTGCGCCTCGCGCAACCGCGCGATCCGGTCAGCCGGATAGCCGAGCACATCGCGCAGCACCTGGTCGGTATCAGCGCCGAGGATAGGCGCCGCGCTGCGCACGCCGTTGGGCCCGCGTGCGGTGTGCCACGGGATGCCCGGGTGCTTGCGCACGCCCACCTCCGGATGCGGCAACTGACTGAAGAAGCCGCGGCCGCCAATGTGCGGGTCCTCGTCCAGGTCTTTGGAATGCATCGTCGGGAACGCCGCGACCCCCACGGCCTGCAGGATCTCGGTCGTCTGCCACTTGGTGCGCGTGCGCGTCCACTCAGCGATCAGCGCGTCCAACGCGTCCTCGTTCGCCTTGCGCGTCGTCTGGCCGGCGAAGCGCGGATCGTCTGCGAGCTCGGGCCGGCCAATCGCCCGGGCCAGCGCCCGCCATTCGGCGTCGTCGGCGCAGGCGATCGTGACCCATTCGTCCTCGCCCGCCGCCGGATAGCAATTGTGGGGCGCCATCAGGACATCGCGGTTGCCCATCCGCTGGGGCTGGCCACCGTTCATCGCATAGCCCATCCAGCCTTCGGGCACCAGGACGCTCATCGCCTCCCACAGCGAGACGTCGATGTACTGGCCCCGCCCGGTCCGCTCGCGCGCGACTAGCGCGGCGCAGATCGCCGTCGCCGCGTTCCAGCCGCCGTTCGGATCGCCGTAGGAAATGCCGACCTCCTGCGGCGATCCGCCGTGATAGCCGCTGAGCGAGCAGACGCCGCTGATCATCGCGACCGCAGGGCCGTAGCCGATATAGGGTGCGCACGGCCCGCTGTGGCCGAAGCCGCAGATCGACGCCATGACGATGTCGGGCTTGATCTTGACCAGATCGTCATAGCCGAGGCCGAGCCGCTCCATCACGCCCGCGGCAAAATTGTCCATCACCACGTCGCAATCGCCGATCAGCTCCTTCACGACCTCCAGCGCCTCGGGCTTGCTCAGGTCGAGGGCGACGCTCTTCTTGCCCTGGCTCCACTGGTTGAAATAGGCGCAGCGGTTGTAATGCGGCTCCATGTCCGCCGGGTAGATCGCGACCCGGCGCGCGAGATCAAGCCGGTCGGCGCTTTCGATCTTGATGACCTCGGCGCCGAGATGGGCAAGCTGCATAGCGCCGAACGGTCCCGCCCACACCCAGGTGAAATCGGCGATGCGCACCCCGTCCAGCGGCCGCTTGGGCGCGCGCGGCACGGCCGGTTGCGCCGGTGGCGGCGCGGGCTCGGCCGCCTGCCATTCGGCGAAGACCGCCGTGTTATCCGCCCCCAGCAGCGGGGCGCCCTTGCGGATTTCCCACCACGGCTCGCGCAACTGATAGGGCGGTCCCGGCTGGCGGATGCGGCCGGCCTCCGGGTGCTCGACATCGACGAAGAAGCCGCGCGCACTCAGGTGCGCGTCGTGATCGAGCCCCGCCATGTCCAGCACCGGCACGACGCAGATGCGCTTCTTCTGCGCCGCCTCGAAGAATTCCTGCATCGTCCAGGTGCTGAGCCACTCGACGAGATGCGGCCGCAGCAGGCGCCAGTTCGCCGCATTGGTGCTGGGGTCCTTGAATTCATCGCGCAGCGCCCAGGCCGGCCGGCCCATCAGGTCGAGGAGGGCCTGCCATTGATGCGGCTCGGCAACGACCATGAAGACCGCGCCGTCGCGGCACGGGAACACGCCCCAGGGATAGAGCAGTCGCGGCTCCGTCCGGGCGAACACCCGGCCGAGATAGCTGTAGGCGATGAAATGGTGCTCGATGAAGGACAGCACGCATTCCTGGGTCGACAGGTCGATGCATTCGCCCTCGCCCGTGCGCAGGGCGCGATAAAGGTGGCCGAGGCACGCCACCGCGGCGGCGAGCCCGGTCTCGAAGTCGCCCTGGTGGCCGAACGGCTTCAGCGGCGGCTCGTCCGGGAACTGCGAGGCGCCGGGGCTAATATAGGCCCAGCCGCCGCCATGCACGGTCGTGATCTCCTCGGCCCGGTAGTCCTTGTGCGGCCCGGTCAGGCCGAACGGCGTCACCGAGCAGATCACCGCGCGTGGGTTGATGGCGGCGAGTTCGTCGGGGTCGATGCCGAGCCGCGCCATCGCCGGCGGTGCCCAGTTGTGAACGATGACGTCGGCCCAGCGCGCCGCCTGTTCCAGCCGCGCCTTCTCCGCCGGCAGGTCGAGTACGACGCCGCGCTTGTTGGCGTTCAGGTAGAGGAACAGGCCGCTCTTCTCCGGGTCGGCCGCGTTGCCCGGGAATGGCCCGCGCCGGCGCGCAAGGTCGCCCTCCGGCGTCTCGACCTTGATTACATCGGCGCCGAGATCGGCCATCAGTTTGGCGGCGTAGGCCGCCGACACGCCCTCGCCCAGCTCGAGCACCTTAATGCCTTCGAGACCCTTCATGCCCGCCGTCTCTCCCGCTGGCCCATTGATAGGGCTATTAATACCAGGGTGGCCCAATCGCGCGGGCGGGGCAACCGAACCGACGCCAACGCGCGCAGGAAATTCGGTGCTGTCCTAATTAGGACAACCGGCCGCTCAAATTGGGACACTCCCTCCGGTCGAGTAAGTTGACTCAACTGTAGGAAGAAGACCACTATTGGCCTCTTCTCGGGAGGGGCGCCATGGCTGACGAAAGTGACATTGCACGTGGAATCGTTCAAATCGCCAATGTAAACGGTGGCCTTTGTACATTTAAGCGCGCATATAAAGAAATACCAAACCACGTCAAGCTTAATGCGGCGAATCTAGCGCCGTCAATTACGCGCCCCCGAGAGCCAATGTGGCACCAGCTAGTCAGGAATATTAAATCGCACTACGACCAGCCTGGAAACTTTATTCACGACGGACATCTTTTGCATGTCCCTCGCATCGGCTATCGAATTCCTTAACTGTATCGCTGCTTATAGCCCGGCTTGAGCCAGCGAAGTTCGGTCGAGCCTGGCGCATCTTTGTCCCACACAAACCAGGCGTAGGCGGTCGTCCCGGAGCCCTTCACCTCAACATTTTTAGGATAGAAGGTGATCCGCTCACTGAACACCCACACTCGTGCGGGTGGATGAACGTGGAAGATGGTCCGCGCCCGGTTGGCTCCCTCTAGGAACGCGAGCCGAAGCAAAAGGGCGAATTTGCGCTCGGCCAAGCGTAGCCCACTGGCGACGAACCCTTCGGCGCTATTGAATGGCGGGTTGGTAACGATGTTCGCGTGTCGGCGACGAGACGCGAGGAAGTCCTGTCCAATCTCGCCATATCCGCGATCGTATAAGTCGGAGCTATGGATGGTAGGGCTGGCGTCTTCCAGCACCTTCGACATCGCCCCGTCGCCGCACGCGCATTCCCAAATGTCGCCCTTGAAGCGCTCGTTATCGATCAGAGCGAATGTCGCCCATCGCGGAGTCGGATAGAAGTCGGGACCACCGAGATCGGCAAACCGCTTCAATGTGGGCTTATAGCTACCCTGCAAATTATAGGTCGTATCCATTGCACTCTCCCCTGGGTCACAGAGGAAAGTACAATAGAATCAGGATTCTACAAGATGAATCGTAACCAGAGTCCGATTATTTGCGCCCACCCTCAATCACGGCGAAGGGCCGATGGCGAGGCGGGATGATCTGGTCCGCTTGGCTCGCCTTCTGGACCAGTTCGCCAATCGCCAAAATGTGGTCGGTGACGCCAAGAGCCATCGCCGGAGTGATCCGCAAGGCTTCATGGACGCGGCAGAAATTGTAGTGCGCGACGTACAGCGCGACCGCCGCGCAGTGGTTTTCCAGCTTCTTGCTGAAAGCGTTGGTTAGCCGCGTGAAGCGCCGCTGTTGCATGCGCAGCGTGAGGTTCTGCCGCTCGACGTAGGACGTGCTGATCTGGTCGGGATGCCCTACCCATTCGTGGCGCGATACGGCTACTACGGCGGCCGGCGAATAGCGGCGGGCGGCTTCTACGGCTACCGGGGCCGCATAGTGCTTCTCGATCGTGCCGAAGGTGCAGTCGATGCCGAAAGCGAGATCGACGGCGGTCGGGTACTGGTTGAAGGCGTCGGACGAGATTTCCGGGGCGCCAAGCACGCGCTCGCGGAGATCAGCCAGAAAGGCGCGCGTGTTCGCAGCATTCCGCTTGCCGACCGTGTAGCTGACGATCGCCTTTGCGGAGCCGGCCAAGGCTAGATACGTGTACTGGTCGCCAACGTTCGCGCCATCGTCGGCCGTAATGCGGCGCTGCTTCTTGCCGACGAAGCTCCAAATCTCGTCCAGCTCAATCCGAGGAACTTGCAGGTCGCGCATCGTGACATCGTGTAGGCGGCCACATCCCTGACCGATGCGGACGCCAAGACGCATGATCGTGTCTCGATGGATGTCGGTCAGGCGTTCGACCGCGCGAATGGAGCACCCTTCGACCAGGGCGGCGATGACATTAATTTGCTTATCGAGGGGCAGGACGTTCATGGGTCGCTCCCTTGGGAGTTTGGGAGCCAGACCCGGCAGCGAGTGGACGAAACGCGCCCGATTCGCTATATATTCTCTGCGGGTCGATCACTGGGCTAGCCCCCGGTGAGAGATCAAGGGGCCGGCCGCTGCTTCCAACAGCGACCGGCTCCGCCGAACACTTGGTATTGCCCCGCCAGGGTTCGGACCTGGACCTCTCCGCTGTAAGACCGAGCGTCCTACCTATTAGACCACGGGGCATCTGAGCCGATTAAAGGCCGCTACCTTCCTTTTCAGGGGATCGGGGTAGCGGCCTTTCCTATTTGTCCTCGCCCCGCACGCCGGTCGAACTCGCCGGGGCTCGAAACCCTCCTGAACATGACCTTCGCCTCCATGATCACGAGAGGAAACTAGATCACGAGCTGAACCTTGTCAACGGGCAACTGATAGGCTATCAGTATTCCAATCAGCCTGCATCCGGCCCCGGCCGGACGCCTCAATCAGGAGCCGATCATGGACGAGGCCGACAAGGTCAAGCGGGAGCGCAGCCCATCCTTTCCTTATGTAGGTTTGGAGAAGGCGGTGGATCGAACGCGGATGCTGTTCGCCAAGGCGAAGCGGCATGAGGTGCGCCTGACGGATGCAGCGGGGGATTGGGGCTTGGGGCCGAAGAGCAGCGCCACGCTCCAGACGGCGGCGGCGCTCCTCGCCTTCGGTCTCATTGAGGATTCCGGCAGCGGGGACAACCGCAAGATCAAGGTGAGCGATCTTGGATGGCGCATTCTGGAAGACGAACGCCCAGGGGTTAAGGAGGGCCTGCTTGCCGATGCCGCCCTCAAGCCGAAGCTCATCGCCGAATACGCCGTCACATGGCGTGATGGACGCCCAGACGACGCGCACTGCATCAGC
>JBDZUN010000266.1:0-4421 GCA_040255145.1 Hyphomicrobiales bacterium | reverse complement strand
GTGTTGATCTTCAGCGGCAGGAAAGACGTGTCGCCGCCGAACATACGATTGCCTTGCTGGCGCTTGGGATACTGCACCAGCAGACGGCGCTGCGAGCGCTCCATGAAGACGATGGCGAACACGACGGCGATGGCGGCGATCGCCGCAACCGCCCCGATCCAGAAGCCGGACGCGATGAACCAGCCCACGATCAGCGCGAGGCCGAGCGAGAACAGCCAGACGATGTCGATCCGGATCGTGGCGTTCATGGTTTCACGCGGCGTCCCGCTGCGCTTCGGCGCGCCGATGCAAGAAAGGCAACAGAAGATTCACCCTTGGCCCGTATCAGCGCACCATGATGCGCCTTTGCTTTGGAATGGGTAAACGCCCGCCCCGAATGACGACGGCGAAGACGACCGCCGCCGCGCCCCTGCCCGATGCGCCGTTCGCGCGGGCCGGCCGGGCGGACCGCCGGCGCGTCCTGCTGGTGACGCCCGGCGGCCTGGGCGAACGCGGCGGCATCGGGCGGCTGGTCAACCACATCGTGGCCCATTGCGAAACCACCGGCATCGGCCCCGGCTTCATCGTCATCGATCCCTGGGGACCGCGCAACCTGGCGCTGATGCCGTTCTTCTTCGTCCGCGCGCTGGCGCAGATCGTGTGGCACGTCCCCCGCGGCCGGGTCGCGCTGATGCACGTCAACATGGCCTCATGGGGCAGCGTCGCGCGCAAGGGCCCGATCGTCCACCTGGCCCGCGCGCTGCGGGTTCCTGTCGTGCTTCACCTTCACGCCGGTGATTTCGAGACGTTCTACGGCGCGCTGCCGCGAATCGGCCAGCGGTACGTGCGCGGCCTGTTCGCCCGCTGCGACCGGCTGATCGTCCTGGGCGAGCCGTGGCGGCGCTTCCTGCGCGAGGAGGCGGGCATTCCCGAGCGGCGTATCCTGGTGCTCGAAAACGCCGTCGCGGGGCCGCCCGCACCACCCGTCCGCCGGACGGACGGGCCGTGCCGGCTGCTGTTCCTGGGCCGGATCGAATCCGAAAAGGGGATGGGCGAGCTGATCGAGGCGCTGGCCGACCCCCGGCTGCGGCCACTCGACTGGCACGCCAGCCTGGGAGGCGCCGGCGACATCGCCGGCTATCGTCGGCAGGCCGAGCAGGCCGGCATCGCGGAGCGCGTCGCGTTCCTCGGCTGGCAACCGGAAGCGGAGGCCCGCGCGTTGCTCGGCGCCTGCGACATCTTCGTCCTGCCCTCACATTTCGAGGGCCTGTCGATGGCGATCCTGGAAGCGATGGCCTACGGCCTCGCCATCGTCTGTACGCCGGTCGGCTCGATCCCGTCGGCGGTCGAGGACGAGGTTTCGGCGCTGTTCGTGCCGGTCGGCGACGCGCCCGCCCTGGCCGGCGCCCTGCTGCGCCTGATCGCCGCGCCGGCCCTGCGCGCACGGCTCCAGGCCGCAGCCCGTGAAGGCTTTAATAGAAAATTCGACATCGGGCTGTATTGCTCGGTCCTGGAGCACACGTATGACGAGGTCCTTGGTGAGCGTCTCAACCCGACCGGCCGTTTCAGCGGGCGGCACGATCCATGGTAAAAGCGCGCTCGCGGCAATTATCGCCGCCATAGGAGACAGCGTGCGCAACGGGGCCAAGCCCACCAAGCTCGAACGCAGTTTCGACGCGCTCCGGCTCCGCCTGCTGGCGGCGGATTTTCCCCATGTCGCACGCAACGACGCACTGGTCGTGGTGGTGACCGCCCGCACGCGCGGCGAAGGCACATCGACCGTCGCCCAGGGTCTGGCCGACACCTTTTCGCGCAACGGGGACGGGCGCGTGCTGCTATTGGACGCGGACGAGCGCGGCAACATCCAGATGCGCGAGCACGGGGCGGACGAGACCAAGGTCATTCGTGACCTGCGCGCCGTCTCGGCGACGCTGCCGCCGCCGACGCCCGCCTCGACGCCCGAGAATGCGGGCACGCCGATCAAGGCCGATTCCATGGCGCTCGCCGTGCAGACGAACCCGTTCGTGGCGAGCGCGGCCTTCGCCGAATTCTTCGCCACACTGCGGGTCCGCTATGACATCGTGGTGGTCGATGCCGGCGCGCTCGACACCCCGGCGCCCTATTTCTGGGCCGAGAACGCCCAGAAGGTCGTGCTGGTGGTGGATTGCAACCGCACGACGCGGCCGGCGCTGGAACGGCTGCGGCGCGAGCTCGACCAGTCCAACCTGAAGATCAGCGGCGTCGTCCTGAACAATCGTGAATTCCCGATCCCGCGGTTCTTCTATTGACCGCTCCCCGATTGTTGACGGCCCTTGAGGCGAGATCGGCCCAATGACCCGTAGAGACGTCCTCCTGTTCCTGTTCCGGTGGAAGAGCACCCTCCTCGGCTGGTGGCTGTTCACCGTGGTCCTGGTCGCCGTGCTGGCCTACGTCAAGCCGCCGGTTTACCAGACGGTATCCTCGGTGCTGATCGAGCGGACCAAGGCGCCCGTCGTCATTATGCCGTCGGTCAACGCGCCGGAGATGAAGGAGGCGATGACCACCGAAGCCGGCATCGTCACCTCGCGCCCGGTCTTCGAGGCGGTGGTCGCCGAGCTCGGCCTCGACAAGAAGCCGGCCGAGCCGCCGGGGCCGGTGAGCCGGCTTCTTGTCGAGGCCGGCCTGGTCGACAGGGTTCCGCCCCACGAGGCGTGGATCCGCACGCTGTCGAGCGGCATCAAGGCGGAGCCGGTGGTCGATTCCAACCTGCTCGACATCAGCTTCAAGGGCACCGACCCGACGCTGACGGCACGCATCGTCAACGCCGTCACCGACGCCTACATGACGCACCGGCAGCAGGTCTATGCCGAGCGCGGCGCCAGCGCATATCTCAAGAAGAAGCGCGACGACGCCGAAGCCCAGATGCAGGCCCTGCAGCAGCAATTGTCGGCCATGAAGAGCCGCTACGGCCTGGGCGCGGTGGACGATGCGAAGGCGCAATGGGCGCGCGACATCGGCACGATCCAGGATCGCATCTCCACCCTGATCCAGACCAGGAACGAACTGGAGACCCTCTACACCCCCGACCACCCCAAGGTGCGGGTGGTTCAGCGTTCCATCGACCAGGCGAACGCGGAGATCGCCCAGCGCAAGCAGAGCCTGTCGCAGGCCGAAGCGCGCGAGGCTGGCCTGAAGGACCTGGAGGCGCGGATCGAAGCCCAGCAGAAGGTTTTCTTCGAGCTCAAGGCGCAGTACGAGGATGAACTGGCGCGGGAGCAGGCGCCGCGCGCCCTGATCAATTCGCGCGTCGTACAATACGCACCGGTGCCGCTGAGCCCGCGCTTCTCCAGGCTGATGCTGATCGAGCTCGGCGTCGTCGCCGGATTGTTCCTGGCGCTGCTGATTGCTTTCATCCGTCAGTATTTCGACCAGCGGGTCCACGATCCGGACACTGCGGAGGCCGCCCTGGGCCTGCCGGTGCTCGGCTCCATACCGCGGATGAGCCGGAAGGACGGCCTGCGCCGTTTAGGCTCCCGGGCATAGCGTTCCAGCCGTACGGGGTATCGCGTCGATGAAAGCGTTCCTGCGCCAGGCCTTCCGCACGGTCGACGGCGGCCTCACCGCATCCTATCTCGCCTTGCGCGACGAACGGCCGGCGCTGATCGCCTTCCTGTTCCACGGCTTGTTCGAGAGCCGGGCCGAGGCGGAATCCGGCGTCGTCGCGCCGTTCCAGCCCATGACGGTCGAGACGTTCCAGCGCTTCATCCTGCATTTCCTGGAAGCCGGATATCGGTTCGTCACGCCGGCGGAAATCCAGGCCGGCCTGCCGCCGGGGGAACGCTACGCCCTGATCACGTTCGATGACGGCTACGCCAACAACCTGCTGGCGTTGCCGGTGCTGCGCCGGCTGCGCACGCCCGCGACCATCTTCGTGTCAACCAACCACGTGCGCGAACAGCGCGCCTATTGGTGGGACGCATTGCATCGCGGGCGGATCGCCCGCGGCGGCACGATCGAGGAGGCGGACGCCGAGGCCGAGCGCCTGAAGGCGCTGCGCTTCGATGCGATCGAGGGGTATATCCGCGAGGCGTTCGGCGCCGACGCGCTGCGCCCCGTCGGCGACACCGACCGGCCGTTGCGCGAAGACGAGCTGCGTGCGCTGGCGGCCGAACCCCTGATCACGATCGGCAATCACACGACCGACCACGCGATCCTGCCGGTCTATGACGACCAGCAGGCTGCCGAGCAGATTCGCGGCTGCCAAGCCTATCTCGGCGAAATCCTGGGCGCGCCACCCACAGTGATCGCCTATCCGAACGGCAACCACGACGACCGGATCGTCGCCATCGCTGAGCAGGAGGGGCTGACGGTCGGCCTGACCGTCGAGGAGGCCAAGACCGTCCTGCCGCTGTCGACCGGCCAGCACATGCGGATTCCACGCTATTTCCTGTCCGGCCGCGAGG
>JBDZUN010000021.1:20032-24184 GCA_040255145.1 Hyphomicrobiales bacterium | reverse complement strand
AGCGCGATCAGATGAACCGGGCCCAGCGCCCGGCGCAGGCCGATCCCGTCCGGATCGAGGAGTGCGGCATCCGCCGCGTCGAGGTTCGCGCTGGTCATCCTGGCCCCCTGGCGCCGGCCTTCTTGGTGCGGACCCGGCTGTGATTCGGAACGGCGACGCCTTTGTCGCCGTCCCGGGGGCGTTCTGCCAAGCGGTTCTTTTGCGGGCGCACGAGGCCCGGCGTCCGGTGGCCGGCGGTCAGTGCGTCTCGATCGCGACCGAGGACAGCACGGTCTCCAGCAGGTCGCGGGTCAACGGCTTGGCCACGAACCCGTCCATGCCGGCCGCCTCGCAGGCGTCGCGCACATTCTGCTGGCTGTTCGCGGTGACGGCGACGATCGGCACCCGCGCCCGCGCCGGCGAGGCCAGCGCGCGGATGCGGCGGGTGGCTTCCAGCCCGTCCATCACCGGCATCATGATGTCCATCAGGATCAGGTCGAAGCTGTTTTCCGACGCCATCCGGACGGCTTCCGCGCCGTCGCCGGCGAACCGGACGGCGTGGCCGCCGACGGTCAGGAAGGCTTCGGCGAGCTTGCGATTGATCTCGATGTCCTCGGCGACCAGGACGCTCAACGCCCGGGCGCGATGGCGCGACAGGGTCGCGGTGGCGGTTTGTTTCATGGCTCCGGTCCGTCCCCACCCTGCTTACGCAGGAATTGCGAAGGATTTTCCAAAGATTTGGGCGAGATCGGTAAACAAGCGGTTACCGCCGCGTCGGTTCGATGCCATTTGCGGTTGCGCGCGCGCCGGATCGGAGGCCCGATGGTTAACATCGCCGTAAGGATTTAGGGGCAGGCAAGTGCCAGCAGGATTTGAAGTCGGGTAGAATCACGCCCTTTGTTGTCATACCTCCGGCGGCTTTTCCACCGGCTGCGCCAGTGGAATCTTGGCCGCTGCCAGCCAAGCGCGGGGAAGCCGCACGAGCCGGGATCCATTCATTCTCCGTCATTGCGACCGCGAGCATTGCGAAGCGGGAAGCAATCCATCTTTGCTGGACCTCAGCCTGGATTGCTTCGTCGCGTTCGCGCCTCGCAATGACGGGTTGCCAGCCGGCGGCGGGCCAAGAGCCCGCCCCCGGTCAAGGGATGACATCCGAGTGTGGGGCGGTTCAACGTGATCTTAAAAGATCTAGCGGGGCTTGACCCGGGTGAACAGCAGCTTGTCGATCCGGCGCCCGTCCATGTCGACCACTTCAACATCGTAGGCGCCGATCCGCACGCTTTCGCCTTCGGTCGGGATGTGCGCGAGGTGGTGCAGCACGAGGCCGGCGGCCGTGTCGAAGCCCCGGCTGGTCCCGAACTTCTCGTCGAGCGTTTCACCCAGGTCGGAGACCGAGACGCGCCCGTCGACCAGCCAGGTGCCGTCCTGCCGGCGCACCATGCTGTGCTCGTCGCCCTCGTCATGCGCCTCGGGGAAGTCGCCGGCGATGGTCTCCAGCAGGTCGGTCGCGGTGACGACGCCCTGGAACACGCCGAATTCGTCGACCACGAAGGCCATGTGGACCGGCGTGCCCTTGAACAATTCCATGGCCTGGAGCAGGGAAGCCGTCTCCGGCACGAACAGCGGCGTCTTGACTAGGTTGGCCAGCGCGAAGGTCCCGGAGGTCAGCACGGCGTCGAGCACGTCCTTCTTGTGGACGACGCCGAGCGGGTTTTCGATGTCCTGGCCCTCCGACACGACGACGCGCGAATAGGGGCAATCGCGGATTTCGGCGCGAATCTGGTCCTCCGGGTCTTCGAGCGAGACCCAGTAGACATAGCGGCGGTGGGTCATCGCGGCGCGCACCGGCCGGTCGCCCAGCTGCAGCACCTCGCCGATCATCGCCTGCTCGGCCGGCTCGATCAGGCCGGCGCGGGTGCCCTCGGCCAGGACCGTCTCGACCTCCTCATGGGTGATGATCGAGCCGTGATGGTCGCGCAGGCCCAACAGCCGCAATATGCCGATGGTCGAAGCGGTCAGCAGGGTGATGAACGGCGTCAGCGCCGTCGCGAGCGCGGCGAGCGGGCGCGCCATCACGCTGGCGATCAGCTCCGGGAATAGGAGCGCGATGCGCTTCGGCACCAATTCGCCGATTACGATCGACAGATAGGTGATGACGAGCACGACGACGCCGGTCGCGATCGGCCGCGCATAGGGTGAAACGAGCGGCATGTCTTCGAGCCGGAGCGCCAGCGCCTGTGCGATGGTCGCCTGGCCGTAGGCGCCGGACAGGATGCCGATCAGGGTGATGCCGACCTGCACCGAGGACAGGAAGCGGGTCGGATCGGCGGCGAGCTTCAGGGCGGTGGCGGCGCCGCGCTCTCCATGCTCGGCGCGGCTTCGCAGGCGCGGCCGGCGTGCCGAGACGACGGCCAGCTCCGACATCGAGAACAGGCCGTTCAGCAGCACCAGCAGCACGACGACGAGCGATGCGATCAGCACCATTGGACGAGGCCGTTCGAATCCTCTCGGGCACGCAGGCCGGCGTCACATCCTGGAGCGGCGGGCGCCGTGCGCGGCATGGTTCGCCGCCCTATTGTGCACGATCCGGCGCCGCGGCGAAGCGCGCCGCTTCCTCGGCGGCGCGGACCAGGGCGCGGGCCTTGCTGACCGTCTCCTGGTATTCGGCCTCGGGATCGCTGTCGGCGACCACGCCGCCGCCGGCCTGGACGTACATCATGCCGTCCTTGACCACGGCCGTGCGCAGCGCGATGCAGGTGTCCATCGAGCCGTTGGCCGAGAAATAGCCGACCGCGCCGGCATAGACGCCGCGCTTCTCCTTCTCCAGCTCGTCGATGATCTCCATGGCGCGAATCTTGGGGGCGCCGCTGACCGTGCCGGCGGGGAAGCCGGCGATCAGCGCCGAGATCGCGTCGAAGCTGGGCGCGAGCCGGCCCTCGACGTTGGAGACGACGTGCATCACGTGCGAGTAGCGCTCGATCGCGAATCGCTCCGTCACCGAAACGGTGCCGACCTCGGCCACGCGCCCGACGTCGTTGCGGCCGAGGTCGAGCAGCATCAGGTGCTCGGCCAGCTCCTTCGGGTCGGCCAGAAGCTCCCGCTCCAGCGCCCGGTCCTCCTCGGCGTCGGCGCCGCGGCGCCGCGTGCCGGCGATCGGCCGGATGGTGACCGTGCCCTCGCGGACGCGGACCAGGATCTCCGGGCTCGACCCCACCACCGCGAAATCGCCGAGGTCGAGGAAAAACAGGAACGGCGAGGGGTTGAGCCGGCGCAGCGCCCGGTAGAGCGCGAAGGGCGGCAGGGTGAACGGGCGGCGGAACCGCTGGCTCGGCACGACCTGGAAGACGTCGCCGGCGCGGATGTATTCCTTCGCCC
This sequence comes from Hyphomicrobiales bacterium, assembly GCA_040255145.1. Taxonomy (GTDB): domain Bacteria; phylum Pseudomonadota; class Alphaproteobacteria; order JBDZUN01; family JBDZUN01; genus JBDZUN01. The sequence goes on along the minus strand of JBDZUN010000021.1, from coordinate 20,830 downwards.
GTTCGACCATCGCGTGGTACTCGGCCCGGCTGGTGTTCGATTCCGGCTCGACTGCCGGCATCGGCGCCGCGTTGCGGGCCGGCCCGTGCGGCACCGGCCGGTCGAAATCCGCGACCACGTCCGACAGCCGCTCGGCGGCGCGGGCATAGGCGGCCTGCGCCGAGACGCCGGCCTCCGGCCAGACCGGGGTGACGACCGAAACCTCGTCCCGCACCGAATCGAACACCACCATCACGGTCGGGCGCACCAGCATCGCGTCGGGCAGGCCCAGCGGGTCGGGGTTCGGCTCCGGCAGCGTCTCCATCAGCCGTACCAGGTCGTAGCCGAGATAGCCGACCAGGCCGGCGGCCATCGGCGGCAATTCGTCGGGCAGCGCGATGCGCGTCTCCTCGATCAGGCGGCGCAGCGATGCCAGGGTGCCCTCGGCGCACGGCGCGAAGGCGTCCGGGTCGTGGCGCGCCTGCCGGTTGATCTCGGCCCGGTCGCCGCGGCAGCGCCAGATCACGTCGGGCTTCATGCCGATGATCGAATACCGCCCGCGCACCGCGCCGCCCTCGACCGATTCGAGCAGGAAGGTGTACGGCCGGTCGCCCGCCAGCTTGAGCATGGCGGAAACCGGCGTCTCCAGGTCGGCGACCAGGGTGGTCCACAGCACCTGGGGGCGGCCGGCCTGGTAGGCGGCGCGGAACGCCTCCGGCCCGGGCGTGAGGTTCACCGCCCTAGTCCTGCGGCGCGCCGACGGCGGCGTCGGCCGCCTTCGTGTTCACCTTGACCGCGAAGCGCTGCTCCAGCGCGTTC
>JBDZUN010000021.1:0-20022 GCA_040255145.1 Hyphomicrobiales bacterium | reverse complement strand
CGCGCTGGCGAGGTCGGCGCTGACCGCCGCCACGCCGTCGGGATGCTTGGCCGGGTCGGCCGGCACGACCTCGACGACCTGGGCGACGACATAGCCGTCGTCGGTCGCGCCGCTGGCCACGCCGTCCGGCTTGACCGCGAACAGGGTCTGCACGACTTCCGGCGGCAGGACATCGCCCTTGTAGTCGCGCGCGATCGGGCCGAGTTCGTCGATCGGCCGGCCGGCTTCCTTGGCCAGCGCCGCGAGGTCGCCGCCCGCCTTGGCCCGATCCGCCATTTTTTCCGCCAGCGCCTTGACCGCGTCCTTGCGCGCGTCTTCCTGCTGGTGGGCGCGGACCTTATCCTCGACCTGCTCGAACGGTGGCGTCGCGGCCGGGGTGATCGCGTCGACCCGGACCAGCGCATAGCCGCCCGAAGCCAGCTCGATCGGGTCGAGGTCCTGGTCGACCTCGGAATCGAACGCGGATTCGAGGAATTTGGGCGTGTCGGGCAGGCCGGCGACCTTGGTGCCGTCCGGCGCCTTGCCGGAATGGTCGACCGCGTCGACGGTGTGGAGCGTCACGCCCAGCTTCTTGGCGACATCGGCCATCGTGGCGCCGCCGGCGCGCTCGTCCTCGATCTGGTTGCTGATCTGGTAGAGCTTTTCGTTGGCGCGTTCGCCGGCAACGGCGCGCCGGAGGTCGTCGCGGACCTCCTCGAACGGCTTGACGTGGCCCTGTGCGATCGCGTCGATCCGCAGGACCGCCCAGCCCAGCGCGCTCTGCACCGGGCCGGCGACGGCCTTGGCGTCCGCCGAAAACGCGGCGTCGCCGATCTTGGGCAGAAGCTCTTCGCGCTGCGCCGCCTTGACCTTGCTCGACGCGATCAGGCCGGGCGCCTTGGCCAGCGTGTCGATGGCCGCGCCGCCGCGCAGTTTCTTTGCCGCGGCATCCGCCTCCGCCTCGGTCCGGAACAGCATCTGCGTGAAATCACGCTGTTCCGGCTGGGTGAAGCTCGCCTTGCGGTCGTCATAGGCCTGCCGCAGGTCGGCGTCCGGGATGTCCATATGGGCAGTCACGTCTTCCGGCCGCACCGCGAAGAAGCTGATCTTGCGGTATTCCGGCTTGGCGAACAGGTCGGCATGCGCCTTGTAATAGGCGCGGAGGGTGTCATCGCTGGGCTTCGGGACGTCCTTGACCGTCGAGACCGGCAGCGCGACCACGCGCACCGCGCGCTTTTCGTTGCGGTAGGTGTAGAGCAGCTTGGCGAACGATTCCGGGCCGGAGATGCCGCCCGAGACGGACGAGACGAGCTGCCGCCGGGTCAAGTCGCCACGCAGCATCTCGGTGAAGCGCTGCTCGGTCAGGCCGTTCTGCCGCAGCAGCTCGTCGAAGCGGGTGCGGTCGAACTGCCCGGCCTCGTTCTGGAACATGGGGTTGGCCCGGATCTGGTTGGCCACCTCCGTGTCCGGCACCTTGAGATGCAGGGCGCCGACCTCGGAATCGAACAGCGCCCGGGAGACCATCTGGCTCAGCACCTGGCGGTCCAGGCCGAACTGGCGCGCCTTGATGGCGTCGAAATCCGGCCCGAAGGACGAGCGCAATTGCTGGACGGCGCGGTCGAATTCCTGGCCGTAGGCCGCGGCGCTGATCCTGATGTCGCCGACCTTGGCGACCGGGCCGCCGCTCGGCGGACGCAGCACGTCCTCGATGCCCCACAGCGCAAAGCTCAAAGCGAGCAGGCCGAACAGAGCCCGGACGGACCAGACGACGAAGGGATTCTTGGAGGTTTTCTGCATGAATCGAGACTGTCGCAGCGGCAGCGCGCGCCGCGCCCGCAAAGCGGCGCATGATAGGGAGCGCGTATCGGCAGGGCAAGGCGCAGGATCGGCGTCATTCCGCGGCCGGCCGGCGCGCGATCTCGTCCCACTTGCGCTCGAATTCCCAGACTTCCTCGAAGCCGACCAGGGCGTGCAGCCCGCCCTCGCCGGCATAGAGCGGGACGTCCATGTCTTTGCTGGTGCCGCGGTCGAGCAGGTGACGATAGGCGCGGCGCATCGCCTCCGCCGCCACGTCGAAGCCGATCGCCGGATGGATCGCGATCGAAAAGCCGAGCTCTTGCAGCCGCGCCGACGGGATCATCGGCGAACGGCCGAACGTCACCATGTTGGCGAGCAGCGGCGTGTCGATCGCCCGGCCGATGCGGGCGAATTCCTCCTCCGTCTCCGGCGATTCGACGAAGATCACGTCGGCGCCGGCACGCGCATAGGCCTCGGCGCGGCGCAGCGCCTCGTCCAGCCCCAGCGCGGTGCGCGAATCCGTGCGCGCCACGATCAGCGTCTCGTCGCTGCGGCGGGCGTCCACGGCGACGCGGATCTTCAGCACCATGTCGTCCAGCGGCACGACGCGGCGGCCCAGGGTGTGGCCGCACTTCTTCGGCATCTCCTGGTCCTCGATCTGGATCGCCGCGACGCCCGCCGCCTCGTAGCCGCGCACCGTGTGGCGCACGTTGAGCAGGCCGCCATAGCCGGTGTCGGCGTCGGCGATCAGCGGCTTCGATACCCGCTCGGCGATGCGGCCGGCGCGGTCGACCATGTCGGCATAGGTGGTGAGCCCGGCGTCGGGCAGGCCCATATGCGAGGCCGATATGCCGTAGCCGGTCATGTAGAGCGCGTGGAACGGCATGGTGTCGGCGACCAGCGCGGACAGAAGGTCGTAGACCCCCGGCGCGGTGACGAAGGCGCCGCCCTGGATCAGGGCCTTCAGGCTGGGCTTCGCGCGATCGCTCATGTCGTCCTCCGTGTACGGTTCATTGCCGCAGGGCCGCCTGATTATTGCCGCAGGCCGGCCTGGCGCATCAGCGGCAGTACGCGCGCGCCGAAATATTCGAGCTCGGCGGCATAGTCGAGCCAGCCGGCGGCGAAGCCGTCAATGCCGATGGCGCTGAGCTCGGCGAGCTTGTCGACGACCTGCTCCGGCGAGCCGACGATGGGATAGCCGCCCCAGCCGGCGAAGAAGCGTTCGGCGAACTGCTTGATCTGCGTCTGGAACGAGCCGCTTTCGATGCCGAGCTGGGCGACCAGCCGCTCCAGCCCCGGATAATCGCCCTTCTCGACGATGTGGTCGTAGACCTGGCGCGCCTCGCGCTCGGTATCGCGGCAGACGATCAGGCCGAAGGTCATCATGCCGAGGTCGCGATTGTAGGCGCGCGCCTTGGCCTTGACGCTTTTCACCACGCGCTCGGCATTGTCGAGCGTGTCGGCCGCGATGAAGTTGAAGTCGCAGTGCTTGGCCGAGAATTCCTGGCCGGCGTCGGACGATCCGGCATTGATCAGCACCGGGAACGGCTTCTGCACCGGCTTGGGCAGTGCGTAGCCGTTGTGGATGCGGTAATAGGCGCCGTCATAGTCGAAATCCTGCTCCGACCACAGCTTCTTGATGACGGTCAGCCATTCGTCGGCGCGGACGTAGCGCTCGTCGTGCTCGAGCTGTTTGGCGCCGAACATCTCCATCTCGTCGCGGAACCAGCCGCACACGATGTTGAGCGCGAAGCGCCCGTGCGAGATGTGGTCGATGGTGGCGCCCTGCTTGGCCGCCAGGATCGGGTGCACGGTCGGCACGTGCGAGGTGGCGGCGACCATGACCTGCTCGGTGCGCGCGGCCAGCGCGGCGGCCCAGGTATAGACCTCCATGTTGTCGCCGTTGAAGTCGACATCGCCGCCGAAGCCGCGCCAGCGCGCGACCGGCAGCATCAGCTCCAGGCCCAGGCGGTCGGCGAGCTGGCCGATCGCCAGATTCTGCTCCCAGGTCGGGCGGAAGGCCGTCTCGGCGGCGCTCATCACCACGCCGTTCGAGCAGTTCGAGCCGAACACGCCGAGCTTCATCCTGTTGGCGTTGAACAGCGGCGCGTCGGTGCGCGGCGCCCCTGCATGCGTCTGCGACACGCGATCCTCCTGTCTGGCCCTATCGCTCCGGCCGCGGCCGGCGTTCTTCCGGCCGCGGCCGGCTTGGGGGGAGGAGGATTAGTCGAAAGCGGCCGGTTGGGGAATGCCCGTTTCGGGTACGGGGCGCAGCGCCGCCAGCATGTCGGCGATGCTCGGCAGGGTGTCGCGGTCGACCTGGCTCGCCGGATCCCAGGCGCGGGCGCGCTTCAGCGCGCGGGAACACTGGATGAACACGGTCTCGATCCGGACCACCACGACGCAGCGCGGCTTCTTGCCGTTCTCGGTGAAACGCTCCATCAGGTCGGGGTGCAGCGACAGGACGGCGCGGCCGTTGATCCGCAGGGTCTCGGCGCAGCCGGGCACGAAAAACAGCAGGCCGACGCGCGGGTCGTGGATGATGTTGCGCATGGTGTCGGCGCGGTTGTTGCCCGGCCGGTCGGGCATCAGCAGGGTGTTCGGGTCCTCGACCGTGACGAAGCCGGGCGGCCCGCCGCGCGGCGAGGCGTCGAGCCAGCGCCGGCCGTGGGTCGCCAGCACCACCATCGTCGCGTTCTCGACGAATGGCCGGTAGATCGGGTGCAGGTGGTCGATTTCCTTGAACACGGCCGCCTCGACCGGCGGGCCGTAGAGGGCACGCAAGGCCGCTTCGTCCTGGAGGAGGTGGTCGTCGTCCCACATCGGTTCGGCCTTCCGGTCGTGTGCGACTATTGGACGTACGGACGCCCGCAAGGTCAAGGCGCGGGCGCCCGCGACCCGTCACGGCAGGAAGACCAGTGCGCCGAACAGCCCGGCCAGCGTCCGGCACGCGTGCCGGATCGCCGTTGGGCGCGGTCCGCCGGCGGGGCGGCCGAGGTCGGGCCGGCACCAGCCGCAGGGCCGCAGGCCGGCTTCGACCGCCTCCGCCCGGCTCGCGAAGCCCCGCGCTGCTTCGCGATGCGGTCGCAGGGATGGACAGTCGCGCCGGCAATAGACGCGCAAGGCGCCGGTGGGGTTGTACAGGATGGCTTCCCGTTCAAAAGCCGGTAAGATGATCGGATTGATGCTGTCGATGTCGGGATGCGTGATTTCGGACAGTGTATCGAGCATGTTCTTACTCCCATAAGGGCGACCGTTCTTAGGTGGCCGGCGGGTTGATGCTCGATTTTGGGGATTTCGCGCCCCTGTCACTATCCGGTTCTTGCGCGGGAATTGCGGAAGCGAAAATAATTTCGTCTCTGCGAACGAAACGACGCATCCACCCTTGTTGTCATCCCGGATAGCCCTTGCGGGCTTCCGGGATGACAATGGAGGGTGACGGGAGGGGCGCTCTTACCCTGCGGCGGCGCGGCGCCTGGCGCGGGCGCGGGGCTTCGCCGCCGGCGCGGCGGCGGTCGGGATCTGGCGCGCCAGGATCGGCGCGAGGTATTGGCCGGTATAGCTTTCCGGAACCCCGGCCACCGTTTCCGGCGTGCCCGCCGCGACGATGCGGCCGCCGCGGTCGCCGCCCTCGGGGCCGAGGTCGATGATCCAGTCGGCGGTCTTGATGACCTCCAGGTTGTGCTCGATCACCACCACGGTGTTGCCCTGGTCGACCAGCTCGTGCAGCACCTCCAGAAGCTTGCGCACGTCCTCGAAATGGAGGCCGGTCGTCGGCTCGTCGAGGATGTAGAGCGTGCGCCCGGTGGCGCGCCGCGCCAGCTCCTTGGCCAGCTTGACCCGCTGCGCCTCGCCGCCCGACAGCGTCGTCGCCTGCTGGCCGACCTTGATGTAGCCGAGGCCGACGCGCTTCAGCGTCTCCATCTTCTCGCGGATCGGCGGCACCGCGGCGAAGTAGGCGGCGCCGTCCTCGACCGTCATGTCGAGCACGTCGGCGATCGACTTGTCCTTGAACAGGACCTCCAGCGTCTCGCGGTTGTAGCGCCGGCCCTTGCACACGTCGCACTGGACGTAGACGTCGGGCAGGAAGTGCATCTCGATCTTGAGCACGCCGTCGCCCTGGCACGCCTCGCAGCGGCCGCCCTTGACGTTGAACGAGAAGCGGCCCGGCTTGTAGCCGCGCGCCTTGGCCTCGGGCAGGCCGGCGAACCAGTCGCGGATCGGCGTGAACGCGCCGGTATAGGTCGCCGGGTTGGAACGCGGCGTGCGCCCGATCGGCGACTGGTCGATGTCGATCACCTTGTCGAGATATTCGAGGCCGGCGATGGCGTCGTGCGCGCCGGGATGCTCGCGCGCGCCGTTCAGCTTGCGCGCCGCCGCCTTGTAGAGCGTGTCGATCACCAAGGTCGACTTGCCGCCGCCGGAGACGCCGGTGATGCAGGTGAAGGTGCCGAGCGGAACCTCCGCCGTGACCGATTTCAGGTTGTTGGCGCGCGCGCCGCTGACCACCAGCTTGCGGCCGCTGCCCTTGCGGCGCTCGGGCGGCAGCGGGATCTGGCGCCGTCCGGTCAGGTACTGGCCGGTCAGGCTGGCCGATTCGGCCATGACCTGCTCGGGCGTGCCCTTGGCGACGACGTGGCCGCCGTGGACGCCGGCGCCCGGTCCCATGTCGAGCACGAAGTCGGCGAGGCGGATCGCCTCCTCGTCATGCTCGACCACGATCACGGTGTTGCCGAGGTCGCGCAGGCGTTTCAGCGTCTTCAGCAGGCGCGCATTGTCGCGCTGGTGCAGGCCGATCGACGGCTCGTCCAGCACGTAGAGCACGCCGGTCAGGCCGGAGCCGATCTGCGAGGCGAGGCGGATGCGCTGGCTCTCGCCGCCCGACAGCGTGCCGGAGGCGCGCGACAGCGACAGGTATTCCAGCCCGACATTGTTGAGGAAGGTCAGCCGCTCGCGGATTTCCTTGAGGATGCGGACGGCGATCTCGTTCTGCTTCGCCGTCAGCTTGGCCGGCAGCGCCTCGGCCCACGGCCCGGCGTCGCGGATCGACATGTCGCAGATCTGGCCGATATGCAGGTTGTCCAGCTTGACGCACAACGATTCGGGCTTGAGCCGGAAGCCGCCGCACGCCTCGCACGGCGCGCTGCCGCGGAAGCGGTCCAGCTCTTCGCGCAGCCAGGCCGAATCGGTCTCGCGCCAGCGCCGCTCCATGTTCGGGATGACGCCCTCGAACGCCCGATGGGTCTGATAGGCGCGCAGGCCGTCGTCGTAGGAGAAGGTCAGCTCCTCGGTCCCGGAACCGTAGAGGATCGTGTCGCGCACCATCTCCGGCAGCTCGGCCCAGGCGGTGTTCATCGAAACCTTGAAGTGGCGCGCGATGGCGTTCAGCGTCTGCTGGTAATAGGGCGAGGTGGTGCGCGCCCACGGCGCCACCGCGTTGCGGCGCAGGCTCAGCGATTCGTCGGGGACCACCAGCTCCGGGTCGAAATAGAGCCGGGTGCCCAGCCCGTCGCAGACCGGGCAGGCGCCCTGCGGGCTGTTGAAGGAGAACAGGCGCGGCTCGATCTCCGGCAGGGTGAAGCCGGAGACCGGGCAGGCGAACTTGGCCGAGAACACGATCCGCTCGAATTCCGCCGCGCCGGGCTTGCCGAAATCGGCGTTCTCGGCCACCGCGATGCCGTCGGCCAGGCCGAGCGCGGTTTCCAGGCTGTCGGCCAGCCGGCTCTCGATGCCGGGGCGGATCGCCAGCCGGTCGACCACCACGTCGATATCGTGCTTCACCTTCTTGTTCAGCTCGGGCACCGAATCGAGCTCGTGGAACGCGCCGTCGACCTTGACGCGCTGGAAGCCGCGCTTCAGCAGGTCGGCGAATTCCTTGCGGTATTCGCCCTTGCGGTCGCGCACGATCGGCGCCAGCAGGTAGAGGCGCGTGCCCTCCGGCAGCGCGACCAGGCGGTCGACCATCTGGCTGACCGTCTGGCTCTCGATCGGCAGGCCGGTCGCCGGCGAATAGGGCACGCCGATGCGCGCGAACAGGAGGCGCAGATAGTCGTAGATCTCGGTGACGGTGCCGACGGTCGAGCGCGGGTTGCGCGAGGTTGTCTTCTGCTCGATCGAGATCGCCGGGCTCAGGCCCTCGATGTGGTCGACGTCCGGCTTCTGCATCAGTTCCAGGAACTGCCGGGCGTAGGCCGACAGGCTCTCGACATAGCGGCGCTGGCCCTCGGCATAGATCGTGTCGAACGCCAGCGACGATTTGCCGGAGCCGGACAGGCCGGTGATCACGACCAGCTTGTCGCGCGGCAGGTCGATATCCACATTCCGCAAGTTGTGCTCGCGCGCGCCGCGGATCGAGATGGTGTCGTGGACAGGCATGGCCGGACGTGGCCCCTCCAAAGGTTAGCTGGCGACAAAGCCGGCGGACCGGGGTCCGTCGGCCGAAAAATCGGCTCGACCGATGATGATCCGCCGCGCTCCGGCGCGGCAATCCTGTGGCGCGACGGCCCGGCTTTGGGATAACCTGCGGCCGGAACGGTCAATCGTCCCGGCCGTCACGGCCTCCTCCATGTGGGATGCGAACGGGCCGTGACAATCATCGGCGGACAACGACAGGTGGGACGGAGATGGCAGGCAGCGTAAACAAGGTCATCCTGGTCGGCAATCTCGGCGCCGACCCCGAGGTGCGCCGCACGCAGGACGGCTCGGCGGTGGTCAACCTGCGGGTTGCGACCAGCGAGCAATGGCGCGATCGCGGCTCGGGCGAGCGGCGGGAGCGCACCGAATGGCACCGGGTGGTCATCTTCAACGAGAACCTCGGCAAGGTGGCGGAGCAATATCTGCGCAAGGGCGCCAAGGTCTACCTGGAAGGCCAGTTGCAGACCCGGAAGTGGACCGATCAGTCGGGCCAGGACCGCTACACGACCGAGGTGGTGATCGGCCGGTTCCGCGGCGAGCTGCAGATGCTCGACGGCCGCGGCGGCGAGGGCGCGTCGGCCGGCGGCGGCTACGAGGCTGTGGGCGCCGGCGGCGGTCGCGGCCGAGGTGGCGGCGGTGGCGGGGACTTCGGCGGGCCTTCCGATATGGGGCAGGCTGCGGACCTCGACGACGAAATCCCGTTCTGAGTTCGTGCTCGGCCGGTCGTCAGCGGGGGCGCGCGACCAGTTTCGACCGATCAACGGACTGAGCGCATTGGTGGAACCTTGAGCGCCTCCATTCTGATCATAGAGGACGACGTCATCATCGCGGAGGACCTGCGCGGGCGCCTGCTCGACGCGGGTTACGACGTGGTCGGCATCGCCGACCGGGGCGAGACCGCGCTGATGCTGGCCGAAGACCTGCAGCCACAGGTCGCCATCGTCGACATCATGCTAAGGGACGCCGTGGACGGCATCAGCGTCGGCCAATACCTGGCCGAGCGCGGCGTCGCGGTCATCCACCTGACCGCCCTGTTCGAGCGCGCGTTGCGCGAGACGCGCGGCTATGCGGTGGAGCTGCTGGCCAAGCCCTTCACCGACGAGGAGCTGCTGGCGGCGGTCGAAAAGGCATTGCGCCCGGCTTAGAGATCGTTCAGCGCTTCATGGAAACGCCGAACGATCTCCAAGTCCTTGGTTTGTCGCGTTTCCAAACCGCAAAAGTGGCATCCACTTTTGCTGGAAACGCTCTGAGGCGCGGGGCGGAACGGCGCGCATCGCCGACGTCAACGGCGCATACCGGTCGCACCGGGACGCCTGCGTCTCGATCGACGACCGAGGCTTTCCGTCCGCCGACGCCGTCCATGAGGTCTTTGCGGTGTCGGGCCCGGTGGCGACCGCTTTGCGTAGTCCTCTGACTGCGACCGGACGCCGCCGTCCGCCTGACGCAATGTTTCGGCGGAATCGGTGTTTTCGCACTTGCAGCACGCCCCGCGGCATACGATCTTGTCGGGCATACGGCGCCGCGCCGCTGAGGCATGCGTGCGCGCCTGATAACAAATCGGGGGCACTCGATGTCTGCGGAAAAATCCCAAAACTTGCAGGATGTATTCTTAAATCATTGCCGGAAAACCAAGACGCCGCTGACCGTTTTCCTTGTGAACGGCGTCAAGCTTCAGGGAGTGATCACCTGGTTCGACAATTTCTGCGTCTTGCTGCGCCGCGACGGACATTCGCAGCTTGTCTACAAGCATGCGATTTCGACCGTGATGCCGGCGCACCCGGTTCAGCTGTTCGAGCCGGCGCAGGAAGAAGCGCAGGTCGAGTAGCGGCGGCCGCGTGAAAGCGCCGCGCAGCCCCGAACGTACCGACGCCGGATCGCGTCTGCCCGAACCGCGGCGCGCGATGGTGCTGCACCCGCACCGCAGCGGGCGCCCCGGCGCGGAGCGCGCCACGCGGCGCGATCCGGAAGCATGCCTCGCGGAGGCGGTCGGCCTGGCCGCCGCCATCGCGCTGGACGTGGTGCATGAGGGGGTGATGCGCCTGAAGGGCGTCGCCCCCGGCACACTGTTCGGCACGGGGACGGTGCAGGAGATCGGCGCCCTGGTCGAGACGCTGGCCGTCGAGCTGGTGGTGATCGACGGCGCGCTGTCGCCGGTCCAGCAGCGCAACCTGGAGCGCGCCTGGAAGACCAAGGTCATCGACCGCACGGCGCTGATCCTGGAGATTTTCGGCGAGCGGGCGCAGACCCGCGAGGGCCGTCTTCAGGTCGAGATGGCGCATCTCGCCTACCAGAAAAGCCGGCTGGTGCGGTCCTGGACCCATCTGGAGCGCCAGCGCGGCGGCTTCGGCTTCCTGGGCGGTCCGGGCGAGACGCAGATCGAGGCGGACCGCCGCGTGATCGCCGAGCGGATCGCCAAGCTGCGCCGCGAACTCGCGACGGTGCGGCGCACGCGCGAAATCCATCGGCGCAGCCGCCGCAAGGTGCCGTATCCGGTGGTCGGGCTGGTCGGCTACACCAATGCCGGCAAGTCGACGCTGTTCAACCGCCTGGCCGGAGCCACCGTGTTCGCCGAGGACGTGCTGTTCGCGACGCTCGACCCGACCATGCGCGGCGTGACCCTGCCGAGCGGCCGGCGCGTGATCCTGTCCGACACGGTCGGCTTCGTCTCCAGCCTGCCGACCGAGCTGGTCGCGGCCTTCCGCGCGACGCTGGAGGAAGTGGTCGAGGCCGACCTGATCCTGCACGTGCGCGACATCTCGCATCCCGATACCGAGGCGCAGAAGGCCGACGTGCTGGCGGTGCTGGCCGGCCTGGACATCGACCCCGACGCCGATGGCGGGCTGATCGAGGTGTTGAACAAGACCGACCGGCTGGATGTCCCGGCGCGCGAATTGCTGCTCGCCCAGAACGCGCGCCAGCCGGCTGTGGTCCCGGTGTCGGCGCTGACCGGAGACGGCGTGCCGGCGCTTCTGGCCGAGATCGACCGCCGCCTCAACGCCCAGCGCGAGGTCCGCGACTTCGTCTTCGCCGCGGGCCAGGGCGCGCCGGTCGCCTGGCTCTACCGCCACGCCGACATCCTGGCGCGCAGCGAGGCGAATGACGGCTCCGTCCATCTGCGCGTGGGCATCGACCCGGCCGAGCTGGCGCGGTTCGAAACCCGCATGGGGCGCGGCTGGCGGGGCCCGGACGCCGCCTAGACGCCGTGCCCGCCGGGTCGTGCTAGGCACGACCGACGATTCGCCCTATACAGGCGACCGAACGAGACAGTCTCCCGAACCGACAGAACCCTGTGGCCGACAAGCTTCCACCCGACGGTGACGGCGCCGCGCCGCCGCCGCGCCGCGACATCCTGCCCATCGCGATCGAAGACGAGATGAAGCGCTCGTACCTCGATTACGCGATGAGCGTGATCGTGAGCCGCGCGCTGCCCGACGTGCGCGACGGGCTGAAGCCGGTGCACCGGCGCATCCTGCATGCGATGAACGAGGCCGGCTACCACTGGAACAGGCCGTATCGGAAATCGGCCCGCGTCGTCGGCGACGTGATCGGCAAGTACCACCCGCACGGCGAGGGCGCGGTCTATGCCGCGCTGGTCCGGCAGGCGCAGGATTTCTCGATGCGCCTGCCGGTCCTGGACGGGCAGGGCAATTTCGGCTCGATGGACAACGATCCGCCGGCCGCCATGCGCTATACCGAAGTGCGTCTGGCGCGGCCGGCGCACGCCTTGCTCGAGGACATCGACAAGGACACGGTCAACTTCCAGGACAATTACGACAACAGCGAACGCGAGCCGCTGGTCCTGCCGGCGCGGTTCCCGAACCTTCTGGTCAACGGCGCCGGCGGCATCGCCGTCGGCATGGCGACCAACATCCCGCCGCACAATCTGGGCGAGGTGATCGACGCCTGCTTCGCCTATCTGGACGATCCGGGGATCGCGCTCGACGCGCTGTTCGAGATCGTGCCGGGGCCGGATTTTCCGACCGGCGGCATCATCCTCGGCCGCAGCGGCGCGCGCCACGCGGCCTATACCGGCCGCGGCTCGGTCGTGCTGCGCAGCCGCGCCCGGATCGAGGAAATCCGGAAGGAGCGCGAGGCGATCGTCGTCACCGAGATTCCCTACCAGGTCAACAAGGCGACCATGGTGGAGAAGATCGCCGAGCTGGTGCGCGAAAAGCGGGTCGAGGGCATCGCCGACCTGCGCGATGAATCCGACCGCGAGGGCGTGCGCGTGGTGATCGAGCTGCGGCGCGACGCCGTCGCCGACGTGGTATTGAACCAGCTCTACCGCTATTCGCCGCTGCAGACGAGCTTCGGCGTCAACATGCTGGCGCTGCTTGGCGGGCGGCCGCGGCTCCTGAACCTCAAGGACATGATCGCCGCCTTCGTCGCGTTCCGCGAGGAGGTGATCACCCGGCGCACCCGCTTCGAGCTCGGCAAGGCGCGCGACCGCGCCCACGTCCTGGTCGGCCTGGCCATCGCCGTCGCCAATATCGACGCGGTGATCGCGCTGATCCGCGCCGCGCCCGACCCGGCCACCGCGCGCGCCGAGCTGATGGGCCGGGACTGGCCGGCGGGCGACATGCGGCCACTGGTCGAGCTGATCGCCGACCCGCGCCACGTGGTCAGTGTCGACGGTGCCTGCCGGCTGTCGGAGCTGCAGGCGCGCGCGATCCTCGAACTGCGCCTGCAGCGCCTCACCGCGCTCGGCCGCGACGAGGTGGCCGGCGAATTGCAGGAGCTCCGCGCCCGGATCGAGGACTATCTGGACATCCTGCGCAGCCGCCCGCGCGTGCTCGACATCCTGCGCGGCGAGCTTGCGGAGGTGCGCGCAGCCTTTGCGACCCCGCGCCGCACCGAGATCGTCGACGCCGAGATGGAGGTCGAGGACGAGGACCTGATCCAGCGCGAGGACATGGTCGTCACCGTCACCCATGGCGGCTATATCAAGCGGGTGCCGTTGTCGACCTATCGCGCCCAGCGCCGCGGCGGCCGCGGGCGCAGCGGCATGGCGACGCGCGAAGAGGATTTCGTCACCCAGGTCTTCGTCGCCAATACGCACACGCCGCTCCTGTTCTTCTCGTCGGCCGGCATGGTCTACAAGATGAAGGTCTGGCGCCTGCCGCTGGCGACGCCGCAGGCGCGCGGCAAGGCGATGGTCAACCTGCTGCCGCTGTCGGCCGGCGAGGGCATCGCCGCGATCATGGCGCTGCCCGAGGACGAGGCGAGCTGGGAGCGGCTGAACGTGATGTTCGCCACCCTGCGCGGCGACGTGCGGCGCAACGAGCTGTCGGATTTCGTCAACGTCCGCGCCAACGGCAAGATCGCGATGAAGCTGAACGAAGGCGACAGCATCGTCGGCGTGCGGATCTGCACGGTCGCGGACGACGTGTTGCTGACCACGCGGCTCGGCAAGGCGATCCGCTTCCCGGTCTCCGACGTGCGCGTGTTCCGCGGCCGCGATTCGACCGGCGTGCGCGGCATCCGGCTGGCCGACAGCGACGAGGTGATCGCGCTGTCGACCCTGTCCCACATCGAGGCGACGGTCGGCGAGGCCCGGGAATATTTGAAGCGCGCGGCCGAGATGCGCCGCGCCACCGGCGGCGACGAGGAGGACGAGGCGGCGCCGACCGGCGCGTCGGAGGACGACGAGGTCGAGAAGGCCGGCGACGAGGCGGTGGCGTTGAGCACGGACCGCTATGCGCAATTGTCGGCGCACGACCAGATGATCCTGACCCTGACCGAGAACGGTTTCGGCAAGCGGACCTCGGCCTACGAATATCGGTTGACGCGGCGTGGCGGCCAGGGCATCCGCGCGATCGACATGACCGAGCGCAACGGCCCGATCGTCGCGAGCTTCCCGATCGAGGACGGCGACCAGATCGTCGCCGTCACCAATGGCGGCCAGATGATCCGGGTGCCCGTGGACGACATCCGCATCGCCGGCCGCGCCACACAGGGCGTCTGGGTGTTCCGCCCCGGCGAGGACGAGCGGGTCGTGTCGGCCGTGGCGGGCGGCGATCTGACCAACGGCGACAATGGCGACCAGGACGAGAACGACGGCGACGAAGCCGACGGGGACGACGGTGAGCCAACGGAGGACTGAGGCGTGACTGTCTGGGCGAGGGACGCGCGATGAGGGACGGGGAGCGAGCAGCGCTCTATCCGGGGACGTTCGATCCGATCACGAACGGCCACATGGACATTATCGGCCGCGCGGCGCGGCTGTTCGACCGGGTGGTAGTCGGCGTCGCCGTGAACGAGGACAAGCGGCCGCTGTTCAACCTGGACGAGCGGGTCGAGATGGTGCGCCACGAGGCCGCGGCGATCAGCGGCTGCGGGCCGCACGGCGTGATCGAGGTGCGGCCGTTCTCGTCGCTGCTCGTGCATTTCGCCCAGGAAGTCGGCGCGCGCACGATCATCCGCGGCCTGCGCGCGGTGACCGACTTCGAATACGAATTCCAGATGGTCGGCATGAACGCCAAGCTCAATCCCGGCATCGAGACCATCTTCCTGCCGGCGGGCACGGAGCATCAGGCGATCGCGTCGCGCCTGGTGAAGGAGATCGCGCGGCTCGGCGGCGACATCCACAAATTCGTGTCGCCCCACGTCGCCGAACAGGTCGCGCTTCGGCTCGGCGAACGGGCCCGGGAGGTGCGGGCGTGAGGCGGGCCGTCTTCATCATGCTTGCCGCTTTCGCGCTGATGCTCGGCGCGAGCGTGCGGGCGTCAGCGGGAGATCCGGAAAACATGCTGTACATGGACCTGAAATACGGCCGGGTGGTCATCGAGCTTGAGCCGCAACTGGCGCCGAACACCGTCGCGCGCATCAAGGAGCTGACCCGGCAGGGCTTCTACGACGGCGTGGTGTTCCATCGCGTCATCGCGGGCTTCATGGCCCAGACCGGCGACCCGACCGGCACCGGCATGGGCGGTTCGGGCAAGAAGCTCAAGGCCGAATTCACCGATACGGAGGCGGTGCGCGGCACCGTCGCGATGGCGCGTGCGGCCAGCCCCGACAGCGCCGACAGCCAGTTCTTCATCTGCTTCGACCGGTCGCCCTGGCTTGACGGTCAGTACACGGTGTTCGGCAAGGTAGTCGAAGGCATGGAGTATGTCGACGAGATCAAGAAGGGCGATTCCGACGATAACGGCCTGGTCGAGGACCCCGACAAGATCATCAAGATGCAGGTCGCGGCCGACGCCGACAAGGCGGACGCGAAGTAGCTGCATGGCGGCTTGCGATGACGGCGAGGAGCGTCATTGCGAGGAGCGTTAGCGACGAAGCAATCCAGGCTGAGCCAGGCTGAGGTTCCGCAAAGATGGATTGCTTCGCTCCGCTCGCAATGACGTTGAAGCAGCGTCATTGCGAGGACCGCGAGGCGCAGCCGAAGCGGGACGCGGCAATCCAGGCTGAGCCGCCCAGGATGGATTGCTTTGCTTCGCTCGCAACGACGGAAAGGGATTCCGGCTCGCGCGGCCGGCGGCCGCGCGCTTGACCGGGATGACAGCAGGTGGGCGGCCCGATCCGATGGCCGACGATCCGTTCGATTTCGAATTGCCGCCCGAGCGCATCGCGCTGCGCCCGGCCCGGCCGCGCGATGCGGCGCGCATGCTGGCGGTCGGCGCGCCGGATGCGCCGCTGCTGCAGGATCGCTGTGTCGCCGACCTGCCGGATCTGCTGCGGCCCGGCGACCTCCTGGTCGTCAACGACACGCGCGTCCTGCCGGCGCGGCTGACCGCGCTGCGCCGGCGTTCCGGCGGCGCCGAGGCGCGGCTCGAACTGACGCTGCATCGGCGCGAGGCGCCGGATCGCTGGCGCGCCTTCGCGCGGCCGGCCAAGCGCCTGCGGCCGGGCGACGTGCTCGATTGCGGCGCGGGCGTGCGCACCGAGGTGCTGGAGCGCAGCGAGGGTGACGTGCTGCTGGCCTTCGACCGCGGCGGCGCGGCGCTGGATGCGGCGCTGGCGCAGGCTGGCGCGATGCCGCTGCCACCCTATATTGCCAGCCGCCGGCCGGCCGACGCCGACGACCGCGTGGATTACCAGACCGTCTATGCCGACCGGGACGGCTCGGTGGCCGCGCCGACCGCGGGCCTGCACTTCACCGACGCGCTGCTGGCGGCGCTGGACCGGCGGGGGGTCGGGCGGATCGCCGTCACGCTGCATGTCGGGGCCGGCACCTTCCTGCCGGTCAAGACGGCCGACCCGCGCGAACACCACATGCACGGCGAATGGGGTGAGGTGACCGCGCAGGCGGCCGATTCGATCAACGCCGCCCGCCGGCGGGGCGGCCGGATCGTCGCGGTCGGCACCACCGCGTCGCGCCTGCTCGAAAGCGCGGTGGACACGGGCGGCACGGTGCGGCCGTTCCATGGCGAAACCGACCTGTTCATCCTGCCGGGCTTCCGGTTCGGGGCGGTCGATATCCTGATGACCAACTTCCACCTGCCGCGCTCGACCCTGTTCATGTTGACCTGCGCGTTTCGCGGGACGGAGACGATGCGCGCCGCCTATGCCCACGCCGTCGCGGCCGGCTATCGCTTCTATTCCTACGGCGACGCCTCGCTCCTGTTCCGCACCGGACCGACGGCGGCTTGACCGTCCCGGCCTTCGCCGACCAAGCTAGCCGGTGACAAGGATCGGCGCCGAATCGCGACCGACCCGGCAGGAAACGGGAGGGAGGGGCGTGATCAAGCTGGTCTATGTGCTGGCGCGGCGTGAGGATGTGACGGCGCCGCAATTCTACGACTACTGGCTGAACACCCACGGGCCCAAGGTGCGCGACCGCGCCCAGGCGATCGGCGCGCGCAAATACATCCAGAGCCACCTGGTCGATTCCGACCTGAGCGAAGCGTTCCGCGCGCCGCGCGGCATGCTGCGCCCGGCGGCCGGCATCACCGAGGTGTGGTGGGATTCGTTCGACGGCTTCAAGCGCGGCTTCGAATCGCAGGAGGGCGCCAAGGCGGCGATGGAACTGGCCGAGGACGAGGCGCATTTCATCGACTTCCGCCATTCCTCGATCTTCCTGACCCAGGAGCGCCTGATCTTCGACTGGACCGACCGGCATCCGCTCGGCGCCGACGCGGTCAAGATCACCTATCTGCTGCAAGGCAAGGACGGCATGACCGACGCCGAGGTCCATCGGACCTGGCACGACGACCACGGCCCGCTGGTGCGCGGCCTGGCCGACAAGGTCAACATGCGCAAGTACATCCAGAGCCACACGATCGAGCCGGATTATGCGCGCTCGATCTTTTCGACCCGCGGCGTGCAGGCGCCGCTGACCGGCCTCACCGAGGTCTGGGTCGATTCGCCCGCATCGCTCGAAAGCGGTTTCGCCACCGCCGAAGGGCCCGAGATCGCGCATATCCTGATCGAGGATGAACGGCGCTTCATCGACCTGCCGCGGTCGCGCTGCTTCCTGACCAAGGAGCACGTGATCTTCGACCACCTGAACGCCGCCGCGCGCTAAAGCGCCTGACCGGCTGCATCAACTCATAAAGAAAGAAGGGGAGGCCGCACCATGAAGATGGGCGTGATGTTCGACTTCCGGAACCCGAAGCCGTGGCGCAAGCCGGACCCGGAATTCTACCGCTCGCAACTGGACGAGATCGTGCGGCTGGAACAGCTAGGCTTCGACAATTGCTGGCTGACCGAGCATCACTTCGTCGAGGACGGCTACAACCCCGCTTTGCTGCCGACCGCGGCGGCGATCGCGGCGCGCACCAGCACGATCCGCATCGGCAGCTTCATCCTGCTGATGCCGTTCCACAATCCCGTCCGCCTGGCCGAGGACGTGACCTGCATCGACATCCTGTCGAACGGCCGCTTCGACCTCGGCGTCGGCCAGGGCTATCGCGCCGGCGAGTTCGAGGCGCTGCGCATCCCGCGCAAGGAGCGCGCGCCGCGCATGGCCGAGGGCATCGAGCTGGTTCATCGTCTGTGGACGGAGGAGAACGTCACCTTCGACGGCAAGTACACCCAGGTCAGCAACATGACGCTGTATCCGAAGCCGGTGCAGCAGCCGTGCCCGCCGATCTGGATCGGCTGCCGCACCGAGAAGGCAACGGCGCGGGCGGCACGCATGGGCTTCCACATGATGGCGACCATCGGGCCGGACCCGGCGCCGTCCTATCGCGCCGCGCTGAAGGAATCGGGGCGCAACCCGGCGGATTTCAACATCGCGCAGCTTCGCATGGTCTATTGCGCGCCGACCGCAGACCAGGCGTGGGAGGAGGTCGCGCCGCACCTGCACCACATGCTGAAGCTCTACGGCGTGTGGCTGGCCGAGGCCAACGACGCCGCGGGCGATTCGTCGCTGAGCGAGACGCCGCCGGCGGACAAGCTGCGCCACTCGCCCTATGCCGAGGGCATGTTGATCGGCACGCCGGACGAGGTCGCGCGCAAGCTGGAGACGTTCAAGCAGCAATATGACTGCTCGCATTTTGTGATGGCGACGCAGATGCCGGGCGCCGATCCGGCCAAGGCGACCCGCGCGGCGGAATTGTTCGCCAAGGAGGTGATGCCGAGCTTCCAGTCGTAGCCGTCGTGATCGCTATCGATGTCATCCCGGAAGCCGCGTCGGCGGCTGTCCGGGATCCAGTAAACGATGAGGCTGGCGGATACTCTCCGTACCCAGAGTTTACTGGATTCCCACCTGCGCGGGCGGAGGTGGCCAAGGCTCTGGGGCCGGCGCGGAGTGCCGGTTCCGGATGGCCGCCGGAGGGATGACATATGTCTCTGTTAGTTCAGCCGCGCGTGACCTCGCGCTGAGTTGTCCGGGAGCGTGACCTATGCGCATCGGCCTGGTCTTCGACTTCCGCAACCCGCCGGCTTGGCGAAAGCCGGATGTCGGCTTCTACCGTACACAGATCGACGCGGTGGTCGAGGTCGAGCAGCTCGGCTACGACCAGTGCTGGCTGACCGAACACCACTTCGTCGATGACGGCTACAACCCGTCGCTGCTGCCGACCGCGGCGGCGATCGCGGCGCGCACCAGCACGATCCGCATCGGCACCTTCATCCTGCTCCTGCCGTTCCACGATCCGGTGCGCGTGGCCGAGGACGTCGCCTGCATCGACATCCTGTCGAACGGCCGCTTCGACCTCGGCGTCGGGCAGGGCTACCGCGCCGGCGAATTCGAGGCTTTGCGCATCCCGCGCAAGGAGCGCGCGCCGCGCATGGCCGAAGGGGTGGAGCTTATCCGCCGCCTGTGGACGGAGGAGGACGTCACCTTCGACGGCCGCTTCAACGGCGTCACCGGCATGACGCTGTACCCGCGCCCGGTGCAGACGCCGCATCCGCCGATCTGGCTCGGCTGCCGGACGGAGAAGGCAATCCGCCGCGCCGCGCGCATGGGCTTCCACTTGATGGCGACGCTGGGGCCCGACCCGGCGCCGGCCTATCGCGCCGCCCTGGCCGAGGCGGGGCGCGATCCCGCCGCCTACAATGTCGCGCAGGTGCGCGCCGTCTATGTCGCGCCGACCGCCGACGAGGCCTGGGCCGACGCCGCGCCGCACCTGCACTACCAGATGGTGCGCTATGCCGAATGGCTGGGCGAGGCGAACGACGCGCCGGGCGACCAGGCGCTGTGGCGATTCGGCTCGGCCGACGAACTGCGCCATTCGGCGGTCGCCAAGGCCCTGATGATCGGCACGCCGGACGAGGTGGCGCGCAAGCTGGAGCGCTTCCGCGACAGCTATGACTGCACCGACCTCGCGATCGGCATGCACCTGCCCGGCCTCGATCCCGTCAAGGCGAACCGCTCGGCGGCTTTGTTCGCGCGCGAGGTGATGCCGGCCTTCCAGTCGGCCTGACCGGCTCCGCCCTTATCCT
>JBDZUN010000265.1:0-4460 GCA_040255145.1 Hyphomicrobiales bacterium | reverse complement strand
CTCGGCTTCGGCGCCGCGACCGCCAGCCGCGCCAGAACTTGCTCGCGCAGGCCGAACAGGCCGACGGCGCCGTTTTTCAGCACCAGCAGCTTGTCGACGCTCGCGATCAGGCTGGGCCGGTGCGCGACCAGCACGACGGTGACCTGACGGGATTTCAACGCGGCCAGCGTCGCGAGCAGCGCCTGCTCGCCGACCGCGTCGAGATTGGCGTTGGGCTCGTCCAACACAAGAAACCGCGGCCGGCCGAACACCGCGCGCGCCAGGCCGATGCGCTGGACCTGGCCGCCGGACAGGCGGACGTCGCGGGCACCGATCCGCGTGTCATAGCCATCGGGCAGCCCGAGGATCATCTCATGCACGCCGGCAAGCATCGCCGCTTCGACCACCGCGGCGTCCTCCGCCACGCCGAGCCGGGCGATATTGTCGCGCACGGTGCCCTCGAACAGCTCGATATCCTGCGGCAGATAGCCGACATGGCGGCCGCGATCGATCGAATCCCACAAGGCGATGTCGGCGCCGCTCAGGCGGACATGGCCCCGGGTCGGCTGGAGCGCCCCGACCATCAGGCGCGCCAGCGTGGTCTTGCCGGCCGCCGTCGGGCCGATTAGGCCGAGCGTCTCGCCGGCGGGCAAGGTGAAATTCAGGTTGCGCAGGATCGGCTGCTGGGTGCCGGGTGCGAAGAAGGTCAGCTCTTCGACCGCGATGCGCCCGTCCGGCGTCGGCAACGTCATGCCCAGTCCGGGTGTCGCGCTATCGGTCAGCAGGGCGCGCAGGCGGCGGTACGCGGCCTGCGCGGCCACCAGATTGCGCCAGGTCGGGATCGCCTGCTCGACCGGGGCGACCGCGCGCGCCATCACGATCGACGCCGCCGAGACGACGCCGGCGGTGATCTTGTGCTCGATCGCGAGCCAGCCGCCGACCCCGAGAATGGCGATCTGCAGGGCAAGCCGGATGAAGCGCGCCAGCGCGGTCAGGACGCCGGCGCGCCGGCTGACGCGGTCCTGAAGCTCGACGGCCGGCTTGCCCTCGTCGTACCAGCGCCGCACCAGGCCCGGCAGCATGCCCATCGCCACGATCACGTCGGCGTTGCGCACGGCGGCGTCGGCGGCGTTGAGGTTGGCGATCGCGATGTCATTGGCTTCGTGGATCGGCCGCCGGGTGAACCGGTCGTTCAGCACGGCGCTCAGGAACAACAGGACGCTGCCCCCGGTCGCGATGGTGCCGAGCACCGGGTGCATCAGGAAGATGAAGGTGAGGAAGATCGGCACCCACGGCGCTTCGAAAACGGGGAACAGCGACGGACCCGCGATGAAGCTGCGTACGGTGCCGAGGTCGCGCAGCGCCTGGGCGCTGCCATGGCCGCCGCCGCGCACGGCCTGGTCGACCACCCCGGCGAGCACCCGTCCGGCCAGGCTGCGGTCGATCCAGACGCCGAGCGAGACCATCACCCGGTTGCGCACTACGTCGAGCCCGTAAAGAACCAGAAGCGCGACCGCCGCGATCACCGTCAGCATGAACAGCGTGTCGAGCACGCGCGTCACTATGACGCGATCATAAATCTGCATCATGTAGATCGGCATGGTCAGCGTCAGGGCGTTGGTGAAGAAACTGAACGCCGCGACAACCGCGAATACCTTAAGGCAATTCGCCCGGATCCGGCGCAGGGTGGCGCCTTCGACACCGCCGGTCTGCTGCGATCCCCTCGACACGCGATCCGCACTCCAGCACACGTACTGGACCCAGCCTACCACGATGTCCGGGCGCCGGTCTCCAGGCCATGGCCGCTGGACAGCGCGGCGGACGCGGTGTCATGCTTTGCCGTGCTTCTACTGTTCACGTATGTCGTAATGTTATGGGTGCGTTAGTCGAGGGTGAGTCACATGGCACGATTTCAGGCGTTCAACGCGGTCGATATGACCGGATCCGAGTATCTGAAGCCGGGATTCGATCATTATGTCAGTCAATCCGCGACACAGATCGTCGTCCAATACGACAACCAGCATTTCGGGATTTTCGGCGGCTCCTTTACTTATGATGCACATGGGCAGTTGAGCGGCGGAACCGTCGACAACTATACCGATCTGCTGCCCGACGGCGCGACCGGCCAGCTGACGATCAGCGGGCTTTCCGCCGACGCCCTGGTGGTGCAGCGGGATATCCAGAGCGACCAGTTCCTGGACCTGAACCACGCGTTCTTCAGCGATGCCGACGTTTTTCACGGAAGCGCCGGTGACGATCACCTGACCTCGTTCGGTACGCCCGCCCATTTCGGTGATCCCCACACTCCGGTCACTTACGACGTATTGGAGGGTGGCGCCGGCGCGGACATACTGGACGGCAGCCCAGGGGACGGCACCTCGGGACCGGCCTTCGCCTCCTATGCGGGGTCCCCAGCGGGCGTGATCGTATCGCTGGCGGCGCATACCGCCGATGGCGGCGACGCCACGGGCGACACGCTGATCGGCATCGAAAACCTGACCGGCTCCGGCTTCGCCGACCACCTGACCGGCGACGACGCCGCGAATATCCTGGGCGGCGGGGCCGGCGATGACGTGCTCGCCGGCAACGGAGGCAACGACACGATCACCGGCGGCGCCGGCGCCGACAGCCTCGACGGCGGGTCGGGCATCGACACGGCGGATTATTCGAAGTCCGCGGCAGGGGTAAACATAGACCTGTCGCTCCACACCGCCCATGGCGGCGACGCGGCGGGTGATTCCCTGACGGGCATCGAGAACCTGATCGGCTCGGGCCTCGCCGATCATCTGTACGGCGATGCCGGCGCGAACGTTCTGACCGGCGGCGCCGGCAACGATTTCTTGCAGGGCAATGGCGGCGACGACATATTCGCCGGCGGAGCGGGCGCCGACGGCCTGTACGGCCGGTCCGGTACCGATATGGCGGATTATTCGACCTCCGCGGCGGGGGTTCACGTCGATTTGTCGACCGGTACCGGCAGCGGCGGCGACGCCGCGGGCGATGTCCTGACCAGCATCGAAAATCTGACCGGCTCGATGTTCGCCGACACGCTGACCGGGAACGATGGCGCCAACGCGCTTCACGGGCTGGACGGCGACGACATCCTCGCCGGCGGCGCCGGCGCCGACACGATATACGGCGATGCCGGCTTCGATACCGCCGACTATTCTCACTCCGCCGCCGGCGTGACCGTGGACCTGTCGAATGGCGCCGCCAGCGGCGGCGATGCCGACGGCGACCGGCTGTTCAGTATCGAAAAGGTAATCGGCTCGGCGCACGCGGATCATCTGGCCGGCAGCGACCTTGGCGGGGACGTCCTGGCCGGGGGCGCCGGCGACGATGTCCTGCAAGGTAATGGCGGCGACGACGTGCTCATCGGCGGCGCGGGCGGGGATACGCTGGATGGCGGATCGAATGCGGATTGGCCGGGTGGGGCCAATCTCGGGGACACGGCGGATTATTCGACCTCGGCGGCGGGGGTGGTCGTGGACCTGTCGCTCCACACCGCGCGCGGCGGTGACGCCGCCGGCGATTCCCTGATGAACATCGAGAATCTGACGGGGTCGGATCATGCTGACCACCTGTATGGCGACGCCGGCGCGAACGTCTTGACCGGCGGCAGCGGCAACGACTTTCTGCAAGGCAATGGCGGCGACGACGTGATCATCGGCGGCGCGGGCGCCGACGGCATCTATGGTCGCTCGGGCGTCGACACCGCGGACTATTCTGCTTCCCACGACGGGGTGATCGTTTCGCTGGCGACACATAGCGGCAGCGGCGGCGACGCTGCCGGCGACCACCTGACCAGCATCGAGAATCTGATCGGTTCGGACGCGGCCGACAGCCTCTATGGCGACGACGGCGCGAACGTCCTGACCGGAAATGCCGGCGACGACCATATTGTCGGCGGCGGCGGTGACGATGTGCTTGCCGGCGGGGCCGGCGCGGACAGCTTGTACGGCGGCGCGGGCATCGATACGGCGGATTATTCCGGTTCCGCGCCCGTCTTCGTTGACCTTGCCAACCACACCGCCAGCGGCGGCGACGCGGCCGGGGATTCGCTGTTCGGCATCGAGAACCTGACCGGCGCCGGCGCGCTGATCGGCGACGACGGCACCAATCATCTTGTCGCTGCCGAATATGGTGCTGGGACGGCGCATGACGTGCTGTCCGGCGGCGGCGGCGCGGATACGCTGGACGGATCGCACGCCAGTGGGGCCGGCGGGGTCACGGCGGATTATTCCCGCTCCGCCGCCGGCGTAACCGTGGACTTATTGGATCACACGGCCAGCGGCGGCGACGCCGCGGGGGATACGCTGATCGGCATCGATCACCTGACCGGCTCCGCATACGCCGACCATCTGGCCGGCGACGATGCTGCGAATGTCCTGATCGGCAATGCCGGCGACGATTCCCTGGCCGGCAACGGCGGCAACGACACGCTTATCGGCGGCGCGGGCGCGGACAATCTGGATGGCGGG
>JBDZUN010000020.1:0-24406 GCA_040255145.1 Hyphomicrobiales bacterium | reverse complement strand
TCGTGTTGGACGGACTCTAGCTATCCGTGGAGGAGTTTCAGGGGAGCACGTCAACGCCAAGGCTGGCTATCGCCATTACCAATACACCGGTTATCTTCTCAGCAGCGGTTATAATCTCCAAAACAACGGAGACGCTACCATTCTAGAAATGCAATTCCCCTACGATACACGTGGTGACTCTGAAGAATTGGGGCTGAGGGGAGACTTCGATACCGGACCCATAAAGCACTCGCTGGTACTAAGTGGTTCAAGGCAAACAGATGAGGTGAAGGATAATTTTTCTTTCAATCCGCTCTCAACAAATATCTATGATCCTGCATCTCCCCCTCTTTTAACGTCTCCGTCTCCAACACCTCTTCGGTCCAATTCTTTGAACTTTGGCAGTGTCGCTCTAGCCGACACAATGAGCACTTTCGATGACCGCATAATCCTGACGCTGGGAATGCGACGTCAGAACGTAAAGACGCAGAATTACGACTCCTCCAGCGGAGCTGTAACTGCTCGTTATGATGAAAATGCGTGGACGCCGATGGCGGGACTTGTCTTTAAGGTAACCAGGACTCTGTCCTTCTACGGTAATATGATCCAAGGGCTTTCTGCGGGATCGTTAGTCGGCAACACATACAATAATGCGGGAGAGGTATTTCCTCCTTACAAGAGCAAGCAGGTCGAGGTTGGCGCAAAGCTGGAGACCGGGCACATTACCAACACGCTAAGTTTCTTCCAGATCAAGAAGCCGAGCACTCTTGTGGACTACAGCACGTCGCCTCTGCCTACTCTGCGTGTTGATGGTGAACAGCGCAATCGAGGAATTGAATGGAACATTTTCGGTGCGGTCACGCCTCGCCTCCGCGTGCTGGGCGGAGTGACCTACACGCAAGGCCGACTGACGAAAACCCAGGGAGGAACACTCGATGGAAATGCTGCGCCGGGCGCAGCGCCTTGGGCAACTAATCTTGGTGTCGAATGGGACACGCCTGGCCTCAGCGGGCTGACCCTCACGGGCCGAGTCATCACCACCAGCCGCCAATATTTGGATAATGAGAATAAGATCAAACTGCCGAGCTGGACTCGACTAGATGTCGGGGGCCGTTACGTAACGCGGATTGGCGACCAGCGAGTGACGTTCCGCGCCAATATCCAGAATCTTCTCAACAAGAACTATTGGGAGGGAGTCAATTCCCCAGGCACTGCGACTCTGAGTGCGCCGCGCACATTCATGATTTCGGCCACCGCCGATTTTTGACGGATGTGAACGCATGGTCACCGTCCCAAGACTACGAGCTTGGCACTGGGTTCATACTTGGTCGAGCTTGGTATGCACGACGTTCCTGTTGCTTGTTTGCCTGACGGGCCTGCCACTTCTTTTCCAGGATGAGATAGATCATTGGTTGACGCCTGGACCGTCAGTTGTGGCGCTTCCGCCAGGCACGCCCCGCGCTAACCTCGGCCATCTCGCCGCATTAAGCCGTCAGATTTATCCTACAGAGGTGATTGCATCGATCGTTATCGACAATGATGCGCCAGAAGTCCGCGTGTGGATGGTTCCTTCATACGCGGCGTGGACAGACAATCCAAAGGCCCAGCATTACATCCGATTGGACGCACGCAGCGGACGAATTCTGGAACAGTCGAAGCCCCCCGAGACTCGAGGTTGGAGCTTCATGGAACTGATACTTCGTTTTCACAAAAGGCTTTTCCTTGGCGTCACAGGTGAGCTTTTCATGAGCGTTATGGCTTTATTGTTTATCGTAGCGATCATTTCAGGGGTGGTGCTTTATGGCCCCTTCACTCGCAAGCTGCGCTTTGGGACGGTCCGTTCCCATCGGACCCAGCGTGTTCGCTGGCTGGACCTCCATAATCTCCTGGGGGTGGTAACGCTCACTTGGGCGCTGGTCGTCGGTGCGACCGGGGCGATGAACGAACTAGAGACGCCGCTGTTCGCAATCTGGCAGCAGACTGACGTAAAAGCCAAGTTAGCTTCTTATGTTGGACAGCCGCCAGTTACTCCCGCCGAGTTAGTATCGCCTCAAAAAGCGCTTGATGTTGCGAAGGCGGCACTCCCAGACATGGTGGCATCGAGTATCGTTTTTCCTGGCATCAACGGAGGCACGCCTTATCACTATGTAGTCTGGAATATCGGCGCCACCCATTTGACGAGTCGTTTGTTTGGCCCGGTTCTTGTCGATGCAAGAACTGGCAAATTGACGGCTGTGGTCCGGATGCCTTGGTATCTGCGGGCGCTCGAAGTCTCGCGGCCACTGCACTTCGGCGATTACGGGGGACTGCCGCTCAAGGTCATCTGGGCGCTGCTCGACCTTGTGACGATTGTGGTGCTCGGAAGCGGCATTTACCTGTGGCTCTCTCGCCGCAGATCGCCGACCACGGCGGCGATCCCCGATCCCGATGTGCTGGAGCCAGATCAGGCCACCATGCGCCATCCAGCCGAATGATGCGCCAATCGGCCGGCTAATCCCACTTCTGGTTACCGACTTCGGACGGCACAGACGTCTTCATAATAGGGAAGACGAGGAGGAGCGGTCATGCGCACATTCATCCAATTCGCCGGATGCACCCTTGCGGTCACGGCGTTACTTTCCGGCTGTAGCGATCCAAAAGCGGCCAGCAAAGACAACTTTAAGGCAGCCCTCCAGCAGTATTACGACGCCCATCCGGACTGCGCCTCACGCAGCTTCACGCTTCCCGCGGAGGTGGAAGCAAGCCAGACTTTCGGACGTCGAGACATGGACGCGTTGGCCAATGCAGGCCTGCTGACGGCGACGCAGTTCCAGAAAACCGAGCCGGCCGGTTTCGGCGGGAAGACGCAGAACGCGACCTACATCCGCTACCAAGTCACCGATGCTGGTGCCAAGGCCATCCATAAAGGAGCAAACAGTTTTCTCGGCGGCACCGATGTTTGTTTCGCCCGGCGGAATATCGATGCCATCGGCACCTTCACCGAGCCCGCCGATATGATGGGCGTACGGGCTTCCCGTGTGAGCTACACCTACAGCTTGAAGGACATAGCGTCCTGGGCGAAAGACCCCGCGATCCAGGAGGCATTCCCCGAAATCAAACGGGCACTCGCTGCGTCGACCGCCGAGGCCACCGATGGCCTTGTTCTTACCAATGACGGTTGGAAGCAGGAGCACGAACTTCGTTAGAGCAGGGGGTGCTCGACCGCGCCGCTGAGCAACGGACCTGCACACGGCGAACGCAGCCGGTCCCAGCAACCGCGACATACACACCGAGATCGACGCCGTCGAATAGATCGCTGGCCATGTCTCACCGTGACCGGCCATTCGACGTGCGCGCTCGTGGCCGATCTTTTACGTGTCCGCATCTCACTCCACGCACGATTGTCGGGATTATCCGACAATCGCCGGTTGAACACGGAAGCCGCTCTCTACCCCGCGCACCATATCGCCGGACGTGGTGGGTGATTCCCTGGGACGGCCTGCGCGCCGCCGCCGCCGCGGAATCTCCCATCCCGACTTGGCACAAAAGCGTTCGCGCGTGCGCGCAGCATATAGGGAGTAACGCCATGCCAGAGAACAAGGATGCGCCATCAGCACCACATTGGCGCCTGTCGCGGAATTACCCGCCAGCCATGCTTCTCGATCGATCCGATTGGGCCTGGGAATTTCATCGGCGCGACCCGGACGTGGTCATGGCGGTGCCGCCGCCAGCAAAGGAGCAACTTGTCCGCGCCACGCCGCCCTTGCGCCTTATCCGAATGCGCGGAAGCGCTCCGCCGTCTGATGCCGTTGCCGACAGGAGGGGACGATTTCTCGCCCACCACACCGATGATCTGTGCACTGCCCGAGTCGATCTTTTGGCGGCCGGAGCACGACGCTTCCGTTCTCGCGCTCCGCGCGCAGCCGGCCAACCGCCGCGATCGCGACACACTCGACCTGGCGGCATTGCCCTGTCCGCTGACCGTCCTCAAAGAGGCGGATGATCACGAATATGTGATCATCGGCACACGTCCGTTCCGCATCCGGCTAGCGGTCACCGGCGCCTCGGTCTTGGCGGGCCCTGTTCGCTTTCAATACGAACTCGCGGGATTGCGGAGCGTCGAAACCACAGCGCGCACGCTTCTTCGCCTGCTGGCGCTCGCCCGTCTCCACCGGATGCCGCGGGCCCTATTCCATTCGGAGCGACGGGCCGCACGGTGGGCAATGCAGTTACGCGTCCTCGATGCCCTCGCCATGGGCGCCAGCCAACGCGACATCGCCATTTCCATCTTCGGCGAGAGGCGGGTGCGCGAGGAGTGGCTGGGCCGCTCGGATTCCATGCGGCTCTATGTGCAGCGCCTCGTCCGGAGCGCGCGCCTGATGGCGCATAACAAATACGGAATGCTGCTTCGGTAACCGGCACGAAGGCACAGAAGGAGGGCGGTGGCTGGCCAGAGCGAGAGGATGTGGGGCGGACCGCGACGGGTCGAAAGGTGAGAGAGAGGCTCTCGCCGCCCGTCGCGGAGATCCGCGATGTCTCGTTCAGGCACTCACGCTCGCTCGGTCAGGGACCGCACGAGCCTCTATCAGGAAATCACCGACAAGATTATCGCCGAACTGGAGGCCGGGCGTGTGCCCTGGGTTCAGCCCTGGGGATCGGCCGACGTCACCGCGCCCCTTGGCCTGCCGTCCAATGCCGCCACGGGCCGCACCTATTCCGGCGTGAATGTGCTCATTCTCTGGGATGCCGTGGTGCGCCGCGGATTCACTGTCCAGCGATGGCTGACATTCCGGCA
The DNA here is from genome assembly GCA_040255145.1 of Hyphomicrobiales bacterium. Lineage (GTDB taxonomy): Bacteria > Pseudomonadota > Alphaproteobacteria > JBDZUN01 > JBDZUN01 > JBDZUN01. The sequence continues at coordinate 19,653 of JBDZUN010000020.1, read as the reverse complement.
AGCCTTAGCGCTGGGTGGCCATGTCCGCAAAGGTGAGACCGGCACCACTGTCGTCTACGCGGACCGCTTTGTGCCGGACGATGAACGCCGCCGTGCGGACCAGGATGGCGATGAGGCACGCACCATCGCGTTTCTCAAGCGGTTCACCGTCTTCAATTGTCAGCAATGTGAAAACCTTCCCGAGGACTTTACGGTCGTGCCGCCTCCTACGCGAACCGATCTCATTCTACCGCGGGTGGACGCGCTCATTCGCGCATCCGGTATCGATTTTCGGATTGGCGGGGATCGCGCCTTCTATGCACCGGGTCCGGACTTCGTACAGGTGCCGCCGCCGGAGGCGTTTTTCGAGCCGATCAACTGGCATCGCACGGCGCTGCACGAATGCTCTCACGCTTCAGGTCACCCGGCGCGCCTCAATCGTGATCTGTCGGGTGCCTTCGGCTCAAAGAAATACGCCGCCGAGGAATTGATCGCGGAAATTTCCGCAGCGTTCGTTTGCGCTTCGCTCGGCATCGCCCCGACCGTCCGCCATGCCGACTATATCGGCTCCTGGCTGGAGGTGCTGCGCGAGGATAACCATGCGATCGTTCGGGCCGCCTCTCAGGCGAGTAAAGCTGCCGACTTCCTATTGGCCTTCGCGCCAGAGACCATCGCAGATCCATCCGCCGCCAACCCGATCGGCGAACCAGAGCTGGTGTGATGGATGCTCTCTCGTATCTGGGGTTCGTTCGCCGCCTATCCCCGCATCCGCCCGCGTGTCCTAAGCCTGGCCTGGACGCTCAGGTTTGAGGAACGAAGACCCTGTTCGGGAAGCTTTGGTCGATAACGTCGAGGAAGGCGCGGACCTTGGCCCCCACTAGGCGTCGGGAGCTTTGCAACGCCCAGATCTCCACCGCCGGTGCGTCCTCCACACCCCATAGGGACAGTCGGCCCGCCGCGACATCGTCGGCGACCAGAAGCTTGGGCAACATTGCCACCCCAGCCCCCACCAAGGCTGCGTCGCGCGCCATCAGAAGCGAGGACAGCCGCAGAATGGGCTGGGGTTTCAGCGTCAACGTCCCTCCATCGGCGGACCGCATGCGCCAGATGCGGTTCGTCGGCATCGCGGCTAGGGCCACAGCCCCGACCGGAATTTCGCCAGGCTCCGCCCCGTCGGGGACGAGCCTGGGAAGGTTTGGAGCGGCCACGATCAGCCGCTCATCCGTTAGGAACCGCCGCCCGACAAGCCGCTCGTCCGGCGCAGGATCGATGCGGATCACCAGGTCATAGTCATCGTCGACGGGATCGACTAGGCGGTCTTCCGCAACGATCTCCAGTGCCACGTCCGGATAGGCCAGGGCGAAACGCGCGGCGATCCGGCCCAGCGCGACATGCGCGAACACAATCGGCGCGCTGACACGCAGCCGCCCGCGCGGGACGGAAGCGCCCAGAACGACCGCTTCCCCGGCCTCGGCGATTTCGGCGAGCAAGCCTTCGGTACGCGCGTGCAGGGCGCGGCCTTCCTCGGTCAGGCGCAGGGTGTGCGTGCCGCGGTCAATCAATCTGACGCCCAGGCTCTGCTCCAGCTCCGAAACCCGGCGCGATAGGGTCGCCTTGGGCCGTCCGGAGAAACGCGCGGCGCGGCTGAAGCCGCCTTGGGCGGCCACGAGATTGAAGTCAGCCAGGCCTTCGAGGTCCATCATATGTTCCATATATGGGACAAGTTGTTCCAAACATGCCATCTACTGCGAAATTATGGAACATTTATCTTCAGACTCAAGTCACGGCGCCTTCCGCGCCTTTCTTGAGGAGATTTCGACATGTCGATCCTGGTCACAGGCAGCACGGGCACCATCGGCTCCCAAGTGCTCACCCATCTCCGAGGTCAAGACGCCGAAGTGCGCGCCCTGACACGTTCGCCGGGAAAGGCCCAGGTGCCTGCCGGCATCACCCCGGTCGGCGGCGATCTCGGCGACATCGACTCTTTTCGCTCGGCCATGACCGGCGTCAGCACCCTGTTTCTGCTGGTCCCCAACCTGGCCGACGAACTGACCCAAGCCATGCTGGCGCTGACCGTCGCTCGGGAGGCGGGCGTCAAGGGGATCGTCTATCTGTCGGTGTTCAAGGGCGAGGCCTATGCAGACGTGCCGCACTTCGCGGGCAAGGCGACGGTTGAGCGGATGATCCAGGCGCTCGACCTGCCGGCGACGGTGCTGCGCCCAGCCTATTTCATCCAGAACGACCTGCGCCAGAAGGACCCATTGCTGGGTCCGGGCGTCTACGCCGCTCCGGTCGGCGCCAAGGGCGTGTCGATGGTCGACATCCGCGACATCGGCGCCGCGGCGGCCACGGAGCTTCGACGGCGCGAGGGGGCGCCGGGGCCGTTGCCCCACGACGCCTATGACCTTGTCGGGCCCGACAGCCTGACCGGAGAGGCCATCGCAGCGATCTGGAGCGAGGCGCTTGGCCGCCAGGTCCGCTATGGCGGCGACGATCTTGTGGTTATGGAGCAGCGGATGAAGGCCGTGCTGCCCGGCTGGCATGTCCTCGATTTGCGCCTGATGTTCCAGCGTTACCAGAGTGACGGCGCCGCTGCTGATCCCGCCGCGATCGCCCGGCTGACGGCGCTGCTCGGCCGCGCCCCGCGATCCTACCGCGACTTCGCCCGCGATGCCGCCGCCCAATGGGCCAAGGGCTGACGGGGGACCGCTGGAGAAAACCCGATGACCGGGCACGCACCTCCTCCTTGTCGCCAACGATTCTCCCATGGTCGCCGCGAGGCAGGAGCCTGGCCGCTAGGTGGCGTGAACACGGGAGCGGCCGCCGGCCAGTGCGGCTCTACCGGACAGCGGCGCGCAGCAGAGGAAGAGGGCGGCGGGAAGGATTCGTGACGGGTTTGAAAGACCGGGAGAGAGTCTTCCGGCCGCCCGTCGTGGAGATCATCCCGATGGCCAGCACTCAGAAGATCACCCTTTCCACCTCTCGCGATATTCCCTTCTGCAAGCTTGTTCTGTCCCAGTCGAACGTCCGCCGCGTCAAAACCGGCGTCTCGATCGAGGACCTGGCGGAGGACATCGCCCGGCGCACGCTCTTGCAGAGCTTGAGTGTCCGACCGGTCCTCGACGCCGATGGCGTTGAGACCGGCATGTTCGAAGTTCCGGCGGGCGGACGGCGCTACCGTGCGCTGCAGCTTCTGGTGAAGCAGAAGCGCCTCGCCAAGACCGCGCCTGTCCCCTGCGTCGTGCGCGATCCGTCCGTTGCGATTTCGGCCGAGGAAGACTCGCTTGCCGAGAACGCCCACCGCGTCGAACTGCATCCCCTTGATCAGTTCCGCGCCTTCAAGACCCTCAGCGATCAGGGACTGGACGAGGAAGACATCGCCGCGCGGTTCTTCGTCACCCCGGCCGTCGTCAAGCAGCGTCTGCGGCTCGCCGCCGTCTCCTCTAAGCTGCTCGACGTCTATGCCGAAGACGGCATGACCCTGCAGCAGCTCATGGCATTCACCGTCACCAACGACCATGCACGACAGGAGCAGGTGTGGGACGCGCTCGCCCACAGCTACAACAAGGAGCCGTTCTACATCCGTCGCCAGCTTACCGAAGGTGTGGTGCGGGCTTCCGACCGCCGGGCACTGTTCGTGGGCGCCGACGCCTATGAAGCCGCAGGTGGCGTCATTCTACGCGACCTGTTCGAGAGCGACGACGGCGGCTGGCTGCAAGATCCCGCCTTGCTCGACACGCTCGCGACCGAGAAGCTGAAGCAGGAAGCCGAGGCGGTCGCGGTCGAAGGTTGGAAGTGGATCGCCGTCGCGGTCGATTTTTCGTATGGCCATGCCAACGGCCTGCGCCGCCTGGCGGGCGAAACCGTTCCGCTCTCGGATGAGGAATATGCGACGCGCGAGTCTTTGCGCACTGAATTCGATCGTCTCGAACAGGACTATGCCGAGGCCGATGAGATTCCCGACGAGGTCGATGAGCGCCTCGGGGAGATCGAGACAGCACTCGCGGCCTTCGAGGATCGCCCGGTCCGCTATGCTCCGGGCGAGATCGTGCATGCTGGCGCCTTTGTCAGCATCGATCGTGACGGCGACCTCTTTGTCGAGCGCGGTTTCGTCCGGCCCGAAGATGAAGCGGCCTCCGCGGACGCGTCCGTCGAGACCCAGGACGAGGACAACGGTGCGGCGGACCCGTCTTCGCCGGCCGTCCGCAGGGCCGTCATCACCATCGGCGGCGACAGCGAGATCGCGGAGGACGAAGAGGAAGAGGCCGTCAAGCCGCTGCCCGAACGACTCGTGACGGAGCTCACCGCCTATCGCACACTCGCCCTGCGCGATGCAGTGGCGAACCATCCGCATGTCGCCCTGACGGCGCTTCTTCATACCCTCTGTCGAGACCGTTTCGGGAGCGCCTGTGCGTCGGGATGCCTGCAGGCTTGCGTCCGCGACGTGTCGTTTCCCGTTCAGGCGCCCGATCTGAAAGACAGCGCCGCCGCCAAAGCCATCGCGGAACGGCAGGCGGCGTGGGAAGCCGACATGCCCGACGGCGAGCCTGCGTTGTGGGATTGGCTTGCGAGTCTCGATGATGCGAGCCGCATGGCGCTGCTCGCCCATTGCGTCTCCTATGGCGTTAACGCGCTCTATGAGAAGGCCGATCCCTATGGCCGGGTATCCGCGCATGGCGTGACGCAGCGGATCGCGCAGGCCGATCGTCTTGCGCGCGCCGTCGCGCTCGACCTGGTCGAGGCGGGTTGGCGGCCGACGGTCGACAACTATCTCGGGCGCATCACCAAGCCCCGCATCCTCGATGCCGTCCGCGAGGCCAAGGGCGAACAGGCGGCCCAGCTTCTCGACCATCTCAAGAAGGCGGAGATGGCGAAGGAGGCCGAACGGCTGCTTGACGGCACGGGCTGGCTGCCCGAACCGCTGCGTCTTGTCGAAGAATTCCCGAACGCCGACGGCGAATCCGACGCGCTTCCGGCCTTCCTCGAAAGCCACGACGACACCAAAGCTGGCGAAGAAGGCGTACTCGCCGCCGAGTGACCAGCGCTGGCGCAGCGGTTTCGGTCGCTCCGCTTCATTCCTCTTCCCATCCATGGCGTCCGGTCTCGCACCGGGCGCCATTTGCATATCTGGAGATCCATCATGACCGACAGCAATTCACCCTTCGATGCCGACGCCTGGCTCGCAAAGGATCGCGACTACGCCGCCCGCGCCGCCGCCGTCCGGGAGCAAAACAAAACCGCACTCTTCGATGCTCTCACGCGTGTCGGCATCACAACCATCACCGTGGAATTCGATGGCTATGGCGATAGCGGCCAGATCGAATCCATCGAGGTCAAGGCAGGCGACGCCGCGGCGGTACTCCCCGCGGACCAGATCGTGATCGCCCGGGCATCCTGGGGCACCACCGACATCGACCGCCTCACGGAGAGCGTGTGCGAGGCCGTCGAAACACTCGTCTATGACCTGCTCACCGAGACTCATGCCGGCTGGGAGAACAATGACGGCGCCTACGGGACATTCCACTTCGACACAGCAAATCGGACGATCACGCTCGAATACAATGAGCGGCATATGGAATCCGATTATTCCCAACATCAGCTCTGAGGAGGATGCCGTGGGACATTGCTATCATCACGCCCTTTCCTCCGTGCGGAAGTGGGGTGGCGTCGCCGAAGACTATCTGCATCTGCATCAGTGGTTCGACGAGCCGTCGAAACTCATCACCGCCGATTTCCGTCATCGCGCCTTGCGCCATCACGCCCAGGGCATCTTCGAACTTGAACGGACCTTCGGCGCGACCATTACGATCTCGACGGGGCGAATCGTCCCCGTACGGCTGATTGGCGAGCAGCATGTGGTGGAGGATCTCGGCTTCATTCCAAGCTTCGCCGACTGGGTGCGCTGCATCCGGCCCGAACCCTGGATGGGCCGCGCCCAGCCGATCCATCGCCAGGTTGATCCGTTCGCCGCCACAGCGTCGGGAGGATCTTGATCATGTATGGCACCTATCTACGCCTCGACATCACCGTCTATGACGGCTGGCGTGCCGTCATCCATGCCGCCGCCAAGAAGCTGACGCCTCAGGCCCGCTGTGATCCGCTCCGCCGCGGCGCACGCCATCGCTTCTACCGGCAGATGCTTACCCATCACCGCGAAGCGCAGCGCCTCGTCCGACGCTGGCGTCTCTGACGCCGAGCGCTTGCCATCTCGTCCATTCCGAAGCCCGGCCCTCGCGCCGGGCTTTCGCATTTCAAGGAGGTCATCATGCCGTTCTTCACCATCGAAGCCAGCTTTCGCGTTCCCGTCTATCGGCAGCGAACCTACGAAGCGGATACGCTCGAGCAGGCTTGCCGCCTTGCCCTCGAGGACGATGATTGGTCCGGACAAAAGGAGGATTTCGAGTCCGCCGGCGAGACCTACATCACCGTCGCCTGGCCTGGCGCCGATAGCGCCTATTGCGCGACTGCGCTGGCCGTTCCATCACAGTTCGATGAAACCGTGCAGCGTAAGGCCGATTATTTCGAGACACTGCTCGGCATTCTGAAAATGCTTGCGCACGCGCCGGATGGAGCCGCATCCGGTCCACCGTTCTGGCGGCGGCGCGCGGACGCCACCATCGCCAAGGCCGAGGCCATCCTCGCCGGCGCACGCGATCCGGACTGAGCGGAGGGCGCGCCACCCGCTTTCCCACCTATTCCACCCAAAGCGCCCGGCTACCCCGCCGGGCCTTTTGATTTTTGGAGAACCATCATGGCCGATTATTTTGAACAGACCGTCGTTCAGCAGACCATCCCCAATGCCGACATGACGCCGCTGGAGCGGTTGCTGCTCTCACGCATCTTCGCATGCGCGCCGGACGGCGATGGCTGCTACTTCTTTGCCGAACAGAGTCCGTCCACGATGATCTTCGTGGCGCGTGCGGAGCTCGAAGCAGCGATTGCGTTGTCGCCGGATGTCGAAAGCGCCGCACATCTCTACGTCACCGAACGGCTCGCAGCCTTTGAACCGGACGTGGCCGAAATCGATCTCGACCTCACCGGCACTTCCTGGGAATTCTTCCTTCAGGACATCGTGAAGCGCTCGAAGACACTAACCTATCTCAGCGTCGTCGCGGCTTTTACCTGCTCGAAGATGCGCCCCGACGGCTTCGGCGGCATGGCGGTGTTCATCACCGCGGACACCATCCAGGGCAAGTCGACGAACGACTTGTTGGAAGAATTTCTCGCCGAGCATCAGGCGAAGCGCGATGGGCCAGCGGCCGCGCAGCCGGGGAGGGCGCAATGAGCATCCCCGCGCATGCTCAGACCAACTTCCAGACGATGCTGCGGGCCGCCGCAGACGGCAACCTCGCTCTGCTGGAATGCATGGATGCGACAAGCGGTGAGGCGCGCTATGTGATCTGCGCGGTCGGGCGCGACGGGACGGATTATCGTTTTACGCCCTTCGGACATCTGGCCAACGGCAATCCCTACGAGGCCTATCGGCCGCCCGCTGATACGGGGGCGGACGAACCCACCGCCAGCCCTTCCGACCCCTGACCGGCGAGGCGTCAGGTGGCCAGACCCGTGGCTCAGCACAACACGATGCACGGGGCCAGGCGCAACAGGCGGCGGCATCTGGAAAGAGCAAGAGGACGGGCGGGAGGGGTTTGAGCCGCCAGGGATCAGAGAGAGCGCCCGGCCGGCTCGGCCCGTTCCTGCTCTCTTGAGGTCTCATCCATGAACATTTCCCTATCACCCGCCGCCATCGCGGCGGGGTCTGGCAGTCCCGCGTCCTGCGTCCAGATCGCGCCGGCGCTCCTTGGCGCCGCCATAGTACTCCAGGATCATCTGGCGCGCGGCCGGACCATCGATTCCGCTGTACTGCGTAGCGTTCTGTCCGACGCGCTCGGCGGAACCGATAGCGAGGGCGCCTGGGATTGGAAGACGGCTTACGATGCCGGCGAAGCCGCGACCGTCCTGTTCCTGCGCAAATTCGCACGGACGATGCGTGCCCGGGCGGACTCGCCGGACGCCTTCCTGGCAATGCTGGCGAAGATCGCGGCGCTCCTGCCGTCCCACACGCGCCGCTCGCAAGAGAGCCAGGCGTTGCAGCAATTTTCGACGCCGATCGCGCTCGGTTTCGCCGCTGCCACCGCGGCGGCGATCGGGCCGGGCGATCTCGTGCTGGAGCCATCGGCCGGCACGGGGCTACTCGCCATCTTCGCCGAACTTGCGGGCGCTGACCTGGCGCTCAACGAATGGGCCGACCTACGCGCGGAATTGTGCGGCCATCTTTTTCCCCATGCCGCCATCACCCGGCACGACGCCGCTCATATCGACGATCATCTCGACATCGGCGTGCAGCCGACCGTCGTGCTGATGAATCCGCCATTTTCGGCGGCCGTGCATGTCGAGGGGCGCGTTGCCGACGCTGCGTTCCGCCATCTCTCATCGGCGCTTGCTCGTCTTGCCGTCGGTGGGCGTCTCGTGGCAATCACGGGCGCGACGCTGGCGCCGGATCATCCCGCCTGGCGCGACGCATTCATCGGTCTTCAGACGCGTGGCCGTGTCGTCTTCTCGGCCGCAATCGATGGCCGCGTCTACGCCCGGCACGGCACCACCATCGAAACCCGCCTGACGGTGATCGACAAGCATCCCGCCGACGACCCCAGGTCTTTTCCAGAACCGCCCGGCATCGCACGTGACGCCGCGGCGCTTCTTCGCTGGATCGCCGCACATGTGCCCGCGCGTTTGCCGCTGGGCGGACAGCAGCGTGCCAACAGCGGCATTGCGCCGGTCGCACGCATCCCGACACCGCGCATGTCTGCACCGCGCCCATTGCCTGTTCGAGGAAAGAGTTTCGAGCCGGACAGCGTCACACTGGACTACGTCACGATCGATTGGGCACCCACCGAACCGGACCGTCTCACCGACACGCTATATGAATCCTACAGCCTGCAATCGATCCGCATCGAGGCGGCCAAGCCGCATCCGACCAAGCTCGTGCAATCGGCGGCGATGGCCTCGGCGCCGCCGCCCAAACCCGCCTACCGGCCACGACTTCCGGCTGCGGTGATCGCCGAGGGGTTGCTCTCCGACGCGCAGCTCGAAAGCGTAGTCTATGCGGGCGAGGCGCATGGCGGCCATCTGTCCGGTGCCTGGGTGGTCGATGACACCTTCGATGTCGTTTCGGCCGCGCCGGACGATGCACCCAACGCGGTGCGCTTCCGGCGCGGCTGGATGCTGGGCGACGGAACCGGCGCGGGCAAGGGCCGGCAGGTCGCTGGGATCATTCTGGACAATTGGCTCCAGGGGCGCCACCGCGCGGTCTGGATCTCCAAGTCGGACAAGCTGATCGAAGATGCCCAGCGCGACTGGTCGGCGCTCGGCATGGAACGCCTCCTCGTCACGCCGCTTGCCCGCTTCCGGCAGGGGACCCCGATCCGCCTCACTGAAGGCATTCTCTTCACCACCTATGCGACGCTGCGCTCGGACGCACGCGATAGCAAAGTCTCGCGCGTCCAGCAGATCGTCGACTGGCTCGGCGCCAATTTCGACGGCATCGTGGTGTTCGATGAATCCCATGCCATGGCCAATGCTGCCGGCGGCAAAGGCGAGCGCGGCGACCAGGCGCCGTCGCAACAGGGTCGCGCGGGCCTGCGCCTGCAACATGCTTTGCCCGATGCGCGCATCCTCTACGTCTCCGCCACCGGGGCCACCACCGTTCACAATCTTGCCTATGCGCAACGCCTCGGATTGTGGGGCGGCGAGGATTTTCCCTTCGCGACGCGGACTGAGTTCGTTCAGGCCATCGAGGCCGGCGGGGTTGCGGCGATGGAAGTCCTGGCGCGCGATCTCAAGGCGCTTGGTCTCTATGCCGCTCGCTCCCTCTCTTACGACGGTGTCGAATATGAACTCGTCGAGCACCATCTCACGCCCGAGCAGATCCGCATCTATGACGCCTATGCCGGGGCGTTCCAAATCATTCACAACAATCTCGACGCCGCATTGCAGGCGGCCAACGTCACGGGTGCGCATGGCACGCTGAACGCGCAGGCCAAATCGGCGGCCCGTTCGGCCTTCGAGTCCGCCAAGCAGCGCTTCTTCTCGCACCTGATCACTTCGATGAAGACGCCCACGCTGATCCATGCGATCGAGCGCGATCTCGCCGCTGGCCATGCTGCCGTGATCCAGATCGTCTCGACCGGGGAGGCGCTGATGGAGCGCCGGCTGGCCGATATTCCGACGGCGGAATGGGGCGATGTGCAGGTCGACATCACGCCGCGCGAGTATGTCCTCGACTATCTGGCGCACAGCTTTCCCACCCAGCTCCACGAACCCTTTACCGACAGCGAAGGCAATCTCGCATCGCGGCCCGCCTACCGAGACGGTCAGCCCGTCCAATGCCGTGAAGCCGTCGCGCGCCGCGACCGCCTGATCGAGCACCTCGCCGCCCTTGCGCCCGTGCAAGGCGCATTGGACCAGATCGTACAGCGCTTTGGCATCGAACAGGTTGCCGAGGTCACTGGGCGGTCGCGACGCATCGTGCGCAAAGGGAACCGGCTCTGCGTCGAAAACCGAGCGGCCTCCGCCAATCTCGCCGACGCGCAGGCCTTCATGGACGACGAGAAACGCATCCTCATCTTCTCCGATGCAGGCGGAACAGGCCGCAGCTATCACGCCGACCTCGGTGCAAGAAACCGGCGCCTTCGCATCCACTATCTCTTGGAGGCGGGGTGGAAGGCCGATGCCGCCATCCAGGGCCTGGGCCGCAGCAACCGCACCAACCAGGCGCAGCCACCGCTGTTCCGCCCGGTCAGCACCAACGTCAAAGCGGAGAAACGCTTTCTTTCAACCATCGCGCGCCGTCTCGACACGCTGGGCGCGATCACCAAAGGCCAGCGCCAGACAGGCGGGCAGGGGCTCTTCCGCGCAGACGACAATCTCGAATCTGCCTATGGTCGCGCCGCGCTGCGCCAGTTCTATGTGCTGCTGTTCGGCGGGAAGGTCGAGGGCTGTTCGCTTCAGGCCTTCGAGGCCGCCACGGGCCTGCGCCTTACCGACCAGGACGGCACGCTGCGCGAGGATCTGCCGCCGATCACGACTTTTCTCAACCGCCTGTTAGCGCTGACCATCGACTTTCAAAACATGCTGTTTGGCGTGTTCGAGGATTTGCTGCGTGCAAAGATCGAGGGAGCCATCGTCTCGGGCACCTACGACGTCGGCGTCGAAACGCTCATGGCCGAAAGCCTAGCGGTCACCGCGCGACAGACACTTTACACTCATCCAGAGACCGGCGCGGAAACCCAGCTCTTCACGATCCGCCGCCGCGAACGCAACCGCCCCTTCACGCTCGCTGAAGCGCTTGAACGCGCTGATGATCCGCGTGCCACGTTGTTGGTGAACGTGCAGTCGGGCCGCGCCGCGGTGCAGGTTCCGGCCCCAAGCCTGATGCTCGACGATGGAGAGGTCGAGCGCCGCGTCCGTCTGCTCCGCCCGATGGAGCGTAGCGCCATTCCGCTCGCCATGATGGCGCAAACGCATTGGAAAGAGGCCGACCGCGCCAGCTTCGCGCAGGCGTGGGAGCGGGAAATCGCCGACGTGCCGCCCTTTGCCGAGAGCGATCTGCATGTCGTCACCGGCTTGCTGCTGCCGATCTGGAAGCGGCTCCCCGACGACTCGATGCGCGTCTACCGTCTCCAGAGCGATGCCGGCGAGCGCATCATCGGGCGGCTGGTGTCGCCCACCTGGGTCGCGCAGAGCACCGGCCTCGACACGGTTGCCGTCGATCCCGGCGAAGCCTGGCGCGCAGTCATGGACGGCCGCACCATCCTCGACTTGCAGGACGGACTTCAACTGCGGCGCGCGCGCGTTATGGGCGCCGACCGGCTCGAACTCTGCGGTTTCAGCGACGGCCTGGTCGAACGGCTGAAGGCGATGGGTCTCATCTCGGAAATCATTGCCTGGAAGCTGCGCCTCTTCGTTCCAACCGGCGCCACCGGACCGGATATCCTCGCGGCGCTTCTTGCGCGCTTCCCCCTCGTGCGCCGCGCCGAGCGGACGCCGGCGTGAGGATCCTGTCATGTCCTCGCCCGCTGCCGACATGGCGTACCGACTCGCGCGGGAGGCCGAGGCGGTGTGCCGCCATTATCTCTCCAATGGCCGCCGCCATGGCCGCTATTGGTCGGTCGGGGATACCGACAACACGCCCGGCCGCAGTCTCTATGTCCGTCTCGTAGGTCCCGAGGCCGGACCGGGCGCGGCGGGCAAATGGACAGATTCGGCGACCGGGGAGCATGGCGATCTGCTCGATCTGATCGCCCGGCGCGCGGGTTGTCGGTCCATTGCCGAGACGCTCGATGAAGCGCGGCGCTTTCTGACCCTGCGACGGCCGGACGGGCCCGCGGAGCCGTGCCACCCCGCCGTCCCGGGCGGATCGCCGGAGGCAGCCCGCCGCCTATTTGCCGCCGCCCGGCCGATCCCCGACACCCCGGCCGAGGCCTATCTGCGTGCCCGCGGTATCACCGGTCCGCTGTCCTGGCCCTGCCTGCGCTTCCACCCCGCCGCGTGGTATCGGGCGGATAGAACGTCCCCGCGCGAAGCGTGGCCCGCCTTGCTGGCCGCCGTCACCGATGACGCCGGACGGATCACCGGGATCCAGCGCACCTGGCTTGCTCGCCAGCGGCCCGCCAAAGCGCCGATCACCGACCCGCGCCGGGCCCTGGGTATGCTTCTAGGCGGCGGCGTGCGCTTCGGGCGGGCGTTGAATGTCCTCATTGCGGGCGAGGGCATCGAGACCGTCCTGGCTCTCAAATCCCTCGTTCCCGAGATGCCTATGGTCGCTGCCCTTTCGGCCAATCATTTGGCCGGCTTTTCCATCCCGCCCAGCCTGGCGCGGCTCTACGTGGCCTGCGATCTCGACGAGGCCGGTCGCAGGGCGGCCGAGCGGCTCCGCCAGCGGGCGGGGGCAAGGGGCGTGGCCGTTTTCGACCTTCTTCCCGAGTGCGGCGACTTCAATGCCGATCTGTGTCGCTCCGGGGCCATGGCGACCCGCGCGCGCCTGGCTGCCCAGTTCGCGGCTGCCGATCGGGCGCGTTACCTTGCCGATTGACCGCCGTTTCTAATTGCGAGTCATTCGCAATTCCGATACCATTCGATCTTTCGGCATCGGAAATTGGCAACGGTCTGGACCCCAATCATTGGCGAGCAAGGACATTAAGAGGCTGTTCCTCGCTCACCGGCGCGAGCTTCACGCCTATATCAGCAAGCGCGTGCGCGACGCGGAAACCGCCGCCGATCTGACTCAGGAAACCTTCCTGCGTTTCGCCGAGCAGCGGCAGACCAGCCCCGCCGTGACGATCCTGCACGAACGCTCCTATCTTTATCGCACGGCCCATAATCTGGCCGTCGACCATATCCGCCAGCAGCGCCGGGAACTGACCGATCCGGTTCCCAACGACGATCTGGTCGATATCCCGGACGACGCCCCCGCGCAGGAGCAGCAGGTCGCCGCCACGCATGAACTCGACTTGGTGCGCGCCGCGCTGCTCGATCTTCCCGAACGGACCCGGCAGGTCTTCGCCCTCGCCAGACTCGAGGGTTTGACCTACCACGAGGTCGCCGAACGCCTTAAAATCTCGGATAGTTCCGTCCAGAAACACCTGGCGCAGGCGATCAAGCATGTGATGCAGCGCCTTCGTCCGCAGTAGAAATCCCAAGAACCGTCTCACCCCGTTTACCGAGTCAGGATCGCTGTACCGTCCTACTCTTTAAGAGCGCGGCGGAGCGGACGAGTGCCGACAAGGACCAAAATGTGAGCGAGCCGGGAAAACGCCAGAACGACATTGATACCATCGCCGCCGAATGGGTGGCGCGCATGGGCGCCGCCCCGCTGACCGACACCGAACAGCGCGATCTCGATCACTGGCTCGTCCAGGACGTCTCGCACAAAGCCGCATTCGATGAGGCGCAGTCCGCCTGGCGCCTGATGGGACAGTTGCGTGCCGCGCCCGGCGCGCTCGCTAACGACATCGTCCCGGCCGACCCACGCTCCAATACCGTCATTACGCCGGCCCGGCGCCACGCCCGCACGCGCGGCTGGGCCCAGGCCGCTGCTATCGCCGCCTGTTTATTGCTCGTCGTCGGCGGCGCGCGGTTTTGGCTCGGCGATCCGATGATCCTGCTCACCGCCGATCAATATACTGCGCCGGGACAGCATCACGCTGTGACGCTCGCCGACGGCACCATCGTCGATCTCGGCCCCGCTAGCGCGATCAAGCTACATTTCAGCGGCACCGAGCGGCGCGTCGAACTCCTCTCAGGCATCGCGTATTTCACCGTTGCGCCGGTCAAAGGCGCCGAGCATCGTCCATTCGTCGTCGAAGCGGCCGACGGCACTGCGCAGGCGCTCGGCACACAGTTCATGGTCGACCGCTTACCCGATGCCGTCGATGTCACCGTCACGGAGCACAGGGTTGCGGTTACGCGCGCCGGACCGGAGCCATCTCGTGTTGTTGTGTCATCGGGGCAGACCGTCCGCTATTCGAAGGCAGGCCTGGGGCCGGTACGGACCATTGATGTGGCGCTCGCCACGGCCTGGCAACAGGGCAAGCTGATCTTCGACCATCAGCCGTTGGGCGACGTCGTGGCCGAGCTCAATCGCTATCGACGGGGCCGGATCGTCATAACCGATCCCGCGTTGGCCTCCCGCACCGTTTCGGGCGTCTTCGATACCGCCGATCCCGACGCCGCCCTGGCCACCATCGCGCGCGAGTTACACATCCGCACAGCCTCCCTCCCACCGCTGGTGACGCTCCTCTATTAAGCCCGCAGGGCAGGGTGCGGCGTCATTTTCAACAAAATGCGTTCTCGCCTTACCGACTCCCCCTCCAAATCCCGTCCCACTTAGAGAGAGCGAATGCAACGCAATCTCAATTAGAACATCGACTGGCGAAGGGACGGGTATTTGTATGGGGGCGAAGGATTTGCGGCGAGGCAGGGCTGCCCGTCGTCGGAACTGGCTGGAATCCACGGTCAGTGGGGTCGTGCTGGCAACGGCGGCCATTATCTACGCGGGTCCTGTTGCTGCACAGCAGCCGCACCAGACGCCGGCCGTCAGCGAACAGACCATCGCCTTCGACATCCCGGCACAGGACCTTAATGCCGCGCTCCTGACCTTTACCAATCGGGCGGGCCTTCAGGTGTTTTACGACGTCAATCTCGTCAAGGGCCTTCGCAGTTCGGCGTTGAAAGGGAGCTTCACGCCCGCGCAAGGCCTGACGCAGCTCCTCGCGGGCAGCGGTATGACGTATCGCTTTACGGGGGCGAATACGGTTTCCCTCGAGAAGCTACCGCAGCCGGCCGCGGCCGCTCCGAGAGTCATCCAACTCGGGCCAGTGCGGGTTGAAGGAGACTCGCGTGACATTCTCACCCCAAAAACCGACAGCGCTGCAACCGATCAGTCTCATTCCTATGCAGCGCGCGCCGCGACAGTAGCTGGCAAGACAGCGGAATCGCTTCGTGACATTCCCCAGTCTGTCTCCGTCATCACTCGCCAACAGATGGATGACATGAATGCGGTGACGGTTGAGCAGGTTCTTCGACAGGCAACAGGTATTACATCGACGCCACTCAGTCCTGAGGCTGGGTTCTTTTATATTCGTGGATATCCTGCCGAAGTCCAATATGACGGCGTTCCCAGCAATGGCGGCATTTCCAACGTCGATCAGTTCGATTCTGCGATCTATGACCGGATAGAAGTTTTGCGTGGTCCCGCCGGTCTGCTCCAAGGTGCTGGCTCTAATCCGGGGGGCACGATCAATCTTGTCCGCAAGCGGCCCCACGAGACGTTCGGTTGGGCTGGAAGCCTGATGGGAGGCAGCTGGAACAACTTTCACGGCGATCTGGATGTCACCGGCCCGCTCAACCAGACCGGCACTATCAGGGGGCGCGTTGTCGTGTCCGGCGATGATCGTGATTTCTTCGTGGATGACATGCACGATCGGCGTGCAACGGAGTACGCCATCCTTGAATTCGATTTGAGTGAGAAAACTACTCTGACGATTTCCGGTACGAACGAGGACAGGAGACTAACGGGACTCAATTTTGGCCAGTCTGTTTACAACAACGGACAATTTCTTAACGCTCCGCGATCGACATATTTTGGTGTCAAGGGCACCCAGTATTATGTTCACGAGCAAGAAGCATATACTTCCTTAGACCATGACTTTGGCGGGGGCTGGGCTGGCCGCGCTAGCTTCGCATATCGCAATGCTGACACCCACGGCCAATCAAACTCCCTATATGGCCCCGTCAATCTGGATAATAGCGGAGCGACTCTGGATTTAGCTGCAGGCCCGGCCGACTTGCAGACCTTTACATATGACACGAACGTTCTTGGTCCGATAAATCTATTTGGTCGTACGCACACGTTACTATTTGGGGCGAATTACGCCTATTACGACTATTCCTATTTCGGAGGCGATACATTTTATTCTCTGGCAAACATCTATAATATAACTTCCCCACTGCAGAGTGTTCCGTTGAGCTACGGATCCGACAGTAGAACCGTGCAGTATGGCGTTTATGGACAAGCGCGCATTAGTATAGCTGATCCTCTGACGGTAGTTGCGGGCGTGCGCCTCACGAACTATCGGAGCAAGAGTCGCTCAGGATATCCGAATTACGGTGAGTGGGATCATGATCCAGATGTAAATGGGCATTTCAATCCAACCATCGGTATAATATACGATCTAACGCACGAAATTTCGCTCTATGGCAGCTATGCCACTATCTTTGCACCGCAATCTGGACAGCTTGTTTTCGGTGGTGGGTCGGTAAAGCCACGAACCGGCGACCAATACGAGATCGGCGCAAAGGGCACATTCTTCAATGGCGCGCTTAATGCCTCTGCCGCTCTTTTTAATCTGACAGATCGCAATCGCGCCGTGGCGGACCCAGAGCACGGCGGGACAATAGATTATTACGTTGCTGCCGGTAAGGTGCGCAGCCGGGGCGCTGAGGTGGAGGTGAGTGGCGAACCCTTACCGGGATGGAACGTGTTCGCCGGTTACACCTATCTCGAAACCAAATATCTCGAAGATCCGAATAATCTCGGAAAGACCTTCGATCGCGAGGAGCCGAGGCACTCATTCAAGGCCTGGACTTCCTATCGCTTTGGTGATGTCGATCAACCAGGTT
The DNA here is from genome assembly GCA_040255145.1 of Hyphomicrobiales bacterium. Classification (GTDB taxonomy): domain Bacteria; phylum Pseudomonadota; class Alphaproteobacteria; order JBDZUN01; family JBDZUN01; genus JBDZUN01. The sequence continues at coordinate 2,493 of JBDZUN010000020.1, read as the reverse complement.
TCCAGGTCGGCGGCGGCGTCCGGGTTATGAGCGAAACAACGCGCGGGGGCCCCTGGCAGTCAGCCTACGCTGTTGCCGATGCTCAAATTGGCTACCGGCTAAATCGTCAGTGGTCAGCAACCCTGACGGCCAACAATATCTTCGACAAGAAGTATTACATCCGTGTGCCGTCATCTTTCTTCGGAAATTACGGTGATCCTCGGTCCTTCACTGTTACCCTGCGCAAGAGCTTCTAATGAACCAGCCCAAAGCTGGCATTCGCTCTAATAGTCGCGGCGGAGGCAAGCACCGCCACGTCTCATTAAGAGTGTGGCAATGGAGTCATCGCTGGTCGAGTTTGGTTTGTACGATCTTCCTTCTCGTTACGTGCATTACCGGGTTGCCGCTCATTTTTGCGGCAGAGATTGACCACTGGGTGATGCCGGAGGCGCCGGTTGCGGCGCTACCGGCCGGTACGCCCTACATCAGCCTGGACCGTATCGTTGAGCGCAGCCGGGGGCTTCATCCGGGTTGGATCGTTAAGTCAATTTCGCTGGACGATACCTCGCCCAAGGTGACAGTGGCGTTGGCGCCTTCATGGGATGCCGCTGAGGCTGACCCGTGGGTGGTCGAGTCCACCACCTTCGATAGGCGAACTGCACAAATCATTCAGTGGCCCAAGCCTTATCATCGCCGAGGTCTATCCTTGGTTGATACAATCCTTGTCATGCACATGGACTTGTTCATGGGCCTGAAGGGAAAGCTATTCATGTGTGGAATGGCCATCCTTTTTGTAATCGCAATTGGTTCCGGCGTCGTCCTCTACGCCCCATTCACTCGCAAGCTTGATTTCGGCACAGTTCGAAACACGCGTAAACGCCGGACGCGCTGGCTCGATCTCCACAATCTACTAGGTGTGGTCACGTTAGCTTGGGCGACAATGGTTGGCGTGACCGGCGCCATGAATGAACTTTCGGCGCCGCTTTTCGCAATTTGGCAACGGACGGACGTGCGGGCGATGATTGAGCCCTGGAGCGGCAAGGTGCCACTGCGGCCTGATGAACTGTCCTCCCCGCAAGCGGCGCTCGATACTGCTGAACGAGCACTTCCGGGCATGGTCGTTACGACCATCCTTTATCCGGGTAATGATAACGGTAGTCCGCACCACTATTTGCTCTGGGCGTATGGCAAGACGCCCTTAACTGCTCAGCTTTCCACTCCGGCACTCGTAGATGCTCGGACCGGCAAGCTGACAGCAATTGTGCGAATGCCCGCGTATCTCCGTGCGCTGGAACTCTCTCTTCCGCTGCACGTCGGCGATTATGGCGGAATGCCGCTCAAGATTATCTGGGCGCTGCTCGATCTGGTGACGATCACGGTCCTCGGCAGCGGTCTCTACCTCTGGTTCTCACGGCGCAAATCGCCGATCGAAGCACGCATCACCGATCTCGAAGCCTTCGATGCGAAGGCCGCGCCAGTTCCAACTGCTGAATAGAACCGACGCCTGCTGCGCCGTCGGCGATCTGTGTTGCGCCGCCGTGAGAGATCGTCAGGGGCTCCGCGGTCAGCCGGTACGGAGTGGGTGACCGCCGGCTCGTGAGATCTGAGGAAGGGGCCGCATCGCGGCCTTCCCGAGCGGCGATCTGCCAGGGCCCGCCGGGCCTGCAATGGTGTCCGGCGGCTATTTTCCGCCGCCGGCCTTGCGGCCGGCTTTGCATCGCCAGACAAAATAGCCGCCTTCCACCATCCTCCGCTTTGCTCCGGCCCCTGGCCGGCAGACCGGCTGCGGGGTGCAGGCCCGGCTTCGGGCCCCTGGCTAGGGATCGCCGTGAAGGCCGCAATGGTGCGGCCCACCCACAGCAGGAGCCCACCATGGATCACCAGCATTTTCCGTTTCCATTTCCCGACACCGAGCCCGACGACGAGGTTCACACGCTGTCATCAACCGCCTATCTGCTCGACGAACTGGCGCTTTACGGCCATCGCCCCGGGCAGGACGAGCCCGATCCGCGCCCGCTGCCGGACGCCGAGCGCGTCGAGACCGAGATTGCCGGCATCGTCGAAAGCGTCGGCAATCTGCTCGCCGACACCCGCCTCGAAGGCGATCTCGATGATCTCCTCTGGTCGTTCGTCAGCCTGTTTCATCGCAAGATCAGTCGCATCGAACGCGAGCTCGACACCAACGAGCAGGCGCAGCGCCGCAGCCAGGCCGAACAGGACGGCTCGGAGGTCCGCTCCGTCGATCTGGAACGCCTGATCGCCCAGGGCCTCAGCCTGATCGAGCGGCGCAACAGCTTCGAGTTCTTCCGCGAACAGGCCGCCGCGCACTACGAAGCCATCACCGGCTCGGTGTGGCGTCCGCGCACCGGCTCGCTGGTCAACCGGCGCACGCTGACCGCGTCAATGATCGATAGCCGCGATTATCTTACCGCTAAGCGCCGCGCCGAAACTGAACCGCTGCTGCCCGCCGGCGCCAAGATCGCCTTCAGCGGCGGGGCCGGCTGCAACGACCAT
>JBDZUN010000264.1:0-4521 GCA_040255145.1 Hyphomicrobiales bacterium | reverse complement strand
CCCCCGAGCGCCGCGAGCCGCGCGCAGATCGCCCCGAACGCGGCGGCATCCGCCGCGCCGTCCTGCCCGCGCGCGCCCCAGTCCTGCGGCGTCAGATAGGGCAGAATGAACGCCGCGCGCCACCGCCCGTTGCCGGCGTAGCCGCTCTTCGCGATCACCGACCCTCCGTCGTCAGCCACGGTTGCGTCCGGGTCCCACCAGTACGGCTTGGCCGCGACACCGTCGGCCTGGTGATAGCCGGAGATCCACACGAACCGCCCTGTCTCGACCGGCGCGGCCCGCAGCGCGGCAATCGAAGCGACCGGCGCACGATCCGCGACGAACGCCTTCGTCGCGTCGATCAGTTGAGCGTGGTCGCCATTGACCAGCGCCCGCCCGGCGAACTCGACGAATTGGCTGATGTCCTCCCGCAAATCGTTCGGCCAATCGCCGCGTAGCCGCATCGGGCGCCGCCCCGTCGCCGAATGGAGCAGGCCATTGATCGCGTAAACATCATCGATGCGATGCATGTTCAACCCTCGAACAGGTCGAAACGGCGAAGCCGGACCCAAGTGTGGACCGGGCGACGCCGTCGGACCAGACACTCGGCCGCCGGGTTACCCCAATCCCGCAGCGAATCGCCGGCATAGAAGATTTCCGGCGCTACCTGGCGCAGCCCGCCAGCGCCGATATCTCAATCGACCCCGGTAGATACCGGCTGATCCCGACATTTTCCGTCTACGCAAAACCGCGTGGCACGTCACACCACTATCCGCTCACGCCCGCTCGGGGGCCGTGCGGCGGAACACGCCGGTCGCCGCCAGCGCCACCACCGCCAGCACCAGCGGCGGAAACACCACCCAGCACACCATCTCCCAGCCATAGCTGGTCAAAAGCCCACCCGAAGCGAACGAGCCGACGACCATCACGCCGAAGACCAGGAAGTCGTTCAGCGACTGGACCCTGGTCCGCTCCTCCGGCCGGTGGCACTCGAGCACCAGGGCCGACGCCCCGATGAAGCCGAAATTCCAGCCCAGCCCGAGCAGGACCAGCATGCTCCAGAAATGCAGGACGCCGATCCCGCTCAGGCCCGTCGCCGCCGCGGCCGCGATCAGCGCCAGGCCGGCCATGACGACGCGCGGCGCGCCGAACCGCGCGATCAGGCCGCCGGTGAAGAAGCTGGGGCCATACATCGCGATCACGTGCCATTGCAGGCCGAGATTCGACGATGCCTGCGACAGCCCGCACAGCCGCATCGCCAGCGGCGCCGAGGTCATGACGAAGTTCATCAACAGATAGCTGACGATGCCGCAGGTGATGGCGGCAACGAATCGGGGCTGCCGCGCGATCAGCGCGAGCGGCCGGCCGCCGCCGGCCTGCTCGGTCGCGGTCGGGCGCGGAAGGCCCACGCCGGCCAGCACGATGCCGGCCACGACCGCGAGCCCCGCCTGCGCGAAATAGGTCGCCGCGAACAGGTACGGCGCCCACCAATCCATGGTCAGGGTGACGAGCTGCGGTCCCAGCACGCCGGCGACGATGCCGCCCGCCATCACGATGGACAGAGCGCGCGCCCGCTGCGCGGGCGGCACGCAATCGGCCGCCGCAAACCGCAGCGTCAGCACCACCGCGGCATAGGCGCCGCCGAACAGCATGGCAGCGCAGAACAGCGCGAACGAGCCGAGCAGGACGGCGACGCCGCTCAGCACTCCGACCGCCCCGCCGCAGCCGGTGCCGAACAGGAACGCCGCGCCCCGGCCGTAACGTCGCGCGATCGCACCGGCGGGAAGCGTGGATGCCGCCATGCCGACGACGAAGACGGAGATCGGCAGCGTCGCCAGCGCCTTGTCCGGCGCGAGCGTGTTGCCGACAATCGCCGCGGTCGCGAAAACCATCGTGGAATTGGCGCCGCCCAGCGCCTGTCCGATCGCGAGGCGCAGCACGTTGCGCTGCGCGGGGCCGAGACGCCAGCCGCCGGCCCGAATTGCAAAAGCCGTCACCGGCATTCCTCCCATCACGCCCCCAACGCCGCACCGCCCGGGCGCCGGTTATTTTACACTGCCGCCCGTTGAATTTGCACCAATGCTTGCAAACCGTGCCGCCCGGTATAAACTCCGACCATCTGAGTCGGAGTAACCATGGCGCACATTACCGCCGGCGTCGAATATGGGCTGCATTGCCTGCTGTACCTGGTCGGCCCGGCGGGCGATCCCGACGCGCCACCCGCGAGCGTCCGCGACCTCGCCGAATTGCAGGGTGTGCCGGTGGACTATGTCGCGAAGATTTTCACCAGGCTTCAGAAGGCCGGCATCGTCGCTGCGGCGGAGGGCGCCGGCGGCGGCTTCCGCCTGGCGCGCGCGCCGGCGGCGATTCGCGTGCTCGACGTCGTCACCGCCATCGACGGCGACAAGACGCTGTTCGACTGCCGCGAAATCCGCGCTCGTTGCGCCCTGTTCGACGGCGATGTGCCGGCCTGGGCGACCCACGGCGTCTGCGGCATCCACGCCGTCATGCTGGAGGCCGAGGCGCGGATGCGCGAGGCGCTGGCCGCGCGCAGCCTTGCCGACATCGCCGCGCGGGTCGCGGCCAAGGCGCCGGCCGATTTCGAACCGGCGGTGACGGAATGGCTGGCCGCCCGGTCAAGGTCGAAACCGGACTCACCCGAGGACGGATCAATCAGGGAGAAAATCAGATGAAGCTCGCGACCATCGCACTCGGCGTGGCCTTGGCGGCGTTCGCCGGGGCACCGGCATTCGGTCCGGCCAAGGCGGCGTCCCCGGACAAGGACACGATCAAGACCGCCTTCCAGAACCCGATCCCGAACATCCCGGGCAAGACCCTGACCGGAATCGTCGTCCACTATGCGCCGGGCGGAAAGTCGCCGGCACACGATCACGCCAAGAGTGCGTTCATCACCGCCTACGTCCTGTCGGGTGCGATCCGCAGCCAGGTCAACGGCGGCGAAATCCGGGTCTACCATGCCGGCGAGAGCTGGACCGAGCCGCCGGGCGCGCACCACAACATCAGCGAAAACGCCAGCGCGACCGAGCCGGCCAGCCTGCTCGCCATCTTCGTCGCCGACAGCAGCGAGACGGCGCTGACCACCTTTCCCAAGAAGTAGGCCGTAAGCGGAGTATCGACCATGACCGGATGCGTGTTTCTGGCCGGCGCCAGCGGCGTGATCGGCCGCACGCTGGCGCCGATGCTGATCGCCTCCGGCTGGCGCATCGTCGGCACGACACGCCAGGCCGCCAAGGCGGAGATGCTGAAGGATCTTGGGGTCGAGCCCGTCGTGGTCGATGCGTTCGACGCCGCCGCCCTGCGCGCGGCGGTGGCGGACGCCCGGCCCGACGTCGTGATCCACCAGCTTACGGACCTTCCGTTCGGGCTCGACCCCGACCTGATGCCCGATGCGCTGGTGCGCAATGCACAGTTGCGCGACGAAGGGACACGCAATCTGGTCGCCGCCGCCGTCGCCGCGGGCGTCCGGCGCCTGGTCGCGCAAAGCATCGCCTTCGTCTATGCCCCCGGCCCGACACCGCACGGGGAGGACGACCCGCTGGCGATCGACGCGGACGGATTGCTCGGCGTCTCGGCGCGCGGAGTCGCAAGCCTGGAGCGCCAGGTGCTGGCGGCGCCGCTGGCCGGCGTGATCCTGCGCTACGGCGCCCTCTATGGACCCGGCACCGGCGCCGACACGGGCTGGGGCCCGGGGCCGGTCCACGTCGACGCCGCCGCGCGCGCGGCGGCGCTGGCGGTCGAGGCCGACGCGACCGGCATCTTCAACATCGCCGAGGCGGACGGTGCGGTATCGAGCGAAAAGGCGCAACGCCTGCTGGGCTGGCGCGCCGACTGGCGGGTCGGTTAGGTGTTGTCGGGCAACGCGGGTGCGGCGCATCGGCCCAATGCGGTCCGGCCCGCGCGCATCTATGCTGGGCGAATGGCGGACCGATCGGAAGATGCCGGCGATGACCGCGAACGCCCGTTCCGCGACAGACCGGACTAGCCCCGCACACGGCGCGGGGCGGCGCACGATCCTGCGCCACAGCACGACGATCCGCGTGACCCATTGGGTCAACGTCTGGTGCGTGGTCGTCCTGCTGATGAGCGGCCTTCAGATCTTCAACGCCTATCCGCGACTCCACTGGGGCCAGTACGGCGCCAACGCCGACAGGGCATTCATCGCGCTGGAGGCGCAACCCACCCGCGCCGGGCTGCGCGGCGTCACCTCCATCGGCGACTGGTCCTTCCGGACCACCGGAATCCTCGGCGTCTCGGACCATGCCGGCCATGCCGAAGTGCGCGGCTTTCCGGCCTGGGCGACCATCCCGAGCTATCGCGACCTGTCCGCCGGCCGGCGCTGGCACTTCTTCTTCGCCTGGCTGTTCGTGCTGAACGGCCTGGCCTATCTGATCCACGGCGTCGTCAGCGGCCACTTCCGCCGCGACCTGGTGCCCGACCGCGATCAGCGCCGGCTAGGGCACATATGGCGTGACGTGGCCGACCACCTGCGCCTGCGCTTTCCGAAGGGGACGGAGGCGAAGC
>JBDZUN010000263.1:0-4537 GCA_040255145.1 Hyphomicrobiales bacterium | reverse complement strand
GACGCTGGTGGTGCGCCCGGCCGTGACTTCGCCGCCGAGCGCGCGCAGGCCGGCGTCAACGTGTTCGACGCGCTGGTCGCGCATGTCGGCGCGCTGCAACAAGCCGGCAAGCGCGTGCTGCTGGCGAGCTACAGCGTCGGCGCGCGCGAGCGACTGTCGATCGTGCTGGCCGATCACGGTCTTTCGCGCCAGAGCATGGTCGAGACCTGGCGGGATGCCGAGGCGCTGCCGAAACGGATCATCGGCCTTGCCGTACTCGGCATCGAAAACGGCTTCGAGACCGGATCGCTCGCGGTCATCGGCGAACAGGATGTGCTCGGCGACCGTCTGGTGCGGCGGGCGCGGCGCACCCGGCGCGCGGAGAACTTCCTGCGCGAGGTCGCGAGCCTGTCGGCAGGCGATCTGGTGGTCCATATCGACCATGGCGTCGGCCGCTATGAGGGCCTGCAGACGCTCGACGTGGGCGGCGCGCCGCACGACTGCCTGATGCTGACCTACCAGGGCGGCGACAAGCTGTACCTGCCGGTCGAGAACATCGAGCTGTTGTCGCGCTACGGCTCGGACGAATCCGACGCGGCGCTCGACCGGCTGGGCAGTTCGGCGTGGCAGGCGCGCAAGGCGCGCGCCAAGAAGCGGATCCTGGAAATGGCCGGCGATCTGATCCGCATCGCCGCGCAGCGCGCCATCCGGCATGTCGAGCCGCTGATGCCGCCCCAGGGCGGTTATGACGAGTTCTGCGCCCGCTTTCCCTACGAGGAGACGGAGGACCAGGAAAACGCCATCCAGGATGCCCTGGAGGACCTGAAGGCTGGGCGGCCGATGGACCGGCTGGTCTGCGGCGATGTCGGCTTTGGCAAGACCGAGGTGGCGTTGCGCGCCGCTTTCGTCGCCGTGATGGACGGCAAGCAGGTCGCGGTGGTCGCGCCGACCACCGTCCTGGCGCGTCAGCACGCCACAACCTTCGCGAATCGCTTCCGCGGCTTTCCGGTGCGGATCGGGCAATTGTCGCGTTTCGTCGGCACCAAGGAGGCGGCAGAGACGCGCAAGGGTCTCGCCGCCGGCACGATCGACATCGTGGTCGGGACGCATGCTGTCCTGAGCAAGACCGTCGAGTTCAAGCGGCTCGGCCTGATCGTCGTCGACGAGGAGCAGCATTTCGGCGTCAAGCACAAGGAGCGGCTGAAGCAATTGCGTGCCGACTTGCACGTTTTGACGCTGACCGCGACGCCTATCCCGCGCACCTTGCAGCTTGCGCTCGCGGGCGTGCGCGACCTCTCGATCATCGCGACGCCGCCGGTCGACCGTTTGGCGATCCGCACGTTTGTATTGCCGTTCGACCCGGTGGTGATGCGCGAGGCGATCCTGCGCGAGCATTATCGCGGCGGGCAGGTCTTCTATGTCTGTCCACGCATATCCGACCTGCCGGACGCGCTGGCCTTCCTGAAGGAGGCGGTGCCGGAGGTGCGCACCGCCGTCGCCCATGGCCAGATGGCGGCCGGCGCGCTCGACGACGTGATGCAGGCCTTCTACGACCGGCGCTATGACGTGCTGCTGTGCACGACGATCATCGAATCGGGCCTCGACATCCCGACCGCCAACACCATGATCGTGCACCGCGCCGACATGTTCGGCCTGGCCCAGCTTTATCAGTTGCGCGGGCGGATCGGCCGCTCCAAGGCGCGCGCCTTCGCCTATCTGACCTTGACGCCGCGCCGGCAGCTGACGCCCAGCGCCGAGAAGCGCCTGCGCGTGCTCCAGACCCTGGATTCGCTGGGCGCCGGCTTCACACTTGCCAGTCATGACCTCGACATCCGCGGCGCCGGAAACCTGCTGGGCGAGGAGCAGTCGGGCCACGTCCGTGAGGTCGGCCTCGAGCTCTATCAGGAAATGCTGGAGGAGGCGGTGACCACCCTCAAGGCCGGTGGCCAGGCGGAAGAAGGCGAGGAGCAATGGTCGCCGCAGATCGGCATCGGCGCCGCCGTTCTGATCCCCGAGAGCTATGTCGGTGACCTGGACGCGCGGCTCGGCCTGTATCAGCGCCTTGCGGCGATGGAAGATCCGATGGAGATCGAAGCTTTCGCCGCCGAGTTGATCGACCGCTTCGGACGCCTGCCGCCGGAGACCGAGAACCTGCTCGCCATCGTCGGCCTGAAGCGGTTGTGCCGGATCGCCGGCATCGAAAAGGTCGATGCCGGGCCGAAGGGCGTCACCCTGACGTTCCGGGCCGGCCAATTCGCCAACCCGGCGGGACTCGTCGCCTTCATCAATGCGCGGCGGCACGAGGTCAAGCTCCGGCCCGCCGACAACAAGCTCGTCTACATGCAGGCATGGGCGACGCCGCACGATCGCCTCAAGGGCACCGCCACGGTGATCCGCAGCCTGGCCGACCTGATCCCCGAGGCCGAGGCAGCCTAAGCGGAGCGGACAGCGAGCGCGCTATACATCGCTTCCGCATGCGCCAGGTCATCCGGACTGTTGACGTTGAAGAAGGGATCGACCGGCGTGCGCTCGAACGGCACCGGTACGCCGCCGAGACGCCGGACGGCCTCGCCCGCGCGATGGATGCCTGTCTTCTGCACGAGATCGGCCAGGGTTGACGCCAGTCCAGGCGACCACAGGCCGACGGTCGGGTGCGCCCTTTCCCCGGAAATGGCGTAGGCGAGCGCAGCGTCGGCCGCCGCCATGCCGTCAGCCAGCCGCCAGGCCAGGTCGCTGGGCAGGAACGGGCAATCGACCGGCACAACCAGTACTGCCCGGCACGCTGGGAGGAGTGCACGCGCGGCGCTAAGCGCCGCCAGGAGCCCGCCGAGTGGGCCGACCTCGGGAACTGTATCGGGCAGGACCGGCAGCCCGAGGGCGGCGAGCCTGGAGTCGTCCGTCGGCCCGTTTACACCGAGCGCCCCGACCTGCCCGCGGATGCGGTCGATCACGTGCTGGATCAGCGGCCGGCCGGCCAGGCGCCGCCACGCCTTGTCGCCACCAATCCGCCGGCCGGCGCCCCCGGCCAGCACCACGCCCAGGATGGACCCGGTATCTATCATCGGCGCGACGGGCCGTTCGCGTTTCGATTGAGCAGGGCAACGTTCGTCAACGATCAATCCTTCCTATCCGCACCGCCGGCCCGCCGTTATGATCGGTCGCGAACCATTATCGCGCGTAAGGAGGGAACATGAAGGGAGAGCCCGTTCCGGCGGTCCCGGCGTCAACTGTGCTTGTGATCCGGGAGGGACCGGGCGGTCTCGAGGTCTTCATGGTCGTCCGTCATCACCAGATCGACTTTGCTTCGGGCGCCCTGGTCTTTCCCGGCGGCAAGCTGGCGGCGGGTGACGCCGCTGCGCTGGTGCGGCCGTGCTGCGACGGCGCAGACGCCTTCGACGACGTCGAACTCGGCCTGCGCGTCGCGGCGATCCGCGAGGTGTTCGAGGAATGCGGCCTTCTGCTGGCGCGCCCCCGTGGCCGAAGTGAGATGATCGGGGCGGCGGATCTGGGCGCGCTTGACGGCTTTCGCGGGCCGCTGGACCGCGGCGAGATGGGTATGGCCGAACTTGCCGAGCGCGCCGGCGTCACCTTCGCCTGTGACCTGCTGGTGCCGTTCGCGCACTGGATCACGCCGCTCGGGATGCCGAAGCGTTTCGATACCTACTTCTACCTGACGGTGGCGCCTGAGGACCAGGTGGCGGTCCACGACGGCTCGGAATCAGTCGATTCGGTCTGGATTCCGCCGGCCCAGGCGGTCGCCGAGGGCGAGGCGGGCCGGCGCACCGTCATCTTCCCGACACGGCTCAACTTGGCGAAGCTGGCGCGTAGCAAGACCGTCGACGAGGCGATCCGCACCGCGCGCGCGGCGCGAATCGTGACGGTTCAGCCGAAAATGGAACGGACGGAGCGGGGCGCGGTCCTGCGGATTCCGGCCGAGGCGGATTACGGCCTGACCGAGGAGGTGATGGACCGCGCGGTCGGGGGGTGAGCGCTCGGCGTCGGGCTTCAGCCGATTCGCTTGCGGACAAGTTCGGCGAGCGCCGCGTCGATCGCCGCGCCCTGCGGGTGCGTGTTGTCGCGGATATCCTCATGGAGCGCGGCGCGCATCGCGTCGACGTGCGCCTCGATCAAGACCGGCAATGCCGTCGCGACCTCGTCAGCGTGGGTCAGGACATCGCACAGACTGGCGGCGATCCTGCCGATGAGGGGATATTCGTAGGTCGGCGCCAGTCCTTTCAGGTCGTGCGCGGCCCGGTGCAGCTCGCCGAGCGTCTCCTTTGACAAGCCCTCCTGCCGCGAGCGGGCATAAGCGGCGAGAAGGTAACCGACATCCTCGTTCAGCCAACCGTGCCACTCCTCCTGAAGCTCGCCCAACGCCGCCTCGGCGCGCGTGATGGCTTCGAGGTCGAGGGTGCCGTCGCCGGATCCGACCTTCTCCTTCAGCACATTGGGAAGATCGATGATCTCAACATCGGGACGGGAATTCTCTTCCGCCATGGCGCGAATCTCCGCTACTCAAAAACTGACCGCTCCGACGCCGCCAGTCTCGACGGTATGT
>JBDZUN010000262.1:0-4557 GCA_040255145.1 Hyphomicrobiales bacterium | reverse complement strand
AAAGCGGGGATCCAGTAAACTTCGGCCGTGCAAGCCGCCCGCAGGCCTTGCCGTTTACTGGATTCCGGCTCGCGCGCGGCTGAAGCCGCGCTTGGCCGGGATGACGGGATAAAGGGGTCGAGCATCGATTTATCCTGCAACTGCCAGCTTAGTCGAATGCGTAGGTGAAGTCGCCGTCCTCGACCCGGACCATGACCTTTTCGATGGGATCGCCCGCCATCATCCGGGTCAGGAACGCGCCCGAGATCGCCGGCAGCATGGTGTTGGTCAGGATCGCGTCGATCATGCGGCCGCCGCTTTCGAGCTCGGTGCAGCGGTCGGCGACCAGCTTCACCACCGCGTCGTCGTAGGTGAACGGGATGCGGTAATTCTCGGCCACCCGCTTCTGGATGCGCGACAATTGCAGTCGGATGATCGCCCCGATCATCTCGTCCGACAGCGGATAGTAGGGGATGGTCACGATGCGGCCGAGCAGGGCGGCCGGGAACACCTTGAGCAGCGGCTCGCGCAGTGCCTGGGCGATGCCCTCCGGCTCCGGCATCAGCTCCGGGTCCTTGCACATGTTCATGATCAGGTCGGAGCCGACATTCGAGGTCAGCAGGATCAAGGTATTCCTGAAGTTGATCAGGCGGCCCTCGCCGTCCTCCATCTGGCCCTTGTCGAAGACCTGGAAGAAAATCTCGTGGACGTCGGGATGCGCCTTCTCGACCTCGTCGAGCAGGACGACGCTGTAGGGCCGGCGGCGGACCGCCTCGGTCAGGATGCCGCCCTCGCCGTAGCCGACATAGCCGGGCGGCGCACCCTTCAGCGTGGAGACGGTATGCGCCTCCTGGAACTCGCTCATGTTGATCGTGATGACGTTCTGCTCGCCGCCATAGAGCGATTCGGCGAGCGCCAGCGCGGTCTCGGTCTTGCCGACGCCGCTCGGCCCGCACAGCATGAAGACGCCGATCGGCTTGCTCGGGTTGTCGAGGTTGGCACGCGCGGTCTGGACGCGCTTGGCGATCATCTCGAGGCCGTGGCGCTGGCCGATCACCCGCTTGTTCAGCGATTCGGCCAGGTTCAGCACCGTCTCGATCTCGTTGCGCACCATGCGGCCGACCGGGATGCCGGTCCAGTCCTGGACGACGGAGGCGACCGCCTGGGCGTCCACGGTCGGAAGGATCAGCGGGGTTTCGCCCTGTAGCGCGGCGAGCTGGCCTTGCAGGTCCTTGAGCTCGGCGAGCTGGCGGGCGCGCGCTTCCGGGTCGTCGGCGGTGGGCGGCGGCGCGACCGCGGCGGGCGCGTCCCCGGCCGCAACGGCGGCTTCAAGCTCGCTGCCGGTGCCCTCGACCGGGTCCGAGCCGCTGCGCAATTCGGCGCGCAAGGCCAGGATGCGGTCGACCAGGCCCTTCTCCTCCTGCCAGCGCGCCTCCAGCCCGGCGAGCCGCTCGCGCTCGGCATCCAGGCTCGTCTGGGCTTCGGTCTCGCGCGCGGCGGTCTCGACGCCGACAGCCTTCTCGCGGCCGATGATCTCAAGCTCGGTCTCCAGCGCGGCGATGCGCCGGCGGCTGTCGTCGACCTCGGCCGGCACCGCGTGCAGGCTGATCGCGACCCGCGCCGCGGCGGTGTCGAGCAGGCTGACCGACTTGTCGGGCAATTGGCGCGCCGGGATATAGCGGTGCGACAGCTTGACGGCGGCTTCCAGCGCCTCGTCCAGGATCTGGACGCGATGGTGCATCTCCATGGTCGAGGCCATGCCGCGCATCATCAGGATCGCGCGCTCCTCGGACGGCTCGCCGACCTGCACCACCTGGAACCGGCGGGTCAGCGCCGGGTCCTTCTCGAAATACTTCTTGTATTCGGCCCAGGTCGTGGCGGCGACGGTGCGCAAGGTGCCGCGCGCCAAGGCGGGCTTCAGCAGGTTGGCGGCATCGCCCGTGCCGGCCGCGCCGCCGGCGCCGATCAGGGTGTGCGCCTCGTCGATGAACAGGATGATCGGCTTCGGCGAGGATTGGACCTCCTCGATCACCTGGCGCAGGCGGTTCTCGAACTCTCCCTTCATGCTGGCGCCCGCCTGCAGGAGGCCGACGTCGAGCGTGCGCAGGCTGACGTCCTGCAAGGGCGGCGGCACGTCGCCGGCGGCGATGCGCAGCGCCAGCCCCTCGACCACCGCCGTCTTGCCGACGCCGGCCTCGCCGGTCAGGATCGGGTTGTTCTGCCGCCGCCGCATCAGGATATCGACGATCTGGCGGATTTCGGCGTCGCGGCCGACGATCGGGTCCAGTTCACCCTTGGCCGCCTTCTCGGTCAGGTCGACCGAGAACTGCTTCAGCGCCTCCTGCTTGCCCATCTGGGCCGGCGCCATCGCGCCGCTCGCCTCGCCCGGCGCGCCGGCGGCGGGGCCGGCCTGGGCCATCGCGTCCTCGGTCGAGCCGGCGACGATGTCGGCGAAGCGGTCGGACAGGGTCTCGACCTTCACCTTGTCGAACTCGCGCGACATGGCCAGCAGTGCGTTGCGCAAGGTCGGCGTCTTGACGATGCCGAGCATGAGGTGGCCGGTGCGCACGTTGCCGGCACCGAACATCAGGCTGCCGTAGAGCCAGCCGCGTTCCACCGCTTCCTCGACGTGGGCGGAGAGATCGGAGATCGCGGTCGCGCCGCGCGGCAGGCGGTCGAGCGAATCGACGATGTCGCGGGCAAGCCGCGCGCCGTCGAGGCCGAACTGACCGATGATGCGATGCAGGTCCGAATCCTGGAGCTGCAGGATCTGATGCACCCAGTGCGCCAGCTCGACATAGGGGTTGCCGCGCATCTTGCAGAACACGGTCGCGCTCTCGATCGCGCGATAGGCCAGCGTGTCGAGCTTGCCGAACAGAACCGAACGGCTGATTTCCGCCATGGTCGCCCCCCTTAGGCCGAGTTCAGTGTACCGCCGGCCCGAAGCCTCAGGAGCCGGAAACGGCTTTCCCCGTGGTTCGAGACGGCCGCATCCGCGGCCTCCTCACCATGAGGTTGTTCTTTTCGCCTCGTCCCGAGGTGCGGCCGAGAGGCCGCCTCGAAGGACAAGACGCCGCGCGCGCGATTCCGGGAAAGCATGCGGCCGCGCTCCCCCTCTAAGCCAAGCCGAAGCGCGCCAATGGGGCAAGCTTCAGATCGTCCGCATCCTGTTCCGCGTCCCAGGCGCCGAGCCAGGTCGTCCAGCCCAGGCGGCCCTGCTCGCCGAGGCGCGGGGCGGGCACTTCGGCGCCGGCCAGCACCAGGTTGACATCCCAGTTCAATTCCTCGCCGACATAATTGCGCACCACGGCGGCCAAGCGAACCAGTTCGTCGCCGCCCGGCAGCAGGCGTTCGTAATCGTCAAGGCGCATCGGTCCGAGCACGATACGGAACTTCTGGTGCGCCGCCCATACCCGTGCGCCGATGGTCACGCTCGACCCCAGCGTGCCGGTCTGCGGGTCGGCGCCAAGCAGGCAATAGGCCGATTCCGGCAGGTACAGCCATTCGCCGATGAATTCATGCACCTGCGCCGGGACGTCGAACAGCGTGCACAGAATGGCTTCGAGTCCCTCGGCCGGACGGGTCTGCAAGGCGAATCGGCCGGCGAACCACAGCTTCGACAGGTCCGGCATCGCGTCGCGGTCGCGCAGACTGTCCATGCCGAGGCCGAACAGGCTGGCGACGCATCCGGCGAAACGATCCGTCTCCGGCCGGTCGAAATTGACCGTCGGCTCGGCGTCGGCCCAGGCGCGGTAGAAGAAGCTCAGCATGCGGTGATGGAAGGTGTCGAGGAAGCGCGCGAAGGTCGGGTCGCGGTGCTTGTTCTGGCGCTCCCAGGCATATTCGGTCAGGTGGATCGGCAGTGCGCCGTTCGGCCCGAGCATGCCGAGCACGGATTGCACCAGGCGGCCGGGCGCGCCCTGGGCGCCGAAGCGAAGCGCGGCCAGGGCCGAAGGCGGGAAGTCCAGCGCCGGTTCCTGCGCCAGGCGGATCGGGTCGTCGCCCGGGCGGCGGCTTTCGCCGAGCCGCGGCCGGTCGGGATGCGCGCTCTCGATACGGCGCAGCGCCTCGAACAGGCCGAAGCGCCACGGCTCGCTCTCCAGCGTGCGCAGGAGGCTCAGAGGGTCTGGCGTCGTCCGATCCGCGCCGGCCATCGCATCACCTCGCCGCGATCCGTCGTCCGTAGCACCATTTCGGTGAAGGCGTTGATCGAGACATATTTGGCAAAGAACTGCTCCAGCACCGAGCCGAGCAGGAAGACGCGCGAGCCCTCGAACGCGGCCTCGTCACAGGTCACGGTGACCTGGCGGCCGCGGCCGAACGCGACGCGCTCATCGTCCGGAACGCGGCGCACGATCGGTTCGGACGTGATCGAGCGGACGCCCTCGATCTGCTTCGCCGAGGTCGCCTCGGCGACCGGCGCGTAGAGGCCGAGCAGGTCGCGCAAGGCCAACGCGCCCTGGTGTTCGTCGGCGTCGGCGAGCGAGAGATAGTTGAGCGACAAATGGCTGACCAGCCGCCACGCCGCGCGGCCGTTGGCGAAGGAGGCGCGCGGCCGGGTCGGCCCGGCGACGCAGC
>JBDZUN010000261.1:0-4583 GCA_040255145.1 Hyphomicrobiales bacterium | reverse complement strand
GCGGGTGAGGGTCGTGCTCGACACCGCCCTCGTACTGCGGCAACGGGACCGACGCTGCGCTCTCCGCCACCAGCCGCACGCAGCGATAAGCGATCGCGTTCTGCGCAAAGCCCTCGCGCGCCAACGCCGCGTAGTTGCGCGGCGTCCATTGCGGCGCGCCCTGCGCGGTCCAGGCGATCAGCGCGCCGGCCCGGCTCGCCTTGACCTCGCCGCGCGCCACTGCGGTTTCCCCAACCGGCCGCCGTACCCGCGCCCATCTCGGCCACCAATCCGCCATTGCCTGTCCTCCATTACCTTCCTTGCGCGCTCCCGGCGTAACGCGTTACAATTGCGTTCCACCGATCCAGGGAACCGCGCCATGGCCGCACCAGCCGAACGCATGAAGACGATGCGCGAACGCCGCCGCGCCCGCGGCCTGCGCGAACTGCGCCTGGTCCTGCCCGATTCCCGTGCGCCTTCGGTGCGGCGGCGGGTTGCGGCCCAGGTGGCCGCGCTCCGCCCGGCCGGCGAGGACGACGCGATGCGCTGGATCGAGTCTGTTTCCGAATTCGATAATTCCGACGATCAAGCCGGGCGATGAGGCGCGGCGACGTCGTCACCGTCGCGGCCCCGGGCGACGACGGCAAATCGCGACCGGCGGTGATCGTCCAGACCGACGCCTTCCCCGAAAGTCACGCCTCGGTCGTGATCTGTCAGATGACGTCGGAACTGTCCGACGCGCCGGATTTCCGCATCCGCGTCGATCCGACCGAGGCCAACGGATTACGCGTCCGCTCCGAGATCATGGCCGACAAGCCGGTCACGGTTCGGCGCGCACGCGTCGGCCGGACCCTGGGTCGGCTCGACGCCGCCGACATCCGCCGCCTCAATGCCGCACTCGCCTTCGTCATGGGCCTCGCCGATTGACCGCGATTCCTTCCCTCCCCTTGATGGGGAGGGTGGTCCCGAGCGACGCGAGGGACCGGGTGGGGTGACGATCCCGGTCGGACGGGATGCCCGATGCCCACGTCCACAACCCTGCTCACAACCCCCGGACCCTGGGCTCCGCCCCGCCCTTCAACATCAGATCCGTCAGCGCCCAGACCAGCGCGTCGACCCGGTCCGGGCTGCCGCCGCCCGAAAGCCCGCCGACACCGAAATCGCACATCTGGTCCTCAAGCTCCGGCCACGCGCCGACATGGCGCACCAGCCCGCGTTCGTACAAGGCCGCGACCGGCTCGGCCCGCGCGGCCTTGCCGCGGCTGGCCCGCACCGCGCGATAGGCGACGCCCGCGTCCACCTGGCGGATCATCGCCTCGACCAGGTCGCCGCCCTGGTTGGCCTCGGCGATCAGTCGGTCGGCGGCGAAGGCGCGATAGGCGCCGACCGCACGCGCCGCCCAGCCGCTGGGGCTCGCGCCCTGGATCGAGCGGTCGGCCAGCACATAGCCGCACCCGTCCGCGCCCAGCCCGCACACCACGATGCCGCAGGTATCGGCCTTCGCCCCGGTCGAGACCGGCGGGTCGACCGCCACCACCACCCGCCGCAGGTCCGGCGCCGCGCGCACCCGCGCCGCCTCGACCGCCGCGCGCTGCCACAGCGCGTCGGGGTTGTCCTCCAGAAGCTCGGCCTCCAGCTCCTGCCGGCCGAGCCGCGTGCCGGCATAGGCCTCGACCACCCGCGCGAGGAAGGCCGGCGCCAGGTTGGCGCGGTTCTCCGCCGTCGCGGCGCGGCTGATCACGGCGTTCGGGTCGGCCAGCAGGCGCCGGATCAGCGGCACGGGCCGCGGCGTCGTGGTCACCACCTGGCGCGGGTCGTCGCCCAGCCTGAGCCCGAATTGCAGCATGTCGAACGCCGCCTCGCCGTGCCGCCACTTGCCGATTTCGTCCGCCCACGCCGTGTCGAATTGCGGACCGCGCAGGCTGTCCGGGTCCTCGGCCGAGAACAGCATCGCCACCGCGCCGTTCGGCCACACCACGCGCCGGCGCGACGGCTCGAAACTCGGGCGGAAACCGGCGGGCGCAATCGCCTTGAGGCCGCTTTCGCCCTCGACCATCACGTCGCGCGCATCCGCCCAGGTCTCGCCGACCAGCGCGATGCGCCGCGCCCGCCCGGCCGCCAGCGGCGTCGGTCCCTCGGCGCGCATCCGTACCCATTCGGCGCCCGCGCGCGTCTTGCCGGCGCCGCGCCCGCCCAGGATCAGCCACGTGGTCCACGTCCCGTCGGGCGGCCACTGGTCGGTGCGCGCCCACAGCCGCCACAGGGTCGGCAGCGCCGCGCACAAGGCCGGCGTCAGCTCAGACCGGAAGCGGTCCAGCTCCGCTCTCGGCCGCGAGGCGAGCCAGCCGGCGTTCGACCTCGGCCCAGGCGGCCTCGGCGCCAGGTGCATCGGCCGCCTCCCCGTTATCGTTCATGGTTTGTTCGTTACATGCTCGATCGCGCCGGCCCCGGCCACGTTCCAGCGCCGCCAGGCTTGCCGCCGCGCGGGTCAGCGCATTCAGGATCGGCGCGGTGCCCTCGCGCGCGCTCAGGATCGCCGGGTCGACCGCCTCGCCCGACAGCCGCCGCTCCAGCTCGCGGGTCAGCCGCCGGACCAGCCGGTGCAGCCGCGCCGCGGTGGCGCGCGCGTCCTCCGCCGCGGTGTCCTCCGGCGGCCGTGATTTAGCAACGCGCGCCAGTGGCCCGCCGCGCGCCCACCCCGCCTGCTTCGCCCGCTTGTAGATCGCGGCGCGGCTCAGGCCGTATCGCGCGGCGAGTTGCTGCAGCGGCATCGCGCCGGCGCGATAGCCGGCCTCGACCGCCGCCCAGTCGATCCCGTTATTACGCATATATTCCTATTTCCTTGTCCACCATCGTGGGACAGGTCGACGGCGCCAAGCGTCGGAGGGTCGGAGTGCCCCAGCCCCTTCTTCCCTCACCCTTTCCCCTTGCGGGAGAGGGTGGTCTGAGAAAGCGAAGACCGGGTGAGGGGTCTTTCCTCTGTCATCGCGAGCGGAAGCCGAAGCGATCCATCTTCTCTCCCTCTCCCTCGTGGGGAGGGTGGTTTCGCGCTGTGCGCGAAACCGGGTGGGGGTTTACCTCCCCCGGGGCCGCCTCGACCCGATTTCCGGATCATGGCAAAAGGTGTACTCCCCAGCGTCACGCTTGTCAAGGCATTTATTCCTATCACCGCCGAACCAACTGAGCGGGCGTTCCAAACGGCCGGCCGCCCCGCTATGCTCGCCGCCAGGAATCGTTCGCAAAACCGTTAGGAGACTTCCATGGCCTACGATCGCGCATGGCTCGATCGCGTGCTTGCCGCCCTGGCGGCCGACCCGGAATACCAGCTCGAGGCGCACCTGCAGAATGTGCGCTTCACGCTGGGCTTCGGCGGCACGCGCTTCGCCCTGACCTTCCAGCAGGGCAAGGTGACCCAGGTGCTGGAAAACCCCGGCTTCCTCGACGACAGCGCCTTCACGCTGGCGGCCGATGCCGCCGTGTGGGACCGCATCTTCGCGCCCGTCCCGCCCGCCTTCCACCAGCACATCTTCGGCGCCATGGCGCACGGCTTCGTCCGCCTCGACGGCTCGACTACAACGATGCTGCAGACGCTGACGCTCCTGACCCAGTTCACGTTGTGCGCCCGCGCCCTGAACGGCGCCACGCCGCGCCCGGCCGACCCGCCGATCCCGGATTCCTACCAGGCGGTCGGCCGCTTCGTGAACGTGCGTGTCGGCGGCGAGACGCACAAGGTGTTCTATTTCGAGGCCGGCCAGGGCATCCCCGTGCTGTGCCAGCACACCGCCGGCACCGACAACACCCAGTGGCGCTATCTGATGGAGGACCGGGAGCTGACCAAGCGCTTCCGCTTCATCGCCTACGACCTGCCCGGCCACTCCAAATCCGAACCGCCGCTCGACGGCCCGCACTGGTCGCGCAGGACGGTGTTGAAGAAGGACTGGGTGGTCGAATTCATCCTGGCCTTCTCCAAGGCGCTGAACCTCGACCGGCCGGCCTTCATCGGCTGCTCGATCGGCGGCGCCATCGCCCACATGCTGGCGGCGGCCGCGCCCGATTCGTTCCGTGGGCTGATCGGCCTGGCCGGCACCAACCCGACCGGCGGCTTCTTCCACGACTGGTGGACCGAGCCCAAGGTCAACAGCTTCATCGTGATGGACGCGGTCGGCGAAAGCGTGATCGCGCCGACGGTGCCGGAGCGCAACCGCCGCGTCGTGCGCTGGCTGCAGACGCGCAACGATTCGCGGACGCTGCGCGACGATCTCTACCTGTGGGGGGTGGAGAATACCGATCCCGCCATCGGCGACAAGATCGACCCGAAGCGGGTCAAGCTGATCGTCTATGCCGGCGAATACGACTTCACCTGCACGCCCGACCAGATCCGGGCGGGGTGCGCGCGCATCGGGCCCGAGGTGCATTTCGAGGTGCTGAAGGGCCTCGGCCATTATCCGATGACGGAGGATTACGACAGGTTCCGGCCCTATCTGGTCAAGGCGCTCGACATGATCGCGCCCGCCGCCGGTTCGGCCCGCGAAGCGGCGGAATAGACCTCTCGCGCTTCACCCTCCCCCGCCGTGGGGGGGTGGTCGGCGCCCCCCGCGCCGGCC
>JBDZUN010000260.1:0-4597 GCA_040255145.1 Hyphomicrobiales bacterium | reverse complement strand
GCGAGCGCGCCGAATGGGCCGAAGCCGATGTGATCCTGTGCGGCTCCGAATTCGTGCGCGACAGCATCGCCGCGTCGGGCGGCCCGCTGGCCCGCTGCGTCGTGGTGCCCTACGGCATCGACGTCGGCTTCACAGTGGAGGAGCGCATGCCGCATCCCGGGCCGCTGCGTGTGCTGACGATCGGCGAGGTCGGCCTGCGCAAGGGCGCGCCCTATGTGCTGGAGGCCGCCCGCCGCATGGGCCGGCGTGCGACGTTCCGCATGGTTGGGCCGTGCGGCGTGCTGCCCGGCGCATGGGCGCACATGTCGCGCGTCATCGACATGCGCGGGCCGGTGCCCCGCTCGGAGATGGCCGCGCAGTTCGCCTGGGCGGACGTGATGCTGTTGCCGTCGATCTGCGAGGGCTCGGCGACCGCGGTCTACGAGGCGCTGGCCGCCGGCCTGCCGGTGATCTGCACGCCGAATACCGGCAGCGTGGTGCGCGACGGCCAGGACGGCTTCATCGTGCCGATCCGCGACGTCGACGCCATCGTCGATCGCCTCGCCACGTTGGCGGCGAAGCCGGCGCTACGGGTCGAGATGGGTCGCAGCGCCATGGCGTGCGCCGCCGGCTTCACGGTTGAGGAATATGGCCGGCGCCTGCTATCGGCGCTGCATCGGCCGGTGCGCGCGCCGGCGCTCGCCTCGGACACGCTGAGACTGGCCGGATGAAGGTCGGCATCCTCGCCGGTTCGCTGGCCGACCGTGCCGGCGGCGTTGCCGAGGCGCTGCGCGGCCTTGTGCCCGCGATGCACCGCCCGCCGGATTGGGAGTTCCGCATCGTCGGACTGCGCGACGCCGGCGGCCCGCCTTCCGCCGAAGCCTGGACCGGCATTCCGATGCGCATCTTCGACGTGCGCGGCCCGCGCTCCTTCGGCTATGCCGGCGGGCTGGCCGGCGGGCTCGACGGGCTCGACCTGCTGCACGTCCACGGCCTGTGGATGTATTCGTCGGTGGTGGCCCAGCGCTGGGCGCGCCGCCGCGCGGCGCCCTATATCGTCAGCCCGCACGGGATGCTGGATGCCTGGGCGATCGGCAACGGGCGATGGAAGAAGCGTCTTGCCACCGCCTGGTACGAAGGCGAGCATTTGCGGGGGTCTGCATGCCTTCACGCGTTGTGCGCGGCGGAGCTGCAGGCAATCCGCGATTTCGGCCTGGTCAATCCGGTCTGCGTGATCCCCAATGGCGTCGCCGAGGTGAACGGCGCCGCCTTCCTGCCGCCGGCATGGCGCGGCGCGCTGCCGCCCGACGCGAAGATCCTGCTCTATCTCGGCCGCATCCATCCCAAGAAGGGCTTGCCGAACCTGATCGGCGCGCTGGCGCGCTGCGACGCGGCGGTACGGTCGGGCCGGTGGCGGCTCGCGGTCGCGGGCTGGGACCAGGGCGGTCACCAGGCCGAGCTGGAGGCCGCGGCCGCCGCGGCCGGAATCGCCGACCGGGTCCACTTCATCGGCCCGCAATTCGGGCGCGACAAGGACGCCACGCTCCATGCCGCCGACGCGTTCGTCCTGCCCTCGTACAGCGAGGGGCTGCCGATGGCGGTGCTGGAGGCGTGGGCGCACGGCCTGCCGGTGCTGATGACGCCGCAATGCAACCTGCCGGAGGGACCGGCGCATGGCGCCGCCTTGTCGGTCGATCCCGCGGTCGACAGCCTCACGGCCGGCCTCTCGGCGCTGTTCGGCCTGTCGGACGACGAGCGGACGGCGATGGGCCGGCGCGGCGCCGAGTTGGTCGCGCACCGTTTCACCTGGCCCGTGGTCGCGCGGCGGATGCAGGACGTCTACCGCTGGCTGCTCGGCCGGGGCGACCGCCCCGACTGCGTCGAACTGGCCTAAGGGCGCCGCGCGGCCGCTACAGTGGCAGGCCCTGCTCCCGCCGGCGGATTTCCGCCATCTTGGTCACGATCATCGTCTCGTAGGTGGCGAGCAGCCGGCAATAGACATAGCCGGGGCCGCCGTCGAGCATGCCGAGCCGGAACACGTACATGTACAGGAACCGCATCAGCGGCCGGCACGGCACGCGGTAGGACAGCTTCTTCAGGGCGCGGCGGCGCTTCGGTCCCTCGCGACTGAGAATCCCGGTGAGGTCGACATGCTCGCGCGCCAGGCTTTGCAGCGCCTCGCGTGCCTCGCTCCACGAATAGCGGTTGTGCTTGTCGTACCAGGCGTTCATGCCCTTGTTGAAGCTGTAGTGGTCGAAGTGGTTCTTCAGCCGGCCCTCGGGGCCGTCGACCAGGCAGGTCGTGTGGAACTCGCGCTCGAAGCGGATGCGGTCTGGCCGCACCAGGCGTACCACCCAGGTCGGGTACAGGCTGCTGCGGCGGATCCAGCGGCCCATGAACATGACCTTGAACCGTACGCGGAACGCCCCTTCCGGCCGAGTGGGATCTTCGGCGATCGCCAGCATCTCGTCGCGCAGGCCGGGCGACGTGATCTCGTCGGCGTCGGGCATGTAGACCCATTGGTGCCTGAACGGGATCTGGTGCAGCCCGTATTCGCGCTGGCCCAGCTCGCTGTCGTGGACGCGCTGATAGACGCGCGCGCCGGCGGCCTTGGCGATCTCGACAGTGCGGTCGCTGCTGTAGGAATCGAGGACGACGATGTCGTCGCTCCACCGCACGGCCTCGAGGCACGCGGGCAGGTTGATCTCTTCGTTCAGTGTCAGGATCAGGACCGAGATCGACATATCAGACTTTCATGGCATGAGGGCCGCCGGCGACGGCGCGTGAACGCTGGCGCAGCACGCGTGCGGGATTGCCCCCGACGACCGTCCATGGCGGCACCGATTTGAAGACCACGGCGCGGGCGCCGACGACGGCGCCTTCGCCGATCTTAAGACCCGGCGCGACGAAGGCGTCGGCCGCGACCCAGGCATGGTCGCCGAGCGTGATCGGCGCGTAAGTGAGGGTCATGTCGGGTGAATCGATGTCGTGGCTGGCGGTGCACAGGAAGGCGCCCTGGCTGACGCTGACGTAGGCGCCGATCCGGACCGGCGCGACGCTGTAGCAGTCGACACCCGGCGCGAGCGACGAGCAGGGGCCCATCGACAGATTCCACGGCGCCCAGATGCGCACCGAGGCGTGGATCGAGACGCCGGGCGCGAGGTTGGCGCCGAACCGTCGCAGCAGCCAGCGGCGCCAGCCATGACAGACCTTCGGGGTCGGCCGGAACGCCACCAGCCAGACCCATCCCCAGACCAGCCGGGCGATCCGGTTGGCCAGCGAATGCGGGCTCGGCCGATAGTGCCCGGCGGCGCGCGGCGCGTCCTCGGCCGGCTCGGCGGACACGGTCATGCGGCCGGGTCCTTGATTTCGATGCGCGGGAACGCTTCCGGTTGGAAAGTGGGCGCGGATGGCGTGACGGCGACCCGGATGATCGTCGCCGAGGCGGGGGCCTGGACCACCGGGGCCAGCGCGTCGGCCGGCCGGCCGATCCGCCGCTGCAACGCCTTCCAGCCGAAGCAGACGAAGGAGAGGTGCAGCGCGAACGGCACCAGCAGGCCCGCCGTCAGCGCGGCCGGCGGCAGGCCGAGCCGCCATCCGACGAAGCCGACGGCACCGAGCAGGCCGGACGCGACGATCAGCACGCCGGTCGCCTGCTCCAGGCGCAGCCCGGCCTCCAGCAGCAGGTGGTGCATGTGCCTCCGGTCGCCGACCAGCGGACTGGCGCCGGCTGCCAGGCGCCGGCCGATCAGTGACAGGGTGTCGAACACCGGCAGCGCGAAGAACCACAGGATCGCGGGCAGCGGCGGATGCGCCCCGCCGGCGCCGCCCTTCGCCAGGCTGATGGAGAAGAACGCTATGGCGCCGCCCAGCATCATGCTGCCCGCGTCGCCCATGAACACGGCGGCGCGCTTGCGCCATGGGTGGCGGATATTGAAGACCAGGAAGCCCAGCGTCGCGCACAGGACCAGCAGCGGCTCGACCAGCGCGCCGCCGGCATCACCGAACGATGCGGCGGCGACGATCCAGAACAGGGCGGTCGCCGCGATGCCGCCGGCCAGCCCGTCCAGCCCGTCGATCATGTTGAAGGCGTTGATGATGCCGACCACGAAGAAGACGGTGAAGGGCACCGTGACCCACGGCGACTCGCCCAACGCGTCGCCGAACAGGCTGCCCGGCCCGATCAGCATGCCGTCCGCCAGCGCCATGGTCAGCGCCGCGATGACCTGGCCGCATAGCTTGGTCCGCGGGTCGAGGTCCCACAGGTCGTCCGCCACCCCGAGCGCGACCAGCATCATGAGGCCGAACACCAGGCCCCAATGAATGTCGAGCGAGAAGGAGAGGATGACGGACGGGACCAGGAACCCGGCGAACATCGCGATGCCGCCGGTCAGGGGCACCGCCCCGTCATGGATCTTCCGGCCCTTCGGCACGTCCATCAGGCCCATGCGAACCGCCTTGCCGCCGGAGACGAGAATCGTCAGGACGGAAAGCAGGAACGCATTCAACAGGGATGTTGCGAGCGGCGACACGACCTTCGCTGCCTCCATCGCTCCACCGCCCGCCCGCCACTGGGCCACGGATCGGCCTGCGGCGCAGGCTCGGGAGCGGTTGGAGG
>JBDZUN010000259.1:0-4624 GCA_040255145.1 Hyphomicrobiales bacterium | reverse complement strand
GGGACGGGCCGACGAAGGTCAGGCCGGCCGCCGCGCAGGCGCGCGCGAAGGCGGCGTTCTCGCTCAAGAAGCCGTAGCCCGGATGCACCGCGTCGCACCCTGCCGCGCGGGCCGCCGCGACCACCTGGTCGATATCGAGATAGGCGCGCGGGCCGCTGCCGGGCAGGGCCTGGGCCGCGTCGGCCATGCGGACGTGAAGCGAATGCGCGTCATCCTCGCTGAACAGCGCGACAGCCGGGATGTCCAGATCGGCGGCGGCGCGGGCGATTCGGATGGCGATCTCACCGCGATTGGCGATCAGCAGGCGGCTTACGGGCATGGGGCGTTCCGACGGTTGATTGTTTGTTTGAACCTTCCTAACCGCCCGGACCCGAGCCGTCGAGCCCGCGCCACGCCGCATCTGTCCTCGCGGCTCCGATCAACTTGACTTTCTGCTTCGCTTCCCTGATAGAAGAATTAGAACTGAACGATCATTCCTAAAACGGGAGCTCTGGATGGCGCGGTACGACGTGGTGATCAAGAACGGCATGATTGTCGACGGGACGCAGATTCCCCGCTATGTCGGCGATATCGGGATCAAGGACGGCATCATCCAGACGATCGGTTTCGTCGATGCGACCGACGGCGACAGGATGATCGACGCTGACGGGCTGATCGTCGCGCCGGGCTTCATCGACCTGCACACGCATTACGACGCCCAGCTGTTCTGGGATCCCTATCTCAGCATTTCGAGCTGGCACGGGGTCACCTCTGTCGTCATCGGCAATTGCGGCTTCGGCTTTGCGCCGGTGAAGCCCGAGATGCGCGAGCGCTCGATGCTGTCGATGACTCGTGTCGAAGCCATCCCCTTTCCATCGATGAAAGCGGGCCTACCCTGGACGTGGGAAACATATCCCGAATTTCTCGACGCAGTGGAGCGGACGCCGAAGGGCGTCAACGTGCTGCCTTATTTCCCGGTCGGGCCGCTGCTCGTCTACGTCATGGGGCTGGAGCGGGCCAAGGCGGGCGAGAAGCCGACCAGGGAAGAAACCGCCCTGATGTGCCAACTGCTGAACGAAGGCATGGATGCCGGCGCCTGCGGCTGGTCGGCCCAGCGCGCCCATCCCGACGGCGTAGCGGCGGTGCAGCTCGACTATGACGGCACGCCGATGGTGACCGACGTCATGCATGACGAGACCGCGCTCGCCTTCGCCGAGGTGCTGGGCCGGCGCAACGACGGCTTCATTCAGACCATGCTGACCACGAGCGACGTCAAGAAGGACCGTCAGCACCTCGAGGAACTCGCCCGCGTCTCGCGCAGGCCGCTGATCCACAACGTCGTCCTGCCGTTCGACGATCGGCCGCATGTCCACCGCAAGCAACTCGAATGGCTGGAGAGCTGCCATCGTCGCGGCCTGCGCGTCTATGGTCAGGGCGTCACGACCGATGCCGGCTTCACCTTCACCTTCGACGAATGGAACATGTTCGACGATTCGCCGGCCTGGCGCGAGGCGACCACCGGCACCGTCGAGGAGCGGCGGCGCAAGCTGGCCGACCCCACGCTGCGCGAGGGCATGAAGCGCCATCCGCCGATGATCGCGACCGGGCCGATCGAGGGCATCGTCGTGGTCGGCCCGCAGAGCGAAGCTACCGCGCAGTGGCTCGACCACCGCATCGACCTGGTTGCCGAGAAGACCGGCAAGCACCCGGTCGACGCCATGCTCGACATTGCCCTGGCCGACGACCTGAAGACGGAATTCTATGTCGCGCCGACCAATACCCGGCTCGACCTCACCGCCGAGATCGTGCTGAACCCCTACACGCTATTCGGCGTATCGGACGGCGGCGCCCATACCCGTTTCCTGACCGCCGGCCGCTACCCGACCGACGCGATCGCCAAGTATGTCCGTGAGCACGGCGTTATTTCACTGGAGCACGCGCATTACCGCCTGTCGGCTCAGCCGGCCATGCTGGCCGGCTTCCCCGACCGCGGCGTCATCAAGAAGGGCGCACCAGCCGACATCGTGATCTATGATTACGAGCGGCTGGAGGCCCTGCCCGGTGAGGTGGCGCACGACATGCCGGGCGGCGAATGGCGGCGGGTGCAGCGCGCCCAGGGCTATCGCTACATCCTGGTCAATGGCCGCGTCACCATCGAGGATGACCACGAAGCCGGCGTTCATTCGGGCCGGCTGCTGCGCCACGGCACGGGCACCCGCCGGCCGCGCGCCATCGCGGCAGAATAGCGCTTCACACCCGCGGCGCTTCCGCCGAGTCCTGCCGGTCACAAGGCGGAAGCGCCGTTTCACGCGGGTCGGTATGTTTGTGCGTACTGCAAGGCGGGGTAGGCGCGAGCGGCCCTCCCCCAAAGGGGCGGGTTTTGCTACGGTTCGTGCAATGGCCGCCTTCGATTCCCCCGCGCCCGCTCACGAGACAGGCTTGGACAAGCCTGTCGTCGTCGAGACGCTGGGCGGTCAGCGCGCGATCCTGGACGCGGCGGTCGAGGCGTTTTCCGAACGCGGCTACCACCACACGTCGATGCGCGACATCACCGGCCGGGCCGGGGTCAGCATCTCGCATCTCTACTATCATTTCCCATCGAAGCTCGACCTGCTCTACGCGATCATGCGGGTCGGCATCCAGGATCTGATCGACGAGTTGCTGGTCGAGCGCGAGCGTGCCGGCGCCGATCCCGTGGCGCGGTTCGTGGCGATGCTGCGGGTCCATGCCCGCTTTCACGCCCGACGCCGGGAACTGGCGCTGATCGGCAACAGCGAATTGCGCAGCCTGGACGCGGCGGGGCGGGAACGGATCGTCGCGCTGCGCGATCAGGTCGGCGCGCTGTTCCTGGACGAGGTGCTGGCCGGCGCCGCGTGCGCCGCGTTCGATGTCGCCTGGCCGCGGGAGGCGGTGCGCGCCATCCTCGATTCCTGTACCGCGATCGCAGGCTGGTATCGGCCGGATGGACCCGACGGGCCGGACGCGGTCGCCGACCGGGCTGTGGCGATTGCGCTGCGGGCGCTGGGCTTCCGGTCGGCGCACGGCACGACATCAGCGGGCGGCACGCCATGAAGCTCTACGAGCATCCATTGTCCGGCAACAGCTACAAGGTGCGCCTGTTGCCTCCAATCGCCGGGTTGGACGATCCGGCGGTGGGCCGCGGCTGACGCTGCCGGCCGTCATCCGTCTTCCGATGCGCCTTTCAGCGGGCCGCCGGCCGGTTCCACAACTTGTCGCGCAGGTAGGCTGGCGGCTCCCAATAGCTGCCGGTGACCGGGCAATAGGTGCGGTATTCGGTGTGCGTGACCGGTGGGGACGCGGAGTCGGCGGCCGTCTGCCGCCCGGCCGCGAAAGCGATGAACGAGACAGCCACGACAGCGAGCAGACGGGAGATTGCCTTCATTGGCTGGGCTGGATGCGCGAGGAAACCGCTGGCTGATTGGATATGGGGTTTCATTGTTACCAACCGGTATGTTACATATCTAGTCAGATAATAGGTACCGGTCGGTAACATCGTCAAGCCGAAACGGCCGTCCTGCAAAAAAAGAGGCCGAGGATGCCAGGGAGAGGGAAGCGCGCCGCCGAGCGCATCTGCGATGCCGCGCGCGAATTGTTCTATCGGGATGGGACGCGCGCCGTGGGGGTGGAGCAGATCGTCGCATATGCCGGGGTGACGAAGCCGAGCCTCTATCGCAGCTTTGCCTCCAAGGACGCATTGATCGCCCATTATGTGACCGAATTCGGTGTCGACATGCTGCGCCGGTTCGATGAGGTGGTCGCCGCCCATCCTGGCGATCCGCGCGGCGCACTTCTCACCGTCATGGCGCATGTGGCCGAGCAGACGACAGCGCCCGGCTGCCGTGGCTGCGGCATCACCAACGTCATGATCGAATATCCCGATCCGGCGCATCCGGCGCGCATCGCCGCCGAGGCCAGCAAGTCGGCGCTGCGCGGTCGGCTACGCGACCTCGGCGCTGCGCTCGGCGCGCGCGACCCGGCGGCGCTGGGCGATGGGCTGATGCTGCTGATCGAAGGTTGCCTGGCCAGCGGCCAGCTTTTCGGCCCGGGCGGTCCCGCCGCCTCGGTCCAGGCCGCCGCCGCCGCCCTGATCGACGCGCAGGCCGGGCCGGGCGGCTGATCGCGACCGGCGCGTGTGGCCCTCCCTTGACTCGGCGGCTGCCTCCGGCTTATGCCCACCTCACGTGGTGATTTGTGCCGACCGGCTTGCGGCCACGCAAAACAAACCGCTAAAAGGTCGCGAGGGAACCCCGGTCTCGAGCGGCCGGGTTTTTTGTTGGATTCCGGGGCTGATTTCGAAGGCTGCCCATGTCCGACACCGAAAATACTCCCTCCGTCGCATCGACCCTTGCCGCGTCGACCGCCGACTCCCGTTCGTTCCGGCCGCGTACCGCCATGGTGCGCGCCGGCCTGCACCGTTCGTCGTTCGGCGAGACCAGCGAGGCGATCTTCCTGACCTCCGGCTTTCGCTATGACCGGGCGGAATCGGCCGAGGCGCGCTTCAAGGGCGAGGAACCGGGCTTCACCTACAGCCGCGTGGCCAACCCGACGGTGGCGACCTTCGAGCAGCGCCTGGCCGAGATCGAGGGCGCCGAGGCCTGCCGCGCCACGGCGAGCGGCATGGCCG
>JBDZUN010000019.1:0-25550 GCA_040255145.1 Hyphomicrobiales bacterium | reverse complement strand
CTCCAGGATGTCGAGGTCTTCCATGGCCGTCCGTTCGTTCCGCGCCACTGGAGTATACGCCCCGCACCTGCCCTCGTCAGCGGAACGTTGATATTTCGATGAAGGTCGTTGCGGGCGCGGCCCCGGCCCTGCCGCCGCCACAATTCTGGTATACAAACGGGCATGCTTGCCGTCGTGCCGAACGCCGGTCGGATTGGAGCAACGAACGATGACCAAGGACGTCCGCAGCAAACGCCTGGCGTTGTTCGGCGCGGTCGCCGCCGGTGTGCTCGGCCTTGTAATCCTGCTTGGGCCCGCGCCGGCGATGGCGCGCACCTCGGTCGGGATCGGCATCGGCATCCCGCTCTACGGGCCGGGCTATTATGCCCCCGCTTATCCGTATCCCTATTACGGCTCTCCCTATCCGCCGGCCTATTACGCGCCGCCGCCGCCGGCCTATCCGGCGCCCGACTATTACCAACCGTCGGCCGATTACGGGCCACCGGCCGATTACGGGCCGCCCCAGGATTATGGGCCGCCGCCCGACCAGAACTGCCGCGAGACACGGTCGCCCGCGACCATCAACGGCCAGCGGCAATGGGTCTACGGCACCGCGTGTCAGCAGCCGGACGGAAGCTGGCGCAACGTCGAGTGAGGCTCAGCCGCCGGTCTGCTGGCGGCCCCGGTCGCGGATCGCCTGCCGCCGCGCTTCGATCGCGTCGGGGCTGACCTGGCGATTGAAGGCGCGGAAGGCGCGGCCTTCGAGGGCCATGCCGTCCCCGAAACTTAAGCCGTAGCCGTCGTCGATCAGCTTCTTGTAGGCGGTCAGCATCTCCGGCACGACCGACAGCATGTCGCGCGCCAGCGCCTTGCAGGCCGGCAGCAATGCCTCCGGTTCCACCACCCGGTTGATCAGGCCCCAGGCGCAGGCCTGCTCGGCCGGCAGGAAATTGCCGGTCAGCGACAATTCCTTGGCGCGGCCGATACCGATCAGGCGTGACAATTTCTGGCTGAGGCCCCAGCCGGGCAGCACCCCGACGCGGGCATGGGTATCGGCGAAGCGCGCCGCGGTCGAGCCGATCAGCACGTCGCAGGCCAGCGCCAGCTCGAATCCGCCGGTGATGGCAGCGCCGTTGATCGCGCCGATCACCGGGCCGGAGAAGCGGTTGATGACCTGGACCGGGTCCTGCGCGCCGACCACCGCCGCGCCGCCGCCGCCCGAACCCAGCTCCTTCAGGTCGAGCCCGGCGCAGAATGCCCGCCCCGCGCCGGTCAGGATCAGGACGCGCATGTCGGGGTCCGCCTCCAGCGCCGTGACCGCGGCCGACAGCGCGTCGCGCAATTCGCGCGACAGCGCGTTCATAGCGTTGGGCCGGTTCAGCGTGAGGACGGCAAAGCCGTCCTCCTTGTCGACCAGCAGCACGGATTCGGGCGAGGCTTCGGTCACGGGCGGACTCCTTTGATGATCGCCCCGTCTTAGCAGGTCGCCCATGTCGGCGGCCAGACCGGCGGGTGACAGGATCGGCGTCGCCGCATTAGGATCGCCCCCGCGCGGCCCAGCCATCATAAAGGGGATGCCATGACCACGATGCCCGCCGTCAGCCTCAGCGCCGTGCCGGGGCGACGCAAGCAGACGCTCGAACTGGCCGCCGAGATCGAACGGCGCGGCTTTTCCGGCATCTACAGCCCGAGCTTCTTCGCCGGCATGGATTTCTGCACCGCGCTGAGCTTCGCGACGAAGGAAATCCCGTTCGGCACGTCGATCTCGCCGATCTACCTGCGCCCGGCCGAGGAATACGCCCAGAGCGCGGCGTTGATCCACGAGCTGTCGGGCGGCCGGTTCCGCTTCGGCATCGGCGTCAGCCACGGCCCGATGCTGAAGCGCCTGGGCATCACCGGCGGCAAGCCGCTTCAGGATACGCGCGCTTTCGCCGAGCGCTATCGGGCCACCCAGGGCGCCGGCGACAAGGCGCCGCTGATCCTGGCCAGCATGCGCAAGAAGATGATCGCGCTGGGCGGCGAGCTCGGCGACGGCATCGTCTTCGCCAACGCGATTCGCTCGCACATGAAGGAATCGCTCAGCGCGCTGCCGGCGGCGAAACGCGACGACCCGAACTTCTTCATCGGCGACATGATCCCGACCGTGGTCGACGACGATATCGATGCGGCGAAGCGCGTGCACCGGCGCACCCTGACCAACTACGTGCGCATGCCGAATTACCGCAATTACTGGAAGGAGGCCGGCTTCGCGCAGGAGATGGCGGATATCGAGGCGGCGATGGCGAACAAGGACGAGGACGGCATGCGCGCCGCGATGTCCGACCGCTGGCTCAGCGAGAACACCCTGTTCGGCCCGGCCGCCAAGGTGCGCGAAGGCGTCGAGGCGTGGCTCGACACCGGCGTGCGCACGCCGATCCTGGTGCCGTCGTCGGCCAATGGCAACCAGATCAAGGCGCTGGAGGAGCTGTTCGCCGCGTTCGGATAGCCCGAAGCGCAGGGCGGACTCCTCTGGTGGCCGGCTTTCCGGGCGGCGACCGCCGCCGTTTCCTCGCTTCCATGGCGGCCTTTGCGCTGGCCGGTCCGACCGCGGGCCGCGCCGTGGCGGTGGACATGCCGGGGCGGGTGCCGGCCAGTGGGCTGCTGCGCTTCGAGATCTGGCGCAAAGGTAAGCTGATCGGTCACCAAGAGATGCACTTCAACCAGCACGACGGCACGCTGACGATCTCGAGCCAGGTCGAGATGGTGGCCGGCTGGGGTCCGTTCACCTTCTACCGCTATCGCCATCGCGGAACCGAGCGATGGGCCGATGGAGCGTTCGTCAGCCTCAGCACCCATACCAACGACAACGGCAAGATCCTGACAGTGAGGGCCGCGCGCACCGCCCAGGGCGTGACGATCGACGCCACCAAGGGCGCGAAGCACACCGACTGGACGATGCCGCCGGCGGCACTTCCCCTCACCCACTGGAACGAGGCGGCGATGACCAGGCCGATCTTCAATCCGCAGGACGGCAAGCCGATCAAGGAGGCGTTCCAGCCGCGCGGAACCGGGCTGGTCGCGCTGGCCGACGGCCGGCAGGTGCGCGCGCGCCGCTATACCCTGCCGGCCAAGGTGCACCTGGACGAGTGGTATGACGAGCAAGGCCTGTGGGCCAGCCTGCGCGCCGTGGTCAAGGACGGCTCAGTGCTCGAATACCGCCGGATGGACGGCTGAGCCGCCGGCCCTTCGCGTTCAGGCCGCCTCGATCACCTGGCGTGGGCGATAGATTGCGGTGTGGGCAACCTGCGCCACCGGCCGGTCGTCGCCGGCGACGACCAGCACGTCGAGGTCGACGAACAGATGGCCCTTGCGCTCATAATTCCCGTCGACCCGCGCCCTGGCCGTGAGGGTCTCGCCCACTCGCGCACGACCGAGGTTGCGAATCTTGCTGGCGACGTGGATCCACGGCCCGAGCACCACGTTCTGCGCCAGCACATAATTGCACAGCCGCAGGATCTGGCCAGGATGGACGATGCCCTGGGCGGCATAGAGCGAATCGGTTTCCGCAACGCCCACCAGGTAGTCCGCCGCCAGTTCCGATGTGACCCTCAGCGGCTTCGACCCGAACCAGGCGCCCGGGGGGATCGTCGCCTCGCTGGCCGGCGGGCGGTCGGTGGCGGGCTGGACCACCGGATAATCGACAATCGCGCGCGGCGCGGCCCGCCCGTCGCCCATCGCGGCGGTGCCGGTGGCGCAGAGCACACCTTCGCTTTCAACCTTCCAGGCCAGCACATCGCCGTCAGATTCTGCCGTCACCCGCGCGCGGCGACCGTCATAGACAGGTTTCAAGAAGCGGCATTCGGCCACGCCGCGGTCGAGCCATTCCGCACCGAACCGGCGCACAATCAGGTGGCAGGCATAGGCGTAGACCTCGACCCCCGGCACCAGCCCGCCGGTGAAGCCGAACCGGCGCGCCACCGCGTCGTCGTGGATCTTGTTCTCCGCTTCGCGCGAGAGATTGTTGGCGATCACCTCATAGCTGAGCGGCGCGGCGGCCATGCGTTCCTCCCGATCGGTGTGTGTTTCGCGGCGCGGTCACGACCTGTTCTGGCCGGCATCATCGTCCGACGATGGACCGAGCGACGGTGCGAACAGTGGATGCGGCCGTTCGACGCGCGTGCCGCCGCTGCCGTAGGGGCGCGTGATGGCCTCCAGCAGGTGGCCGTTCGGATCGTCGAAATAGACCCCGCGCCCGTCATCCCAGCCGTTGATCTCGCCCGGCTTCTTGCGGAACGGGTCGGCCCAGTACGCGAGGCCCCGCTCCCGGATCCGGCCGAAAATCTGGTCGAATTCGATCTCGCTGACCAGGAAGGCGAAGTGACGCGACGAGATGGGATCATCGGTCGCGACGAAGTCGAGCGAGGTGTCGCCGACCTTGACGACAGCGAAATGCCCGAGCGCCAGGGGCGCGGGCAACCCCAGCATCTCGGCCAGGAAGCGCGCCGAGGCGTCCCGGTCCTTGGCCGCGATGATCGTGTGGTTCAACTGGACGGTCATGGCCGCGCCCTCCGTCTGACGACCTAGCGTGCCGGCGATGCGCGCCCGCCGCAAGGCCCGGCGGCCGCAATCCGGTCGCGCCGGCAGCCTCTGCCGCTTACCATCGCGGGCGCGACTCGAAGGGAACCCGCGATGACCCTGGCGACCGAGACCAAAACCGCCGCCGCACAGCCGGCCACCGGGCCGCTCGCCGGCATCCGCATCGTCGACCTGTCCGCCGTGCTGACCGGCCCGTTCGCGACCCATATGCTGGCCGACCACGGCGCCGAGGTCATCAAGGTGGAGGCGCCGGGCGGCGACATCACGCGCCATATCGGCCACGCGCCGGCGCCCGGCATGTCGTCGGTATTCCAGCATCTCAACCGCAACAAGCGCGGCATCGTGCTGGACTTGAAGCAGGCGCGCGGCCGGGAGGTGCTGTTCAAGCTGATCCGCACCGCCGATGCGCTGATCTTCAACATGCGGCCGGAAGCGATGGCGCGGCTCGGCCTGAGCTATGCGGAGGTACGCGCGCAGAATCCGGAGATCGTCTATTGCGGCATCGTCGGCTTCGGCGAGGCCGGGCCCTATGCCGGCAAGCCGGCCTATGACGAT
The DNA here is from genome assembly GCA_040255145.1 of Hyphomicrobiales bacterium. Classification (GTDB taxonomy): domain Bacteria; phylum Pseudomonadota; class Alphaproteobacteria; order JBDZUN01; family JBDZUN01; genus JBDZUN01. The sequence continues at coordinate 20,441 of JBDZUN010000019.1, read as the reverse complement.
GTGATCCAGGGCCTGACCGGCATTCCCGACCTGGTGGCGCGGGCCAGCGGCGGCGAGCCCCGCTTCATCCCGATGGCGGCGGCCGACCGCATCGTAGGCCTCTATGCCGCCAACGCGCTGACCATGGCGCTGCTGCACCGCGCGCGCACCGGCCAGGGCACCGCCGTCGAGGTGCCGATGTTCGAGGCGATGGCGCATTTCGTGATGGTCGAGCACATGTTCTATCGCAGTTTCGACCCACCGCTGGGCCCGGCGACCAACCCGCGGCCGCTCGACAAGAACTGCAAGCCGCACCGCACGCGCGACGGCTATCTTTGCCTTCTGCCGTACACGGCGGAACATTGGCACGCGATGTTCGACATCCTGGGCCGGCCGGACCTGCACGACGATCCGCGCTTCGCCCAGACCAGCGGCCGCATCAACGAGGTCGAGGACCTCTATGCGCTGCTCGACGCGCGCCTGCCGGAAAAGGACACTGCCGAGTGGGTCGCCCTGCTGACCGAGGCGGACATCCCGGCAATGCCCATGAACCGGATCGAGGACGTACTCGACGACCCGCACCTCAAGGCGGTGGGCTTCTTCCAGAAGACGCCTGACGCGGACGGCGGCGCCTTCATCCATATGGCGGTGCCGTACGGGTGGGCGGACTGGCCACGCACACCGCCCCAGCCGGCACCGCGCCAGGCCGAGCACAGCGTTGCAGTGCTGCGCGAGATCGGGATCGAAGATAGCGAGATCGCCGAGCTACTCGCCGCCGGCATCGTGCGCGACGGCGCGCGGACGGAGGACGCCTGAGGCAGCCTTCGGGCCGCGGCACGCCTGCCTGGATTGCTTCGCGGAATTTAAGCCCTGGATTGCCCGGCTATGCGATCAGATCGGCCAGCACGGTCATGTCCTGCACGTTGAGATCGGGCTGATGCGGCCAATCGGCGAACGGCCGGCGGCGGCGGTTGATGAAGGCGGCGCGCATGCCGGCCGCCTTGGCGCCGACGCAGTCGAACTCGTGATTGGCGATGAACAGCACCTGGTCCATCGCGAGGCCGAGCTTGCGCGCCGCCGTTTCGTAGGTTGCACGCGCCGGCTTGAAGGCGTTTGCCTCGGCCACCGAGATGACCGCGTCGAACGGGATGCCGTGGTGCTTGCGCGCCTCCTCCAGCATGTCGGGGTCGCCGTTCGACAACACGACCAGCTTGTAGTGCTGCTGAAGCCGGGCCAGCGCCGTCGGCACCTCCGGGAACGGCTTGAGACGCTCGATGCACGCGACCAGACGGCGCGTGTCCTCGGCATCGTACACGATACCGGCGCGCTCCATCACCTGGGCGACCGACATTTCCCCGATCCTGCGATAGGACGTGTGCGCCCGCCCGAGCAGCGCGTCGATCATCGAATTCTCGAAATGGGTGCGCCGCCACCAGGTCACGAATTGGTAGGGGTTGCCCCGCCAGCCCTTCGCAACCAGGAATTCGGTTGCCGCCTGGGTCAGGCCGGCCTGCATGTCGACCACAGTGCCGTATTGGTCGAACATGCAGACCTTGATATCGCGCTTAAGGGCTTGGACGTCGACCATCGAACCCGTTTCCTCATGTTGTACGCGATATACGCGCCACAGCTTGGCCGTTACGCCCGTGATCGGCAAACCGTTACCGAGGCGCATTCTATTCTGGTGCGGGATATTTTGGTGCGGGGAGCGGGACTCGAACCCGCACGTCCTTACGGACAAGGGATTTTAAGTCCCTTGCGGCTACCATTTCGCCATCCCCGCCGAGCCCCACGCCCGACCGGCCGCGAAGCGGCGCAACGCTAGTGCCGGCCGGCCGACGGGGCAAGCCGGCCGGACCAGCCCATCGGCCCGCGGCTGCAACACCCAGTACGCTCGCGTGTTCAAACAGAGGTAAAGGCCCACCACGCGCGGAAGGTATGAAAACAGGAAGGCGATGGCGAGGGTACTGAAATGGATCGGGATCGTCGTGGGCGCGCTGGTCGTCGCGGTGCTGCTGTTCGCCGCGTTCTTCGACTGGGACGCGCTGCGCGGCCCGATCGCGCGCAAGGCCTCCGCCGAGACCGGCCGGACCGTGCGGCTGGACGGCCCGCTCCAGGTCCACCTGTTCCGCTGGAATCCAAGCGTCACCGTCAACGGCCTCAAGATCGGCAACCCGCCGTGGGCGGGCAAGGACCAGATGGTCGACGTCGCCAGCATCACGGTGGCGGTGAAGCTTCTGCCGCTGCTGAAGGGCGAGGTGATCCTGCCCACGCTCGAAATCCATAAGCCGACGGTGCGCCTGGTGCGGCAGAAATCCGGGCGGGCCAATTGGAACCTGGGCCGGAAGAAAACGCCCTCGGAGCAAAACAAACCGATGAAAATCCCGGCCGTCCAGCATTTCGTGCTGGATGACGGCCGCCTCACGGTTCGCGACGAGCAACGCAAGCTCACCTTCGACGGCACGATCGCTTCGCGCGAGACCCGGAGCGGCGACGACGGCAAGCAGGGCTTCGCGCTGGCGGGCGACGGCAAGCTCAACGGCGAGCCATTCAAGCTCACCCTGTCCGGCGCCCCGCTGATCAACCTTGACCCGGACAAGCCCTATCCGTTCAAGGCGGAGGTGCAGGCCGGCGCCACGCACGTCACCGCTGAGGGCCGCATTCCGAAGCCGTTCGATGCGGGCCGGTTCGCTGCCACGCTGACCGTGGCAGGCGACGACTTGGCCGACCTCTATTATCTCAGCGGCCTGGCGCTGCCGAACACGCCGCCCTATCGCCTGTCGGGCACCCTTCGCCGCAACGGCGCCAAGTTCACGTTCGACGATTTCGACGGCAAGGTCGGCGACAGCGACCTCGGCGGCGACATCGCCATCGCGACCGGCGGCGGCCGGCCCAAGTTGACGGCCGACCTGCGCTCGAAGCTCCTGGACTTCAACGATCTCGGCTCGCTGCTCGGGGCACCACCCTCGACCGCGTCGGGCCAGGCAGCGTCATCCAAGCAAAAGGCACAGGCGGCGCGAATGAAGGCCGAGAACCGCCTGCTGCCGGACGCGACGCTTGAGGTCGAGCGCATCCGCGGCATGGACGCCCAGCTCGAATACCGGGCCGGCGAGGTGAAGGCGCCCCATCTGCCGCTGAAGACGGTGGCGCTGGACCTGACGCTGGATCACGGAGTACTGACCATGCACCCGGTGTCGTTCGAGATGCCGCAGGGCAAGCTGACCGCCCATGTGCGGCTCGATGCCCGGCCGGCCGTACCGCAGACCGACATCGATGCCCGGATCAGCGGCATGCAGCTTCAGGAACTGGCCGCGGCGAAACCGGGCCAGCCGGCCCCGATCACGGGTACCATGCAAGCTCGCGCCAAGCTGCACATGACCGGGAACAGCGTTGCACGCGCCGCCGCCACCGCCGACGGCACCGTCACCTTCGTCATCCCACGTGGCGAGATCCGGGAGGCGTTCGCGCAGCTCGTCGGCGTCAATGCAGCAAAGGGACTGGGCCTTCTGCTCAGCGGGAACCAGAAGCAGACCGCGTTGCGCTGTGCCGTGATCAACATGCCGGCCAAAGACGGCATCCTGACGGCGCAGCCAATCGTGGTCGATACGGAGCCGGTGCTGGTCACCGGCAAGGGCGACATCAACCTGCGCAACGAGACGCTCGACCTGACCATCGAGGGCCATTCCAAGCATCCCAGCATCCTGCACGTGATGGCGCCGGTGACGGTCGGCGGCCATCTGCGCAGCCCGTCGATCGGCGTCGCCCCGGCAAAGCCGCTGGCGCAGGCGGCGACCGCGGTGGCGCTGGGCATCCTGCTGCCGCCGCTGGCGATCCTGCCCTTCGTCGATCCCGGCCTCGCGAAGGACGCCGATTGCAGTGCCCTGCTCGCCAAGGCCAAGGCAACCGGCGCGCCGACCGAGAGCGCGCCGGGGGCAAAGCCGCCGAGCCGCGGGCATTGAGCGAGGCTGCCACTCAAAAACTTGAAGAGTGCGATCCATCCGCTCATTTTCCCCAGGGATATCGCACGCGGGCAAAACGCTCGCCTGCTGAACTGAGACGAAGGGACAACAGGGTGGCACTGGACCCCTACCAGGTTCTCGGCGTCACAAAGAACGCCAGCGACGAGGACATCCGCAAGGCCTATCGCAAGCTCGCCAAGAAGCATCACCCGGACCTCAATCCCGGCAAGCGCGAGGCGGAAGACAAGTTCAAGCAGATTTCCGTCGCCTACGACCTGCTGGGCGACGCGGAGAAGCGTGCACGGTTCGATCGCGGCGAGATCGACGCGACCGGCGCGGAGCGCCCGCCGGAAGGCTTCTACCGCCATTACGCCGATCAGGGTCGGCCGGGCGGTACGGGCCGCGCCGGCGCCAACCCCTATCGCGGCCAAGCGGGGTTCGAGGATTTCGATCCCAGCATTTTCGCCGACATTTTCGGCCAGGGCCCACGCAGCGGCGCCGGCAACACCGAATTCCGCATGCGGGGCGGCGACGTGCAATATGAGTTGACGGTCGACCTGCTGGATGCCGTGAACGGCGCGACCAAGCGCGTCACGATGCCGGACGGCAAGACGCTGGACCTGACCATCCCGGCCGGGATGGACGAGGGCCGGACCCTGCGCCTGCGCGGCCAGGGCCATCCCGGCCTGGGCGGCGCCGGCCCCGGCGATGCCTATGTCGTGGTCCACATCGCGCCCCACCCGGTCTTCGAGCGCAAGGGCAACGAAATCCACATCGACCTGCCCGTGACCCTGGGCGAGGCGGTGCTGGGTGGCAAGGTGCGGGTGCCGACCCCGACCGGGGCGGTGACAGTGACGGTGCCAAAGGGTTCCAATACCGGAACAGTGCTGCGCCTGCGCGGCAAGGGTCTCAAGGACGCGAAATCCGGCGGCCAGGGCGATGCGTTCGTCCATCTCCAGGTGACGCTGCCGGACAAGCCCGATCCCGAGCTCGAGGCGCTGGTGCGCCAGTGGCAGGATGCGCACGCCTATGACCCGCGCGCCAAGCTGGAGGCCGCGGCATGATCCATCGCGAAGACGAGGTCCTGACCATCGTCCGGCAGGTCGACCGGACCGAGCTTACGGCGTGGATCGAGCATGGCTGGGTGCTGCCGTCACGCCAGGGCGACGCCTGCTATTACACCGAGCTCGATGTGGCCCGGGTGCGGCTGATCGCCGAGATGCGGCACGACCTCAGCCTGGACGAGGACGCGATCGACGTGGTGCTGCCGCTGCTCGACCAGGTGTATGATCTGCGTGGCCGGCTGCGCGCGGTGCTCGACGCCCTGGGCGGCGAGAGCGAGCCGGTGCGGCAGCGTATCCGAGCGCGGCTGCGTCCGAACCCTGAATCCTAGATTGGATATGCGCGGCGCCGCGACCAGGCCGCGGAGAACGAAGTCATGAAGCGCATCCTGATGCTGATTGCCTTCCTGCTGGCGGCAACGCCGGCGCTGGCCACACGCGGCAATCCGGTGGTCGACCTGGAAAGCTGGGACATCCAGCCGATCCTGGCCGGCCTGCCGGTACAGGAGCTGATCGGCAAGCCGGCGGTCGATGCCGCGCGCCACCAGGTCGGCACGGTCGCCGACGTCCTGTTTGCGGTGTCCGGCCAGGCCATGGCGCTGATCGTCAAGACGCCGAACGGTATCGCCGCCTACGACTGGCGCCGGGTCGGCGTCACGCCCCACGCGCAGTCGGCATGGATCGAGGGGGCCGGCGGCCCAGATCCGATCCCGCTGCCCAGCCGCGCCGCGAGCGACACGCCACGCCCGTTCTTCGCCACCGAGCTGCTCGGCGACCGCGCGCGGCTCGACGACACGCGCTCGTTCGGTATCGTCCGTGGCGTGATCGTCACGGCCGACGGCCGGCTGTCGGCGCTGGCCGTCTATATGCTCAAGGGTGCCGACCTGCGCAGCCCGACCGGGATCTTCCCGTTCCCGTTCTACGGCTATCAATCGCCGCGGTTCAATCCGGCCTACGGCTATTACGAGATGCCGTATAATGGCGAGCGCGTATACCGCTACGCCACGCGCTATCCGCTGCTCGACAAGCCGAAGCACCCGACGCGGTAGCCGGCCCTAAAGGTCCGCCGCGGCGGCGGCGAACTGATCCCCGACCTTGCGTACCTCGTCGGCCGCCCTGGCCGGGTCGAGGGTGAAGGCGAACAGGATCACCTCGTTCACGCCCAGGTCGCGGTAGCGCTTCATCATGTCGAGGTCGAAAGGCTGGCTGAACGGGCACATGACGATGTGCAGGTCGCTGCGCTTGCGCCCACGCTCCGCCAAGTGGCCGTCGATGCGGCCGAGCAGCACCTTCAACTCATCGACCGGGCGGTCGAACGCGATCCAGCCATCATTGCGGGCGATGCGGCGCAGCGCGGCGTCGTTCTCGCCGCCGACCAGGATGCGCGGATGCGGCTTCTGCGCCGGCTTCGGGTTCTGTATCGCCTTTTCCAGCTTGTAGAACCGGCCCGCGAAATTGGCCTCGCCTTCGGCCCACAGCGCCTTCATCACCGCGACATATTCGTCGGCGCGCGCGCCGCGATGCTCCCACGGCACGTCGAGCGCTTCGAATTCCTCACGGCACCAGCCGACGCCGATGCCGAAATCGAAGCGGCCGCCGGACACCACGTCGAGGTCGGCGGCCGATTTCGCGGTATAGACCGGGTTGCGCTGCGGCAGCAGCAGGACGGAGGTGCCGACGCGCAACGTCCTGGTGACGGCCGCGACGTAGGTCAGCGCGATGAACGGCTCCACCGGCACGAAATCGGTGTCGAGCGGGTAGCGTCCAGTCTCCGCATACGGATAATTTGCGACGTAGTCCTTGAACAGCACGGCGTGTTCGCCGATCCAGAGCGAGTTGAGGCCGCTCGACTCGGCCGCCTGCGCGATCGCCGTGATCACATCGGGCGTGGAGCTTGGCCCGCCGAAATAGACCTGGACGCCGATTTTCATTGTTTCCCTCCCCTTTTCGGACGCGCAGCCTATCAGACATCAAGTGGGCTGGCGAAGCTGAGCTCGTGACCGTCGGGGTCGGTAACGTGGAAATAGCGCTCACCCCACGGCGCGTCCGACGGCGCCATGGTCGGCGCGATGCCCGCCGTCAGTGCCTGCGCGTAGGTGGCGTCGACATCGGTGACGTAGAAAATGGTCCGGCCCCACCAGGACCAGGTACGCTCCGGCGGCTGCACGATCAGGTTGAGGTAGCCGGCGCCGACATGGAAGCTGGTGAAGGCCGCGTCCGGCCCGCCATAGCGCATGCGAAAGCCCAGGCCTTCATAGAAGCGGACCGCGCGCGCCATGTCGTGGGTCGCGAGCGTCACCGCACTGATCGATTCGATCACGCCCCCTCACCCTCCCATCGCTGGCGCGATGGGCCCCTCCCTCTCCCGCAAGGGGAGAGGGAAACGGATGCATGGCGGCGCCGAGAACCTCTCCCATCAGGGGAGAGGGATAGGATGAGGGATAGCGGCATCACATCCCGATCAGGTCGGCCTTGTCGATCGTGTTGCGCAGGATGCGGATCGAGGCGGCGTCGACCATGACCCCGTCGACCTGGATGGCGCCGAGCCCGTCGGCCTCCGCCTGGGCATAAGCGACCGCCATCTTGCGCGCGTTGTCGACATCCTCCTGCTTGGGCGAGAAGGTTTCGAGCGCGGGCGCGATCTGCGCCGGATGGATCGCCCACTTGCCGACCAGGCCCAGCGCGTTGGCGCGCCGGCATTCCTCGCGAAAGCCGTCCTCGTTGCGGAAGTCGGCGAATGGCCCATCGACCGGGTCGATCCCGGCCGAGCGGCAGGCGATGGCGAGGCGATAACGCGGGTAGTGCCAGATGTCGCCCGGATAGTCGCCGGAACCGCCGACGGCGCGCGAATCGATGCCCTGCGAGGCCGAATAGTCACCCATGCCGAAGACCATGGCTTCGAGGCGCGGGCTTGAATGCGCGATCTCGTCGACGTTCATCATCGCCTCGACCTCCTCGACCAGGAGCTCGATGCCGATGCGCTTCTGGATGCCGAGGTCGCCTTCGAGCTGCGTCAGCAGGGTGTCGATCCACCACACGTCGCGGCCGCGCTTCACCTTCGGGATCATGATCGTATCGAGGTTCTCGCGCGCGCCCGACACGACCTCGATCACGTCGCCGTAGGCGTAGGGCGTCTCAAGGTCGTTGATGCGCACGCAGCGTACCGTGCGGCCCCAGTCGGCGTTGTTCAGTACCGCGACCACTTGCTGGCGCGCCGTCTTCTTCTTGTTGGGCGCGACCGCGTCTTCGAGGTCGAGGAAGACGTGGTCGGCGGCGCTGGCCACCGCCTTGGCCATCATCTTGTCGCTGGAGCCGGGCACCGCGAGCTGCACCCGGCGCAGGCGCTTCGGCCGTTCGATCTTGGTCATGTCCTATCCTCCCGCCTTTTTGCTTCCCGGAGCGTATTGGATCCGATTAATCCACCCCACACCCGAATGTCATCCCTCCGGCGGCCGTCTGGAACCGGCGCTTGGCGCCGGCCCCGGAGCCTTGGCCGCCTCTGCCCGCGGAAGCGGGGATCCAGTAAACTTCGAGGTCAGAAAGTACCCGCAGAACCGACCGTTTATTGGACCCCGGCTCGCGCATGGCTTCGCCGTGCTTGGCCGGGATGACAACAAGGGGTGATTCCATCCGACCATAAATTGCGCTACCGCACCGCGCCATCCTGGTGCAGGCGGGCGATGTCAGCTTCCGAAAAGCCCGCGGCGGCCAGCACCGAGTCCGTGTGCTCGCCCAGCAGCGGCGCGCGATGGCGCACCCCACCCGGCGTTCCGGTCATGTGGATCGGTGTGTTGGCGATGGTGACGGTCCGGTTGGCGCCGGGCTGTTCGACCTCGGCCAGCATGCCGCGCGCGGCGTAATGCGGGTCTTCGAAGATGTCCGCGACCGTGTTGACCGGGCCGGCCGGCACCTTGCCGCCGAGCAGCGCCTTCAGCTCGTCCTTGGTGTGGCGCATCGTCCATTCGGTCACGGCGTCGTTGACCGCCTCGCGCCGCGCGATGCGCGCGACATTCTTGGCATAGGCCGGGTCGGCGACCCATTCGGGGTGGCCCATGATCGGCGCCAGCAACTGCCAGAACCCGTCATTGGGGCAGCCGATGGCGAACCAGCCGTCCTTGCAGCGGAACAGGCCGAACGGCGCCACCAGGGGATGGGTATTGCCCTCGCAATCGGGGATCACACCGCCCACGGAATATTGGTAGACGATGCGTTCGCTCAGCGACAGGATCGCGTCTGTCATCGCCACGTCGACGAACTGCCCCTCGCCCGTGCGCTGGGCGTGGAACACCGCGGCAAGGATGCCGAACGCACATTGCGTCGCCGGAAACACGTCACCGATGCCGGGGCCGATCTTGACCGGCCTGCCCTTTTCAGGCCCGGTCACGCTCATGATGCCGCCCATCGCCTGCGCCACCACGTCATAGGCCGGCCAGTCGCGATACGGGCTTTCCCCCGTGCGGCCGTCGCCGAAGCCGCGGATCGTGGCGTAGACGAGGCGCGGATTGATCTCCCGCAGCGTCTCGTAGCCCAGGCCGAGCCGTTCCATCACGCCGCTGCGGTAGTTCTCGACCAGCACGTCGGCGTCGCGCGCCAGGCGCAGCACCACGTCGCGCCCGGCCGGGTTCTTCAGGTCGACGCAGACCGACCGCTTGTTGCGATTGATGCTGTGGAAATAGCCGCCGAGGACGTGATCGGTGTCCTCTGGCAGGAACGGCGGGATGATGCGGGTCTGGTCGCCCTGCATCGGTTCGATCTTGACGACGTCGGCGCCCTGGTCGGCCAGCATCATGGTGGCATAGGGCCCGGCCAGCATCTGGGTCAGGTCGACGACCTTGAGGCCGGCGAGCGCGCCGACGCCGGCCTTCAGCGCTTTACTCAACGGTCGGCCCAATGGCTGCGGCGCTTGACCAGAACGCTGCGCTCGCCCTCGAACACCGTCTTGTCGTCCTGGTTGATGCCCCAGTGGCGGAAGCGGACGATGCCGGCGTCCTCACGCTCCGACGGCTCCGCGCCCAGGACTTCCGTATACGCATAGATCGTGTCGTCGTGGAAGACCGGGTTAGTGAAGCGGATCTTGTCGAGGCTGAGTTCGGCCAGGGCGTTCTCGGACGTGTCCTCGCTCGCCAGGCCGATCACCAGGGAGGCGGTGACACCGCCGAAAGTGATCCGCTTGCCGAACATGGTGTCGGCCATCGCATGCTCGTTGAAATGGCCCTGCGCCGTGTTCATCACCAGGTTGGTGATCAGCACGTTCTCAAGCTCCGACACCGTCTTGCCGCGCGCATGGCGCATCACCGCGCCGGGCGCGAAGTCCTCGAAATAATTGCCCTTTCCGGTCAGCGCCGCCACCTTCATCGTGGCCCCCGGCCGAGCAGGTGGTCGGAAATGATGCGCTGCTGGATCTGCGAGGTGCCCTCGAAGATCTTGGTTAGCCGCGCGTCGCGCCAGTGTCGCTCCACCGCGTGCAGCTTGGTATAGCCGGCGCCGGCGAGGATCTGCAGGCCGTCGCTGGTCACGCGCTCCGCCATCTCGCTGGCATAGTACTTGACCATCGCCGCCTCCTTGTCGCAGCGGCCGCCGGTGTCGATCTGGTCGCACACGTAGTACATGAGCTGACGCGCCGCCTCGATCTTGGTCGCCATGTCGGCGATCATGAAGCGGATGGCCTGGAAGTCGGCGATCGGCTTGCCGAACTGCACGCGTTCCTGCGCGTAGGCCATCGCGTCCTCCAGCGCGCCGCGGGCAAGGCCGATGGCGCGGGCGGCGGTGTGGGCGCGGGCAACCTCCAGGAACTCGCCGATCATGTAGAAGGCCTTGCCCTCCTCGCCGACCATGGCGGAGGCCGGCACGCGACAATCGTCGAAGGCAAGCTCCCACGTCTTCCAGCCGAAATAGCCGATCTTGGGGATCGGGCTGCCGCTGCAACCCTTGGGCAGTTCGCCGCGCGGCTTGTCCAGCCGGAAGGCACTGATGCCGACGTGGCGCCGCTTCGGGTCCGGGTCGGTGCCGGTGCGCGCCATCAGCAGGATGAAGTCGGCGCCGTCGGCGAAGGTGCACCAGTACTTGTTGCCATTGATGATCCAGTCGTCGCCGTCGCGCCGCGCCCGGCACGAGATGTTGGCGACGTCGGAACCAGCATTCGGCTCCGACATCGCCATCGCGCCGAGATATTCGCCGTTGGCAACGCGCGGCAGGTATTCTTTCTTCTCCGCCTCGGTCATGTGGCGGGTGCCGGTCAGGGTGTTGCCGCGCGCGATGATGCTGGCGACGCTCATCCAGGCGCGGCTGAGCTCTTCCGTGATCAGACAATATTCGAAGGCGCCGAGGCCGAGGCCGCCATATTCCTCGGGGATCATGATGCCGAAATAGCCCATGTCGGCGAGCTTGCGCCGCAGACTGTCGGGGATGTCGCCCTGGATCGGGTCGAGCTCGTTGGCGACCGGCAGAACCTCTTCCATCGCGAACTTGCGCGCCGATTCCTGGATCAGGCGGCGCTCCTCGGTCATGTAGGTCATGCGCCGGCGCCCCGCTTGACGATCATGTTTGTGCGACGGAAATCGATCACCCGCGCCTCCTTCTGATTGAAGCCTTCCGTGTGCCACGTAACGATGCCGAAATCGGGCCGATTCTTCGATTCCCGCATGTCGGTCACGGTCGAGCGCGCGAGCAGCGTGTCGCCCGGATAGACGGGTGCGTGGAACGTCAGGTCGTCGACGCCGAGGAACGCGCCGCCGGCCTCCGACAGGTCCTCGACCGACAGGCCGAACACGGTCGTGAACACCAGCATCGGATTGACGACGATGCCCGGATGGCCGTGCGCCCTGGCGAATTCGGCGTTGAAGTAGAGCGGGTTGAAATGCAGCGTCAACGTGGTGAACAGCGAATTATCGCCTTCGTTGACCGTGCGGCCCCAATGGTGCGCGAACACCTGACCGAGCGAGAAATCCTCGAAGCGGTTGCCCTTGGGCTTGAGTTCGGCCCGTTGCCGGAGCGCCTGATCCACCTGTTCCGTCCTTTCGCGCGCAAGGCCGACCCCCGTCGGCCGGCCGCGACCATCGCCGCCGCCGTTCTTCCTAGTCCGATCGGGCGGCTTCTGTCACGACCCTCGAACGGACGAGACGCTCAGGCGAGCAGCGCCGCCACTGCGCGCAGGTCATGGTGATGCAAGCCGGCGACCGCCTCGACGATGCGCTCGGCCGGTTCGTCCCCACGGATCGGGGCAACCAGACTGATGAACTTGGCCGCCAGCCGGTCCCACTGCCGGTCGAGGTCCTGCATCGGCACGCCGACATCGGCCTCGGCGGTATGGGTCGTGCCGTCGCGCAGCGCAATCTCGATGACAGCCGCCGTGTCCGCGACCGAATCGTCGGGCTGCACCCGGATGCGGCCGCGCGCCGCGACCAGTCCGGGAGCGCGGGCATTGGCGTCGGAATAGGTGCCCATGGCCGCCGTGTCCGCGCCGGCGAGGGCATAGGCGACCGTGTGGCGCAGCGAGAACTTGGTCTCAAGGCCGGTCGCCGGCTCCTGGATGTTGCAGACCCGCAGGGACGCCTCGGGCACGCGGATCGTCACCGCCTCGACCGCCTCGGGGCTGAGGCCATGCTGGTCGCGGGCGCGGGCCATCGCCTCGATCGCCGAATGGGTCAGGTAGCAGGCGGCGTGGTACTTGAACAGCACGTCGCGGATGTCGAAGGCACCCGGCTCCGCCGCGGCCGCCGCCGGCCGGAACGTCGTGCTCTGCGTGTCCGCAAAACCCTGCTCGCATTCCAGCGCGTCGGTGCGGCTGGTGAAGCCGCGCCTGGCGAGCGTCGCCGCCAGCAGGCCGTTCTGCGCCGCCTTGCCGGCGTGGAGCGGCTTGCACATCGTGCCGAACATGGATTTGAGGCCGGCGGCCTGGGTCGCGGCGATGCCGAGGGCGTGCGCCGCCCGTTCAGCGTCGAGGCCGAGCAGGTTGGCGCAGGCCGCCGCCGCGCCGAAGGCGCCGACCGTGCCGGTGGCGTGCCAACCCTTGGCGTAGTGGCTGGGCGCGACCGCGGCGCCGATCCGGCACTCCGCCTCGAACCCGGCGACGAAGGCGGCGATGAACGCCTCGCCCGTCGCATCCTCCTTCTCGGCCAGCGCCAGCAGCGCTGGGAAGACCGGCACCGAGGGATGGCCCAGCACCTTCAGGTGGACGTCGTCGTAGTCGAGCGCGTGGCTGCACGACCCGTTGACCAAAGCGGCCGACAACGTCGGCAGGCGGATTCCGGCGTGGCCGATGACGGTCGCGTGCGGCGCCCCGCCCTGCTCCACCATCTCGTCGAGCAGGATTTTCGTCAGCGGCTCGTCGGCGCCGGCGATGGTCACCGCGATCCAGTCGAGGAAGCATTGCTTGGCCAGGAACACCACGTCGTGCGGCAGGTCGGCAAAGCGGCAGGCGGCCGCGTCGGCGGCCAGCCGCGCCGTCAGGCCCGCTGCCTCGGTCGCCGGGAAATCATGCGCGGGCTTGTTCATGGCGGGCTCCCTTCGGCCGGATCGGGGTTTCGGGCGATCATAGTGCGCCGCCAGCGGCCCGAACAGGCCGATGGCCGATCGGGCGCTTGCGCTCCCCCCCAGAGTCGGGCCATTCCTGTCGCTCGGCTTGATCACGTAATTCAGGGCCACCGTCCGGGTGGGCCCGACGGCACCGCGTAGGAGAACGCGCCATGGACTTCGAACTGAACGAACAGCAGCAATCGATCCGCGATTCCCTGCAAAAGGTATGCGCCCGGTTCGATGACGCCTATTGGCGCAAGTGCGACGAGGACCATCACTATCCGGTCGAATATACCGAGGCGCTGCGCGACGCCGGCTGGCTCGGCGTCACCATCCCGGAGGAATACGGCGGGTCCGGCCTCGGCATCACCGAGGCCGCGGTGGTGATGCAGACGCTGGGCCGCATCGGCGGCGCCGCCGCGATGTCGTCGGTGCACATCAACATCTTCGGCCCGCACCCGGTGGTAAAGTTCGGCACCGAGGAGCAGAAGCAGCGCATGCTGCCGCCGCTGGTGCGCGGCGAGGACAAGACCGCCTTCGGCGTGACCGAGCCCAATGCCGGCCTCAACACCACCCGGATCAAGACCCGCGCGGTCCGCGACGGCAACAGCGGCTATCGCATCAACGGCGGCAAGATCTGGACGTCGACCGCGCAGGTCGCCAACAAGATCCTGCTGCTGACCCGCACCACGCCGCTCGAGGAGTGTAAGAAGCCGACCGACGGCATGACCATCTTCTACACCGACCTCAACCGCGACCACATCGAGGTGCGGGAGATTCCGAAGATGGGCCGCTCAGCCGTCGATTCGAACCAGCTTTTCATCGACGACCTGCCCGTCCCGCTCGAAGACCGTATCGGCGAGGAAGGCAAGGGTTTCCAGTACCTGCTGCATAGCATCAACCCGGAACGCATCCTGATCGCCGCCGGCGCCACCGGCGCGGGCTACGACGTGCTGGACAAGGCGGTGCGCTATGCCAACGACCGCGTCGTGTTCGACCGGCCGATCGGCCAGAACCAGGCCATCCAGCATCCGCTGGCCGAAATCTGGATGGAGCTGAAGGCGGCCGAGCTGATGGCGTTCAATGCGGCCGCCATGTACGACGCCGAGAAGCCGTGCGGCGCCGAGGCCAATGCGGCCAAGTTCCTGGCCAGCCGGGCGGCGCACAAGGCGGCGACGCAAGCGGTACTGACCCTGGGCGGCATGGGCTATGCCAAGGAGTTCCATGTCGAGCGCGCCTATCGCGAAACGATGATCAACCGCATCGCGCCGATCAGCGAGCAGCTCATCCTGTGTTTCATCGCGGAGCGTGTGCTGGGCCTGCCGAAATCCTACTGAGCGGGATTGCCCAACGGCCTTCATTCGGAAGGATCGGTCCGATCCTTTCGACCTCCGCAGGTGTTGCCTGGATGACTCCGCCTGTCAGGCGGGCATCCAGCGACCAGTTATGGAGGACGCTGTGCGTATTCCCATGAAATTTGCGTTGGGCGTGGTCCTGTCCGGCGCTCTATGGCTCGGTGCGGCCCAGGTCTGGGCCGAGGACATGCCGGCGGGATCGTCGGCGAGCGGCGGCGAGGCGGTCGCCGCAGGACCCAGCGCCGATTCGGCCGGCGCCCCCGCCACGCCGTCGGAACAGTGGCTGGGCCAGCATACGATGACGGGTAAGGTCACATCCCTCCACAAGGACGGCCGAGTCGACCTCAAAACCGCCCAAGGCACGCTCAGGCTGTACTTCCCGCCGGAATCGCTGTCGGGCGTGAAGGATGGCGACACCATTACCGTGCGGCTGGGCTTCAGCAAATCGTGAGCCCGTCCGGGTGGCATGATTCCGTCTTAAGCGGCTTGGAGGCCGCATTCCGGCCGGTCGAGCGATTCCACTCCGCCGGGAAATCGTCTAGTTTCGCGCGTTCATGGACCGCTTCATCTTCGCTCGACCACGGCCAAGCCCCTGGCGTCGCGGCGTGCGCTCGGCCGCCGCGATCGCGGGGGTGATCGCGCTGGTCGGCGTCGCCGCCGGCGCCGGCCTGTTCCTGTCCATGCGGCTGAACCAGCTCGCGGGAACCCGCGCGACGCCGGATGCGTCGCCTGCCGCCGCGCTGCTGCGCGACGCTCACGCGGCCACGCCCGGCGAACGGCGGTTCCTGGCCGCCGAAATCGCGCGGGACGCCTGCAAGCAGGCGGTCCTGGCCAGCGTCGCGCATCCCGCCCAGGCGAGCCGCGCCGGATTCTACCAGGCGGCCGTCTCGTTCCTGCATCGCGACGGCGCCAATGTGCTGCAGGTGACGGGCAAGGCCCAACTGGCCGAGGGCGGCGCGGCCGTCGCGCCGCACCTTTTTTCGTGCGAGGTCCGGGACGGCCGCGTGGTCAAGCTGGCCCTGGTGCCGGCACCGGAAGACCACGGCCACCGCCCCGGCTGACCGGCCAGCCTCCCGACCCCGGATTCCCGTTTCAGGCGGCGCGCGCCGCCTTGACCGGATGCACGGCGCGAAAACCGATCGCGATCCGGTTCCACGCGTTGATCGTGCCGATCAGCAGGCTCAGCTTCACCATCTCCTCTTCCGAGAACTGGGCGCGCGCCGCCTGGTAGTCGGCGTCCGGCGCGTGGGTTTCGGAAATCCGGGTCAGGGCGTCGGTCCAGGCCAGGGCGGCGCGCTCGCGATCGGTGTAGAGCGGCGATTCGTGCCAGGCATCGAGCAGATAGAGCCGCTGTTCGGTCTCGCCGGCGGCGCGGGCGTCGCGGGTATGCATGTCGATGCAATAGGCGCAGCCGTTGATCTGCGACGCGCGGATCTTGACCAGCTCGATCAGGCCCGGCTCCAGACCGCAGCCGTGGACATAGGTTTCGAGCGCGACCATGGCGTCCATCGCTGCCGGCGCGGCGGTATAGGGATTGAGGCGGGGTTTCATGTCGTCCTCCGATCACTGGGTGAGTCGGAGATTAAGACGAAAACGGCCCCGCGTTTGTGACCGCGGCACACGCTGAGCCTAATTCATCCGTCGTTGGGGCGCAGCGCAGGGAAGCGATCCTCTGCCGTCATCCCGGCCAAGCGGTCGCGGGCGGCGCGAGCCGGGATCTAGTAACACCCCGCTTCGGTGCGAGCCCGCCCCCTCCGCGTTTACTGGACCCGGGCCCGGCGCTGGCGCGCCGTCCGGGGTGACAACCCCAAACTTGGAAGAGCCTCATGGTGAGGAGGGCTGCGATCGCAGCCCGTCTCGAACCATGGATTGCTTCGTCGCCTCGCAAGGACGAAGAGGCGCCTACTCCGCCGCCTCGGCCGCCGTGTCGTATTTGGTGTACTCGGCGAGGGCGGGCGCCACCTCCTCCATGAACAGGCGCAGGTTCTCGATCACGCTGTCGGCGGGCTGCTGCGCGTAATGGTAGATCAGGACCGCGTATTCCGCCGGCAACGCCTTCCACTGATTGACGAATTCGTCCCGGATCTCCGACACCGTGCCGTTGGAGAACAGGCCGCTGCGCTCCATCATGTCGGCGAGCTCGGCCGGGCTGGCGTTGCGCGCCTTCTCCAGCGCGCCGGGCAGCACGCCGACATAGAAGTGGCGGAAGATGTCGCCGCTGAAGGCCAGCATGTCGGCCATCGCCTGCTCGTGCGTCGGCGCGATCGCCGGCCAGCGCACGACCGCCTGGTTCTGGCCGTAGGCATAGCGGCGGCCCGCCTTCTCGCCGGCGCGGACATAGGCGCCGGCATATTCGGCCGCCCGGTCGATCTTCGAGAAATAGGCCGGAATGAAACCGCGCGGCGCGCAATATTCGACGGTCTCGACGCTGGCATTGCTGGCGACGAACACCTTGGGGTGCGGCTTGGTATAGGGCGACGGCACGACGCAGGTGCGGCGGATGATGTTGTTCTCGTCCATCTCGCCGGGCGCACCGAGCTTGCGGGTCCATTCGCCCATGAACCAGTCGGGGATGCCCTCATCCTCGGGATAGGGGAACTGCCAGTTCTTGCTGCGATAGGTGAAGCTGTCCTCGGTCCACGCCTTGAGCACGAGGTCGACCTGCTCCTCGAACAGGATGCGGTTCTGCTCGTCGTCGTCGGACTTGTCGGAGCGGGTGGCGCGCGCGCCGATATGCTGGCCCAGCACGTTGGTCCAACGGTTCTGGTAGCCGCGCGTGAAGCCGACGAAACAGCGGCCGCGCGTCAGGTGGTCGAGGATCGCGGTCTCCTCGGCCACCCGGATCGGGCTTTGTGCGGTCATGGTGTAGCCGAGCTGACCGATGCGCACCTTCTCGGTGAGCGCGGCCCAGTGGCCGTTGAGGATGCCGGGAGTCGGCCCGACCTCGTAGCCCTCGGAATGAAAGTGATGCTCGATGGTGCTGACGCCCCACAGGCCGAGGTCGTCGCACGCCTTCAGGATCGCAGGCAGGCCGGCGATGGCCTCCTGATAGCGTTCCGCATTGCGCCCGATCGGCCGCAGCCGCGTACGCTCGGCCTCGCCCTCGGCGCGCACCGTCGGATAAAGCTGAAGGATGACTTTGACCACAGACGCCTCCCGATATCGCTGTTATCGGACCAGCGAAGCAGGCGCGCACTTTTTGGTCAAGGCGGATGGCAGCCGCGCGCACCGCGCGGGACAGATGCCGGCGCGCACCCCGCGGCGATCAGCGGTCGCGCAGGAACGCTTCGAGCGTATCCTCGGCGCTGTCGGCGAATTCACGGCACTCGATGACCGTCCGGCGCAGGAATGCGATCAAGCGCCGATTCTCGACCTCGGCCGCAGCGTCGCCCGCCTCCCCTTCCAGGTCGGCGATCGCCTGTTCCAGCTTGGGAACGAGCAGCCGCTCATAGACATTACTCATGACCGGCCTCCTCTATCGAAACGGCAACACCTGAAAGGCGCGACCGGCTTGCGGTTGGGGTGACGCCGGGCCGAAGCGATCCATGAACTGTACGGCCGCGGGAATTCCCGTCTTCTCGGGAGCGCCAGCCAGAACAGCCTCATCCGACAAAAAACCTCAGGACCGGAATCGTCATGTTTCTCTTCCGATCCACATGATACCTGCTTACCTCCCCGATTCAAAATAAGGTGACCGGGTTAATCGTTCGCTATTAACTGTCGCAGGTGTTTAGGGATACTGTATATTTGTTCGCATAAAATTTGACATTTATTATCCGACCGTCGAAATACATCCTCGAATCGAATCCCGCGTCGACAGTAGCGGCGATACACGTCCTGGTGGCATGATGCGGCGATAGAGACCTCCCGTCGGAAGCCGCGATGTCACCCCAGCACGCCGAGACACTGTTCCTTGACCGCCTGCCGAGCCCGATCGGCACGATGCTGGTCGCGTTCGACGACCAGGACCGGCTGCGGGCGCTGGACTGGGTGGATTACGAGGAGCGCATGCTTCTGCTGCTGCGCCGGCAATACCGCCCGGACGGCCCGTCGCTCCGCGACGCTGGCGCGCCGGCCGCGATCACCGACGCGCTCACGGCCTATTTCGACGGCGCGCTGGGCGCGGTCAACACGATTGCGGTCCATACCGGCGGCACGCCGTTCCAGCGCGCGGTATGGCAGGCGCTGCGGCGAATTCCGGCCGGGACCACCACCACCTACAGTGCGCTGGCGGCCGACCTGGCGCGGCCGGCGGCGCGGCGCGCGGTCGGCGCGGCCAACGGGGCCAACCCGATCTGCATCGTCGTGCCCTGCCACAGGGTGGTGGGCGCGACCGGCCTGACCGGCTATGGCGGCGGCCTGCACCGCAAGCAATGGCTGCTGACGCACGAAGGCGCGGCGCTGCCCTAGGGTCCTTGGTTTGTCGCGTTTCCGAACCGCAAAAGTGGCATCCACTTTTGCTGGAAACGCGCGAAGCCCGCCTCCGGTGCGATCACGCGCCGAATACCGACCGACCTGAACGTCCGTCGGACGGGTGCGCGCAACACGCTGCGCAAACCCTTCTCCCACCAAGGCGTGACAAGCATACCGCCGCAAAGCAATACGTTTGTATTGTGTAATACAAGCGTATTGCATCAGCCTGTTATGATCTTGTTTACAAATCGCCCGTAATGATCCCTTGAACAATAAATACAAGGATCGTTATGGGAGAGACATGATGAATACGTTTGTACGTCCCATTCTTTGTTTTAATAGGAATGAGGGCGGCGGCACGATCGTCGAATTCGCCCTTGTCGCGCCGCTTCTGATCTGGTTCATGTTCACCGTCATCTATTTCGCGATGTATCTCGGTATCGCGCACAGCGTCCAGCAACTCGCCGCCGACGCCGCGCGCGCGTCGATCTCCGGAATCGGCGCCGCCGAGCAGACCCAGCTCAGCACCGACTTCATCCAGCGCAACGCCTCTTCCTACCTGTTCATCGACGGTCGGAAGATCACGCTGATCGCCGCTCCGGCCCAGGCCGATCCGACGACGTTCGACGTCACGGTGCGGTACGACGCGCGCGACATGCTGAGCTGGTATCCGACGGGCTTCCCGCCATTCATGGGCTCGATCATCGAACGCTTCGCGGCCATCCCTTCGGGCGGGTGGTGACGATGGACCCGCACCGCTTTCTCGGCGACACGCGCGGCGCGATCGCGGTGATGGCCGCGATGACGTTCGCCCTTATCGCCTTGTTCGCGATGTTCGCGGTCGATCTCGGCATGATCTATCTGGCCAAACGCCAGGCGCAGGGAGCCGTCGACATCGCCGCCGAACTGGCGGCGCAGGACCTGCCGCGGGCCGAGCAGATCGTCCGCACCACGCTGGCGCGGAACGACATCGCGGCGATCGAGGCCCTGAACGTGACGCTTGGCGCCTATGTCCGGGATTCCACGATTGCCGCCGGCGAGCGGTTCGCCGCCGGCACGAAACCCGCGAACGCGGTCAAGGTGGAGCTGCGGACCCGGGCGGAGCTCGGCTTTTCGCGCTTCCTGTTTCCGGGCGGAACAATGCCGCTCGACGTACAGTC
>JBDZUN010000258.1:2768-4638 GCA_040255145.1 Hyphomicrobiales bacterium | reverse complement strand
TCCAACCTGAAGAAGGCGACGAAGGTCATGATCCACGCCGACGTGCCCGGCTTCGAGACCGACCCGGAGGCGGTCGCCGACATGGCACTCGGCGTACTTCTGCGGACCTATCGGTTCGACCGCTACAAGACGAAGAAGGACGATGGCGACGAGGAGCCGAAGCGGACCAGGATCACCGTCGTCACCCGCCGCTCGGCTGCCGCGAAAGCGGCGTTCGGCGCATCCGAAGCCGTTGCCGGCGGCGTGTCGATCGCTCGCGACCTCGTCAACGAGCCGGCCAATCTGCTCGGTCCGGTCGAGATGGCCGCGAAGTGCAAGGAACTCGAGGCGCTGGGCGTCAAGGTCGAGATTCTGGCCGAGAAGGAGATGAAGAAGCTCGGCATGGGCGCGCTCCTTGGCGTCGCCCAGGGCAGTCCGCGCGGGGCCCGGCTGGTCGTCATGCAGTGGAACGGCGGCAAGGCGAAGGACAAGCCGGTCGCCTTCATCGGCAAGGGCGTGTCGTTCGACACGGGCGGCAATTCGATGAAGCCGGCGGCCGGCATGGAGGACATGAAGGGCGACATGGGCGGTGCTGCGGCCGTCATCGGCGCCATGCATGTCCTGGCCCGGCGCAAGGCCATGGCCAACGTCGTCGGCATCGTCGGCCTGGTGGAGAACTCGGTCGACGGGCATGCGCAGCGCCCCGGCGACATCGTCACCTCCATGTCTGGCCAGACGATCGAGATCCTCAACACCGACGCCGAAGGCCGCCTCGTGCTGTGCGACGCGCTCTGGTACTGCAACGACCGTTTCGCGCCGAAGTTCATGGTCAACCTGGCGACGCTGACCGGCGCGATCATGGTGGCGCTTGGGCAATACCACGCCGGCCTGTTCTCGAACGACGACGAGCTGGCGGGCCAGTTGACGGAGGCCGGACTTGCGACGGCGGAGCGGCTGTGGCGGATGCCGATGGGACCCGACTACGACAAGCTGCTCGAATCGAAGAATGCCGACATGAAGAACATCGGCGGCCGTTACGGCGGGGCGATCACCGCCGCGCAGTTCCTCAAACGCTTCGTCAAGGACACGCCCTGGGCGCATCTCGACATTGCGGGGACGGCGATGAACGCGCCGCCGAGCGAATATTCGATCTCCTGGGGCTCGGGCTTCGGCGTGCGCCTGCTCGACCGGCTCGTGAAAGATCATTACGAAGGCTGATGGCCGAGGTTCTCTTCTACCACCTGACCGAATCGACGCTCGAGGAGGCGCTGCCGCCTCTACTCGAGAAGAGCGTCGAGCGTGGCTGGAAGGTGGTGGTGCAGACCGGCAGCGATGAACGGCGCACCGCGCTCGATACCCATCTGTGGACGTTCAGGGACGACAGCTTCCTCGGCCACGGCACGGACGGCGACCCGCGCGCCGCCGACCAACCGATCCTTCTGACCGTTTCGACCGGCAACGCGAATGCCGCGTCCGTCCGCTTCGTCGTCGACGGTGCCGAGCCGCCGCCGCTCGATACCTACGAGCGCGGCGTGTTCATGTTCGACGGCCACGACCAGGCCCAGCTGGACCTGGCGCGGACGCAATGGAAGCGCATGAAGGACGCCGGCCATTCGGTCACCTACTGGCAGCAGACCGACGGCCGGCGCTGGGAGCGCAAGGCTTAAGCCTATCTGGCCCGTTCGCCGGCGTGACCCTGCAGCTTGTTGGCTCCGCGCGGCGGGCGCACGGACGCCTTGGCGAGAGCCTCACGTTTTGCTTTCGCCTCGGTGCGCTGCGTCCACCAGGCCGCGAAGGCGTAGCCGGCGATCGCCAAAAGTATCCGTCTCATCTCGGTCTCCTGTCGTTGTAGGCGGACAATTCGCCAACCGCCGCCGGGTTCCCTCGACAG
>JBDZUN010000258.1:0-2758 GCA_040255145.1 Hyphomicrobiales bacterium | reverse complement strand
ATCGGGCGCTATCCGGCCTATGACCGGCAGGGCGGCTTCAAGGTCGTCGAGGAGAACCTCGCGCCGGCCGACGCGCCGGTGCGGGTGCTGGTCGACATGTCGTCTCTCGGCAGCCTGACGCTCGACGGCGCGACGACGCTGCTGACGCTGACAGCGACGGTCGAGGGCCGCACGGTGATGGCGAGCACACTGACATTCGCGCACCAGCAGCCGCGCAGCGACAATCCGCAGACGGGCGGCATGATTTATCGCGACGAAGCGGGGCTGATCGATCCGGTCGAGAGCGGCCGCTACCGCTTCGTGCTCGGGCCGGGCGACGCCGAGAGCATCGAGATGCGCTCCGCCGAGATCGTGCTGAGGGCAGGGGCCTTCGACCTCGACCCGCGGGCCGTGCCGATCGGATACGCCCTGATGGCGCTGGGCTTCGTCGGCTTCTTCGTGTCGCTGCAACGGCGCAAGAAGATGCCGCCCGCCGCGCCTCCGCCGCCGAAATGGGGGCGGTGAGGATCGGTTGAGGGCTTGGCAGGATACGCTATTCGCGACCCGGGCTTCCTCGTCATTCCGGGACCGCGCAGCGGGACCCGGCGACTGTCTTGGTTAGTCAAGTGATTTACGCGTTTGTCGTCCAGTTCTGATTGGTCTTGACGAGGGCGTTGGCCGTGACGAGCAGTTGTCGGGCGATGGCGACAAGGGCGACCTTGCCCGGTTTGCCCTGCTCCCGCATGGTTGTGTAGGCAGCCTTCATCCGCGGATTGTGGCGGCTGGCGACGAGAGCGGCCATGTAGAGCGCCGTGCGCACGCAGGGCCGGCCGCCGGCGATGGACGCTCTTGGCGGTGCGTTGCCGGACTGGCTGATATGCGGCGCAAGCCCGGCCAGGCTGGCGATGGCCTTGCGATCGGTCCGGCCGAGTTCGGGCAGATCGGTGATGAGGACAGTGGCGACCCGTTCGCCGATGCCGGGGATCGACTTCAGGATATCCAGGACACGGGCACGCGCGGGATCTCGCGCGACATGACGGGCAAGTTCCGCCTCGATCGACGCACATTGCGCCGTCAGGCCGGCAATGGCCGTGCGATGGCTGTCCTGGAGCACCGGCTCGACGGCCTGTTTGAGCCGGGTTTTTTCCATTGCGATCATCTCGGTGAGCTGGCGTCGTCGGGTCGACAGCGCTTTCAGGGTCAGCTGGTCGGCGGACGGCAAGGGGCGGATGGCATCGGTCATGGCGAGAGCGAAGCGTGCAATGAGCCGCGCGTCCAGCCTGTCGGTCTTGGCGCGGCGCCCTTCGGCGTCGCGGAA
Source organism: Hyphomicrobiales bacterium (assembly GCA_040255145.1). Taxonomy (GTDB): domain Bacteria; phylum Pseudomonadota; class Alphaproteobacteria; order JBDZUN01; family JBDZUN01; genus JBDZUN01. Next base: position 1,461 of record JBDZUN010000258.1, on the reverse strand, counting down.
CGCCTTGATGCGGCGCGGATTGACGATGCCGACCTCGAAGCCGGCCACCGAAAGCGCTGCTACCAGACGCTGCGCATAGGGACCGATCGCCTCCAGCACCACGCGGCGGACGCCCTCGTGGGCCAGGCGTTCGACGATGGCTGCGATGCCTTCCGCCGCATTGGGCATCCGGAAGGTCTTGCCGGACGGCGCCAGACCGACATCGAGAAAGCGCTGGCCGGCATCGATGCCGGCAGCAAGGGCAAGCGGGTGCGAGAACGGTGCAGATGTCATGGGATCAGACCTGTATGCGGGCTACCGGTCCAGCCGGCGCCCTTGCGACTGTTCGATCAGACAAAACAGATCCAGACGCCCATGCCGGGATCACGATCACTGCGCGACCAGGAATCCAACGAGCTATCTCGACCTGCCGCCACTATGCCAAGCGACAGTCGCAAGATACAGGAATCCAGCGCGCCGGCGTTGCATGGTTCAAGCACGCGGCCTTTCCTCCGACGTCTCGACTCTGGATTCCGCGTCCCGCTGCGCGGTCCCGGAATGACGGAGGAAAGGGGCGGCGTCAGAGCGTGCCGATGTTGGGCCGCGCGAGGTCGTCGACCGCGGTGCGTTTTTCCGCGGAAGCAAGTGAAATCGTTCGGATGATCCGCCCTCGCAAGGGAGGGACGCCTTTTAGGAGGTGTCGCGGATCTCGACCGGGTAGAACGCGACATGCCGAAGCCTCTGCATGAACGCGTCGAGCCCGTGGAGCGGGTTGCGATCATGTACGACCTCGCCGATTGCCTGATCCTGCCGCCAGACGGAAACGCGGCGGAGATAGGCGGCCATGCCGCTGATCACCATTGCCAGCGCGCGCAGCGAGGCGGCGATGTCGAGGGCGTCGGCGGGGTCGGTGCCGTAGCGGACGTTCGGCAGAGCGGGCGACCAGAGGCGGCCGGCCGTGTTCCATGTCGATCCGGCGACGTAGTCCCGCGCGATCAGGTCGGCCTGCCGGGCGGCCCACAGGACGCAGAAGCGGACCCAGGGCGTGTCACCTGCGGATTTTTCGGCGAGAGCGGCAATGGCAAGCAGCGTCGAGACGATGCTCATCAGCACCTCTTGCCGCCTCCCTGTCTTCGCCCTCCAAGCCATCTCCGGCTCCAATCGTTGCATCGGCCGTATGGTCCGTCAGGTCGGAAGGGGTGGGGATAAGTATTTTTGCAGGTCGAACGGAAACAAGGGGTTGGCGGGAAGAGGGGCGAAATCGGTCCACGAGGAGAGCTAGTTATCCTTCGCGTGGCTTATGCTTCGCCCGCCCCCTCCACCACGCTTCGCGTGGTCCTCCTCCCCCGCTTCGCAAGGGAGGATGGGCTGCCGCGCGCCGTCTTCCCGGCGGCCGGGGGCCAGCCGGGAACCATTGGCCGCCGGTAAGTGGGCACTGCCGGAAATGCCGCGGAGGCGTTTTGGGGTGTAGCCGGAGAGAAG
>JBDZUN010000018.1:0-25680 GCA_040255145.1 Hyphomicrobiales bacterium | reverse complement strand
CTCGGCGTCTATCCGGCCGGCGCGTTCCGCCGCACGCTGCTCATCAGGAAGGCCTGAGCGCCGGGTCAGTCCTCCAGGCACCACCAGCGGATCAGCTGATGCGCGATCGCGAGCGGGGGGGGCAGCAATAGCCGGCGGCCGCCACGGCCCTCGACGGCCTCCCGAAGCTGTTCGCGCTCGAACCAGCGCGCCTCCTCAAGCTCGTTGTCGTCGACCGTGATTTCCTCCGATTCCGCCTCGGCGATGCAGCCGATCATCAGCGACGATGGGAACGGCCACGGCTGGGTTGAGTGATAGCGTACCGCGCCGACCTGGATGCCGGCTTCCTCGTGGACCTCGCGGGCGACCGCTTCCTCGATCGATTCGCCGGGCTCCACGAAGCCGGCGAGCGCCGAATACATGCGTGGCGGGAAGCGGGGCTGGCGGCCCAGCAGCGCCTTGTCGCCGCGCACCGCCAGCATGATCACCACCGGATCGGTGCGCGGGAAATGCTCGGTGCCGCAACCGTCGCACAGCCGCCGATAGCCGGCGTCCTGTAGCGCGGTCGCCGCGCCGCAATTGGCGCAGAACCGATGCCGGGCATGCCAGTCGATCATGGCCTTGCCTTGGGCCAGGATCGCGGCGTCGCCGGCGTCGATTCGCGACGTGATGCCACGCAGTTCCTCGAAGCTGCCGAGGCCGGCGAGCGGGCCTTGCCGTTCGGGGTCGGACCAGCCGGAAATGTCGTGGGCGAAATATGCGGCGCCGTCCCGGTCCAGGCCGAGGAGAACGGTGGTTTCCTCGGTGCCGAGTTCGATCGCACCCGGGCGCAGCCATCCCACCTCAGCCATGGTCTGTGGCTGCGGCGCGGCCAGGATGAACGGATGCAGCCGCCAGAACGGCACGATCCGGCTGTTCGGGTCGCGCAGCCGGTCGGCGAGCCAGCCGAGATCGGCGCGCAGGTGGCTGACGCGGTCGAGGGGGTTATTGGCGTAGGTATTCGGATTCCGCGGGATAAGGTGGAGCAGCGTCATGGCGTTCCCGGTGGTTTCTTGGTGCGGCGCGACCACGAAAACTCGCACAGCGACGGGTGGCCAGCAACCACTGCGGCTTGGCCCCGCCCGGCCGTGCCGCCGTCGCTGGCCGCGATTGACGCGGTATCGGCCGCCCGTATGATGCGGCGGTCGTCGGTCCCCGAATAACTTCGCGGCCCGCGCGAGAGTGGCGGAATGGTAGACGCGACGGCCTCAAAAGCCGTTGTCCGCAAGGGCATGCCGGTTCGAGTCCGGCCTCTCGCACCACCGCCGCGGCACGGCTTGCCTGGCCGACCGGCAAGCTTGTCGAAATGACCGGCTGGTGGGACACGCCATGGCGAACGCGAAGACCCGCCGCAGACACAGCACGCTCGAACCGGTCAGCGGCGTATTGTTGCCGACCGCGCTCGCCCGTCAGATTCGCGCCGAATTCGCGCGTCGGCGGCAGCACGACTATTATCATCGCGTCCTGCGTCTCAGCTGGCCGGCTTTCGGGATCCTTATCCTGTCCTGCTATCTGCTGCTGAATGTCGGGTTTGCGCTGGCCTATCTGTGGGTTGGCGGCATTTCAGGCGTCCGGCCGGGCAATTTTTTCGACCTGTTCTTCTTCAGCTTACAGACGTTCGTCACCCTCAACTTCGGCACAATGGTGCCGAAGACGTTCGGCGCCGACGTGGTGATCGCCGTCGAAACCATCGCCGGATTGCTGACCTTCGCGGTAACGACCAGCCTGATCTTCGCCCGCTTCTCGCGTCCGACCGCGCGCGTGCTGTTCAGCACATGCGCGACCGTGGCGCCCTATAACGGCGTGCCGACCCTGATGTTCCGTGCCGCCAACCAGCGCGGCAACCAGATTCTCCAGGCACAGGTCCGCGTCACGCTGGTGCGGGCCGAGCGCAGCAGCGAAGGCGTCGAGATGCGCCGCATCTACGACCTGCCCCTGACCCGGGAATTCAACTCCGTGTTCGCGCTGACCTGGACGATGATGCACCCGATCGACGAGCGCAGCCCGCTTTGGGGTCACACGCACGAATCGCTGCTCGAAACGGAAACCCTAATCGTGGTCCTGGTCGCCGGCATCGACGATACGTTCAACGAAACCATCCACGCGCGCTACCTCTACGGTGCGCGGGATATCCACTGGGACCGCCGCTTCGTCGATGTCTTCAAGGTCCGCGAGGACGGCAGCCGCTTCACCGATTACGGCCTGTTCCACGAAACCGAGCCGTGCGCGTCGGCGGCCATTCAGGATGCGGCGCAGCGCGCGGCGAATTCCCTGTGACTTCGCGGGTCGGGCGAGTCATCTTGCCGTACGCAACGCCACGACGAATCGAGACGCCATGCCCCTATCCGTGATCGGCGCCGGGTTCGGCCGGACCGGAACCCTGTCGCTGAAAGCCGCGCTGGAACAGCTCGGCTTCGACCCGTGCCACCACATGCTGGAGGTCGCGGCGCATCCCGACCAGGTGCCATACTGGAACCGCGCGCTGAGCGGCGAGGCGATCGAGTGGGACGACGTGCTCGGCCCCTACCACGCCTCGGTCGATTGGCCGAGCTGCCACTTCTATGCCCAGCTCGCGGCGTGCTATCCGAACGCCAAGGTGGTGCTGACCGAGCGCGATCCCGACCGCTGGTACCGCAGCGCGTGCGACACGATCTTCGCCGTCATGGACCGCGGCGGGCCGCCCGGCCCCGGCGGCGACGTGCTGCGCATGGCGACCAGGGTGGTGCGCGACGTCACGTTCGGCGGCAGTACGAAGGATGCGGCGGCGGTCAAGGCGCGTATGCTGCGCCACAATGCCGAGGTGAAGCGGACCATCCCGGCCGACAGGCTTCTGGTCTACCAGGTCTCGGAGGGCTGGGAGCCGCTGTGCCGGTTCCTGGACGTCCCGATTCCCGACGCGCCGTTCCCGCACGTGAACACGACCGACGATTTCCGCAAGATGTTCAAACGCGGCGGGGCGCGCGCCTGACGGCCGGTTGGTAGACGGAGAATCCCGCATGAAAAGCCGCGCCGCCATCGCCTACAAGGCCGGAGCCCCGCTGGTGATCGACGAGATCGAGGTCGACGGCCCCAAGGCCGGGGAGGTGCTGGTCGAGGTCAAGGCGACCGGAATCTGCCATACCGACGCCTTCACCCTGTCCGGCGACGACCCGGAGGGGATATTCCCGGCGATCCTGGGGCATGAGGGCGCCGGCGTGGTGGTCGAGGTCGGTGCCGGCGTCACTTCGGTCAGGCCCGGCGACCACGTCATTCCGCTGTACACGCCCGAATGCCGGCAATGCGAATATTGCCTGAACCCGAAGACCAATCTGTGCCAGGCGATCCGCACGACCCAGGGGCAGGGCCTGATGCCCGACGGCACGACCCGCTTCTCCACGGGCGGCGAGCGCCTGTTCCACTATATGGGCACGTCGACCTTCTCGAACTTCACCGTGCTGCCGGAGATCGCGGTCGCCAAGGTGCGCGCGGACGCGCCGTTCGACACCATCTGCTATATCGGCTGCGGGGTCACGACCGGCATCGGCGCGGTGGTCAACACGGCGAAGGTCGAGCCGGGCGCCAAGGTCGCGGTGTTCGGCCTGGGCGGCATCGGCCTCAACGTCATCCAGGGTGCGCGCCTTGCCGGCGCGGCGATGATCGTCGGCGTCGACATGAACGCCGACAAGAAGGCGTGGGGCGAACGCTTCGGCATGACCCACTTCGTCAACCCGCGCGAGGCCGGCGGCGACCTTGTGCCCTATCTGGTCGACCTGACGGGGGGCGGGGCCGACTATTCGTTCGAGTGCATCGGCAACGTCAACGTCATGCGCCAGGCGCTGGAATGCTGTCACAAGGGCTGGGGCCAATCGATCATCATCGGCGTCGCCGGCGCCGGGCAGGAGATTGCGACCCGGCCGTTCCAGCTTGTCACCGGCCGCTCCTGGCGCGGCACTGCTTTCGGCGGCGCCAGGGGCCGTACCGACGTACCGAAGATCGTCGACTGGTACATGGACGGCAAGATCGAGATCGATCCGATGATCACGCACCGGTTGCCGCTCGACCGCATCAACGAGGCGTTCGACCTGATGCATCACGGCGAATCGATCCGCAGCGTCGTGGTATATTGATGATAGGCGCCGTCATTGGGCGCATAGAGAAGAATCCATCATTTTGTCATCCCTCCGGCGGGCTTTCCACCGGCTACGGATGATGACAGAGAAATGGATCGCTTCGACGGGTACGCTCCTCGCGCCCCAGTGGAACGATGGTCAGGCCGCCGGTTCGGTGAACCAGCGGAACGCGGCGCGGGCCGTGACCTCCGGCACCGTGTGGTCGCCGTCGAACACGCGATAGACTAGGTCGTAGCCGGCGTTCTTCAGCATCGGCGCCAGGATGCCGCCGCACATGTCGATCGGCAGCACCCGATCCTGCGTACCGTGCGAAATGAACAGGCGCGGCTCGCCATGCGGCTTGCTGGGCGCCAGGAAGCCCGGTGAAAAGGCCAGGATGTGGCTGAACAGGTCGCCATTCGCGAGGCCAAGCGACAATCCGTAGGATGCCCCGTCGGAAAAGCCGCCGATCGCGATCCGCGCCGGGTCGACCGCGCAGGTCGCGAAGACCTGATTCAGGGCGGCGTCGATGAAGGCGACGTCGGGGCCGAAGCCGCCGACGACCACGTCCCAGGTCGGCGCGCGCGATTCCGGCACCAGGACAAGCATCCCGAATTCGTCCGGCAATCCGTCGAAGCGCGCCAGGATGCGTTCGGCGCTGCCGCCCGCTCCGTGCAGCAGGACGAGGAGCGGCGCGGGCCGCTCCGGGTCGTAGCCGGCGGGCACGGACAGGAGCCCGTCGCGCGCCTCGCCGGATTCGAGCGGCCGCACACCCGGCGCCAGGGCCGGGTGCACGCCGGACTGGGGACGCGCGGTCAGCCGGTTCAGCGCGCTGGCTGCCAGTGGCATGGCGAACCTCCTTCCCGCATCGGTGAAAAGGGGCTCGGCGAGCCCCTCGATGCGTCAGCCCTTGGCCAGATCTTCGAGCTGCTTGCTCCAGTTGCGGTAGGGCCGCAGCGGAATCCACTCGATGTCCTCGATCACGTGGGCGAAGCCTTCGACCCAGATCGGCAGCTGATGTACGGCTGCGTCGATCTGGTCGCCGTTTTCGAACTCGAACACGGCGATGACCTCGTATTTCCCGGCTGCCTTCCAGATGTGCTTGATCACGCCGGCATCCAGCGCCGCGATCGCGGCCTTGCTTTCGGCCAGCCAGACGCTGAAGAATTCCTTGTTGGTCGCGTTGGCCGGTTTCACCAGCTTTGCGCGCATCATCATTTCCATGGGCCGTCTCCCTCGGTTGGCGTCGAGACTCGCGGTGCGAATCTGGCGATGTTATAGCGCGTCGAAGGCTGCGGCACGCCGCCGATGGCGGAAAACGGCGCTTTTTTGCACATTGCCCGGCCGTTGCCGGCTGTGTAGCCTTTACTTTCAGCGAGGAGGCGGCAGATGGCTCACAATCATCGGCACAATGCACCGTTGAGCGACACCGAATTGCGTGTTCGCGCGCTGGAATCGATCCTGGTCGAGAAGGGCCTGGTCAATCCCGCGGTGATCGACGGGCTGGTCGAGACCTATGAGCGCAAAGTCGGCCCGCGCAATGGCGCCCGTGTGGTGGCGCGCGCCTGGGCCGATCCGGCCTACCGGCAGCGGCTTCTGGCCGACGGCACGGCGGCGATCGCCGAGATCGGCTTTGAGGGCGCGCAGGGCGAGAACATGCTGGTGGTGGAGAACACGCCCGCGGTGCACAACCTGGTCGTGTGTACGCTGTGCTCCTGCTATCCGTGGCCGACGCTGGGCCTGCCGCCCGTCTGGTACAAGAGCGCGCCTTATCGCTCCCGCGCCGTGTCCGACCCGCGCGGGCTGCTGCGCGACGATTTCGGCCTCGATATTCCGGACAATGTCGAGATCCGGGTCTGGGACAGCAACGCGGAGCTTCGCTACCTCGTGCTGCCGCAGCGGCCGGCGGGCACCGAGGACCTGTCGGAGGAGGCGCTGGCCGACCTGGTCACGCGCGATGCGATGATCGGCACTGCGGTGGTCGCGCCGCCGGCGACTCGGGGCTGAGCGATGAACGGCATTCATGATATGGGCGGCATGCAGTGCATGGGCCCGGTGGTGCGCGAGGTGGACGAGCCGGTCTTCCACGAGGCGTGGGAGCGGCGGGTGTTCGGCGTCATGCTGTCGCTGATGGGCGGCGCCCAGTTCAGCGTCGATTCGTTTCGCTATGCGATCGAACGCATGCGGCCGGCGGAATACCTGGAGACCTCCTATTACGAACACTGGTTGCACGCGGTGGAGACGCTGCTGCGCGAGCGCGGCATGATCGACGGCGAGACGGACGTGATCCTGCCTGTCGACCAGACCAAGGCGATGGCGGCCAAGGTGCTGCCGGCGCGGCTCGATGTCCCGGTCACGGCCGGTTTCAAGCCGGGGGATGCGGTCGTCACCCGCAATATCCAGCCGTTGGGCCACACGCGGCTGCCGCGCTATGTGCGTGGGAAACGCGGTACCGTGATGATCGACCACGGCGTTTTCCTTTTTCCCGATACCTATGCCGTGGACGGAGACCCGAAGCCGCAGCACGTCTATTCGGTGCAGTTTTCCGGCCCCGAGCTCTGGGGCGAAGGGGCGGACCCCAAGTCCTCGATCCGGATCGACATGTTCGAGGACTATCTGCTGAAGGCGTGACCGCGATGAACCAGGCACCCGGCAATCCGTTCCCGTTCGCGCCGACACCGACCGAGGACGCCATCTTCGCCGAGCCGTGGCAGGCGCGGGCCTTCGGCGTGACCATGGCCTTGTATCAGGCGGGGCATTTCACCTGGCCGGAATGGGTCGAGGCGCTGAGCGGCGAGATCGCCGCCGCCAAGGCGCGCGGCGATCCGGATACCGGCGAGACCTACTACCTGCACTGGCTCGCGGCGCTGGAGCGGATCGTCGCCGCCAAGAACCTGAGCGCGGCGTTCGAGTTGCGGACACGCAAGGGTGAATGGGCGCAAGCGGCCGCCCACACGCCGCACGGCAAGCCGATCGTGCTCGGCGCGCACGATCACCACCACGATCACTGACCGCGCTTCTCCGCTCCTGGGACAATCGTCATTGCGAGGCGCGAATGCGCCGAGGCAGGGTGCCCGTAAGGAATGGATTGCTTCGCTACGCTCGCAATGACGGAAAACTATGTCATTGCGAGGAGCGGATGCGACGAAGCAATCCACCTTTGTTGTCATCCCGGAGGGCCGCAGGCCCATCCGGGATCCATTGAAGCCGTACCATGGGTCCCGGCTCGTGTGGCCTCACGGCCGCTTGCCCGGGATGACCGAAGCGGCGCGGTCAGCCTTTGCGGGGCCGCGTGACCCGCGCGGGCTTGGTTGCCGGTTTCTTTGCCCGCGCGGACTTGGCCGCCGGCTTGTTTGCGGTTTCCTCGGCCAGGACGGCGCGAGCGACGCGGAAGCTGTCGACCGCCGCGGGCACGCCGCAATAGATCGCAGCCTGCAGCAGCACTTCGCTGATCTCGGCCGGCGTGCAGCCGTTGCGCAGCGCACCGCGCGTGTGCGCCTCGATCTCGTGCGGCCGGTTCAGCGCGGTCAGCATGGCGAGGTTCAGCAGGCTGCGCGTCTTGCGCGGCAGGCCCGGCCGGCCCCATACCGCGCCCCAGCAATATTCGGTGACCAGCTCCTGCAGCGGTCGGTTGAAATCGTCCGCGCCTGCCAGCGCCTTGTCGACATAAGTGTCGCCCAGCACTTCGCGCCGGACCGACAGGCCCTGGCGGAACAGCTCGGTGTCGGGCCACTGCGCCGCCGGCGCGGCCTTCTGGCGTGGCTTGGCGGATTTGAGCGGGATTTTGGTTCTGGCCATGGTGCATCTCCGATGGATTGCGGGGCGCCGGCGCCGCGGCGCGTGGCCAGCACCATAAGGTCGATTGCGCCCCGACAAAATCCCGGTCGTGAGATTGACGCTTCTTTCGACCTTGTCGCCAGGTATCGACGCGAAGATCCAGGCGCCGGGGTCCGTGGCTCCATATCGTTTCCGGCTGGGGGGCGGTGTTCGCGTAGCGTTCGTGCTGCGCCCCAAACGACGCCGCACAGGCGGATCGTCTCGCATCGCCCGCAATGACGACCGGGGTGCTATTCGAGCAGCGCGCTGCGCAGGGCGTCGCGCTTCACATCCGCCAGGCCGACGGCTTCCTCGAGGTAGGTGTCGAGCGAGCCCCACTCGTCGTCGATCGCCTTGAACGCCGTATAAAGATATTCCGGGTGCGCCCGGGCCACGACCGCGGCGACATCCGGGTCGATGGTGGCCGGGATATAGGTCTCCGGCCGCCAGCACTGGTTGGTGTGCAGATAATCGGCCTCGACCTGGTCGCGTGGGACGCCGAGCGCCATCAGCAGGATCGCGGCGGCGAAGCCGGTACGGTCCTTGCCGGCGGTGCAATGGAACAAAACGGCGCGGCCGTCCTGCTTCAGGATCACGTCGACCAGTCGGCGATAGGATTCGGCGTAAAGGCTGGGATAGGCGCGATAGGTCTCGAACATGCCTTCGAGCGCCCTCTCCCTGGTCATTGTGCCTTCGCCCAGCCAGTCGAGGAAGCGATAGTCGGGCCGGATCGGCAGCCCGAGATGCACCATCTCGGCCGCCGGCTTGCCGATCGGCGGTGAGGGTTCGGCCTCGCGCTCCGGCGCATAGCGGAAGTCGCAGATCGCGCCGATGCGCAGCGCACTGACGGTCTCGATGTCGTGCGGGGTCAGCCGATGCAGGAAATCGGAGCGATAGAGCCGCCCCGCGCGCACGCGCCGGCCGTCCGCGGTCCGGTAGCCGCCGAGGTCGCGGAAATTGGTGGAGCCTTCGAGGATGATGCGCTTCGGCTGCGTGGCGGTATCGACCATGGCGGGACTCTAGTTGCTTAATGTGACGGCTGCGTGGCGATCGGCTTGTCGGGTGCAGCGTTTCGGTTGGTCTCCAGGTAACATTTCACCGTCATTGCGAGCGAAGCGAAGCAATCCATCTTGCGGAACCTCAGCCTGGATTGCTTCGTCGCCGATGCTCCTCGCAATGACGGATCTCCTGTCGGAATTGCTGTGCGCGCCCCGAACACGGCCTATTTACGCCGGGTTCCGTTGCACCAGTTGGCGGGCGATGATGATGTGCTGCAACTCGTTGGTGCCCTCGCCGATCGCGAGCAGGGGCGCGTCGCGATAGAATCGCTCTACGTCGTATTCCTTGGAATAGCCGTAGGCGCCGTGGATGCGCATCGCGTCCAGGCTGTTCTTCAGCGCCGATTCGCTCGCGAACAGCTTGGCCATGCCGGCCTCCATGTCGCAGCGACGACCCGCGTCGTAGGCTTCCGCCGCCGACTTGACCAGCAACCGTGAGGCCTCCGCGCGCGTCGCCATGTCGGCCAGCAGGATCTGGATCGCCTGGTGCTCGGCGATCGGCTTGCCGAACGTCTTGCGCACCTGGGCGTATTTGACCGCCTGGTCGAGCGTGCCTTGCGCGATGCCGACGCCGCGGGCGGCGACGTTGATGCGGCCGAGCTCCAGCCCGCCGAGGATCTGCTGCAGTCCGCGGCCCTCGATGCCGCCGACCAGGTTTTCGGGCGGCACGCGGCAATCCTCGAACACGATCTCGCCGGTGTCGATGCCGCGATAGCCGAGCTTCTCAAGCTTGCGCACGACGCGGAAGCCTGGGCCCTTCTCGACGATGAACAGGCTCATGCCCTTGTGCGCGGGCGTAGCATTCGGGTCGGTCTTGGTCAGCACTGCCAGCACGTTGCCCTTCACGCTGTTGGTGATCCAGGTCTTGCTGCCGTTGATGACGTACTGGTTGCCCTCGAGCGTTGCGCGGGTACGCACGGCCTGGAGGTCGGTGCCGCAATCGGGTTCGGTCAGGCCGACCCCGCCGCGCAGCTCGCCGGTGGCGAAGCGCGGCAGCCACGTGTGCTTCTGCTCCTCGGTACCGAATCGCTGGACGGCCGCTGACATGATCAGGTGCGAATTGAAGATGCCGGAGATCGACATCCACACCGCCGAGACCTTCTCGACGATCTTGGCATAGGTCGCGGCCGACAGGCCCAGGCCGCCGTAATCGGGATGGATGGTCGCGCCGAACAGGCCGAGCTCCTTCATCTTCTCGACGATGTCGTCGGGATATTCGTCGGCTGCCTCCAGCGCGTGGGCGACCGGGCGCACGTCGCGCTCCAGGAAGCGGTCGACGCTGTCGAGCACCAGGCGTTCTTGATCGTCCATCCCGGCTTCGGCGACGCTCATGCTTTCTCTCCTGCTTGGGGCCGGTAGGCTGGGATATCGTCCACCGCATGGCCGCGCTTCGGGATCAGCATGGTGCGCTCGAAGCTCATGAACTGGGTGCCGTCGGCCTTCTTGCCGACGGTGCGGATCGTGACCAGGCCCTGGTTCGGTCGCGAGCTCGACTCGCGCTTCGCGACGACCTCGGATTCGGCATAGATCGTGTCGCCGACGAAGACCGGCGCGGTCAGCTTGATATCGTTCCAGCCGAGATTGGCGATCGCCTTCTGGCTGGTGTCGGTCACGCTCATGCCGACCACCATGGCGAGCGTCAGCGAGCTGACCACCACCGGCTTGCCGAACTCGCTCTTGGCGGCAAAGGCGGCATCGAAGTGCAGCGGGTGCTGGTTCATGGTCAGAAGGCAGAACCAGGTGTTGTCCGCCTCCGAGATCGTGCGGCCGGGCCGGTGCTCATAGACGTCGCCGACGATGAAATCCTCGTAGTCCCGCCCGCCGACCTCGCGGTAGCGGTTTGGCCCGATCGGGCGCGCCTCGACGACCATGGAATGCCTCGAACTGAATGGCTCGGTGGATTGCGGCGCATTAAATCCATGGCGCGCCGGGCGGTCAAATCGGGCCCGCGCGCCTATTGGCTGGCCCAGACGATGCGCGCCATCCAGGTGACATCGGCGACGTCCAGCGTGCGGTCGGGATAATCGGGGTTGAGCGAGCGCAGCTCGATCTTGCGCGCGGTGCGCCGGGCCAGCTCCTTGGCCATGACCTCGCCCTCGCGCGTCTTGACCACCACGCGGTCGCCCCGTCGGATGCCGGCCTGGGGCGAGACGACGACACGGTCGCCTTCGCGGAAGACCGGGCTCATGCTGTCGCCGCTGATTTCGAGCGCGTAGGCGTGCTCGTCGCCGATTTCGGGGAAGGCGATGTCGTCCCAGCCGGCGCCGGCCGGAAAGCCGGCATCGTCGAAATAGCCGGAATTGCCTGCCTGGACGAGGCCGATCAGGGGCACGGTGTGCAATTCGCGCCCACCCGGCGTCGGCACCGTGACCAGGCCCAGGAACTCCTCAAGGCTCGCGCCCGTCGCCTCCAGCACGCGCGCGATGCTCTCGGTGCTCGGCCAGCGCGGCTTGCCGCCCGGCGCGAAGCGCTTGCTGCGGTTGAAGGTGGTCGGATCGAGCCCGGCCTTGCGCGCGAGGCCCGAGGCGGAATATCCCCGCATCAGCGCGAGCCGGTCGAGCGCATCCCAGATTTCGGCGTGGGTCAGCGGCATGGCCATTAGGAACCATAACCTAGTATGCCTAGGAAGAAAAGCACAGGAAGGCCGGTAGGGGCGACATGATGGCGGGGCTTTATCCGCTGTTGCGCGCGGGGCTGTTCCGCCTGCCGCCGGAACTGGCGCACCGGCTGTCGGTCCATGCGTTGCGTGCCGGATTGGCCGGCGGCTTCGGCGTCGGGCGATCGGATCGGCCGGATCTGCGCCAGACCGTGTTCGGGCTCGATTTCCCGAATCCGCTGGGCCTCGCCGCCGGCTACGACAAGGACGCCGAGGTGCCCGATGCGGCGGCTCGGCTCGGCTTCGGCTTTGTCGAGGTCGGCACGGTGACGCCGCGGCCGCAGGCCGGCAATCCCCGTCCGCGCCTGTTCCGGCTCACGCGCGACCGGGCCCTGATCAACCGCATGGGTTTCAACAATGCCGGGCTCGACGCGATGCGCGCACGGTTGGCGCAGCGCGCCGCGCGCCCGGCGGCGGGCAGGGCGATCCTGGGCGCCAATCTCGGGGCCAACAAGGATTCGGACGATCGGGTTGCGGACTACGTCGCCGGGCTGACCGCGCTTTATGCGTTGGCGGACTATTTCGTCGTCAACGTGTCGTCGCCCAATACGCCGGGGCTGCGCGGGCTGCAGGAAGCGGCGGCGCTGGACGACCTGCTCGGCCGCCTGGTCGCGGCGCGCGCGGCGATGGGCGGCCCGGGCCGCAAGCCATTGTTGCTCAAGGTCGCGCCCGACCTCGATCCAGAGCAGCGCGCGGCGGTCGCGGAGACGGCTTTGCGCCAGGACATTGACGGCCTGGTGGTCGGCAATACGACGATCGCGCGCGATGGTATAGCCGAGCGATGGGCAGCGGAGGCCGGCGGCCTGTCAGGCGCGCCACTTTTTGTTCGTTCGACGGCGATATTGGCGGATTTTCGTCGGCTGACCGCCGGGCGCCTGCCGCTGGTCGGGGTCGGCGGCATTGCCTCCGGCGCCGACGCCTATGCCAAGATTCGCGCCGGCGCCAGCCTGGTCCAGCTCTATACCGGGCTGATCTATGGCGGGCCGGGGCTGCCGCGACGGATCGTCCGCGACCTGGCCGATTGCCTGGCGCGGGACGGCTTCGCCACCGTCGCCGATGCGGTCGGGGTCGACGTGGCCTAAACGCGTTTCGGCAGGAAGGCGTCGCGCATCGCGGCGATCAGCGTCTCCATGCCGAACGGCTTCTCCAGGCGCAGCACGTCCTGCAATTCCGGATGGATCGCGCCGGCGTCGTAGCCGGTGGTCAGCAGGAACGGGATCGCGCGCTGGCGCAGCGCATCGGCGAGCGGATAGGCGTTCTCGCCGTCCAGGTTCAGGTCGAGGATGGCGCAATCCGGCCTGTCCTCGATCAGCGCCAGCGCCTTGTCCAGGCGCGGCGCCGGTCCGATGACCGAACAGCCCAGCGATTTCAGGGTCGTATCGATGGGGGGCGCCCCCGGGAAAGGGTCCTCGACCACAAGGACACGTAAGCCGCGCAAGTCTGTGTCGTTGAACGGCTCCATCGTTCAATCGTCATCCATTGCGTGAACCGGGAACGACGGCGTGCCGGCCGTCGCGGGACACATGGGATAGCGCGTCATGCCCCGCCTGCCATCCAAGCCAACCTGGCGTCTGCCTCGACGCACGCGCATCCCCGCATTTTCGGCCAATGCCCGCATCGCCTGCAGCCGGTGAATCGGAAGCTGCCTTCCGATCCAAGGTAATCCGACTGAAATCCGGCGTCGAGACGATTGATTGCACCGGCGTTTCGCGGGAGGGGCGGCCGGCGGGGCGAAACCGCCTTGGCCGCCGGCATCGGGGCTGGTAAAACTGGCGGCAGGCGGGCGTAGCTCAATGGTAGAGCAGAAGCTTCCCAAGCTTACGACGAGGGTTCGATTCCCTTCGCCCGCTCCAGAATCCCAGATTTTCCGTCGGTCAATCGCCATCTCTGGGGCAATTCGGGATGCCGGCCCCCTCCCAAGGCGCGGTGCACCCCCCATACGTCCGTCATCGGACGATGACGTTCCTAATTGAGCAGAAAACGTCGATAACGCGCACCCGCCGTCGCGGGAACGGCGATCAAGGACGCGGTGATTTGCGGGTGACATGCTGTTATGCGCCCGGAAATGCCCATTCGCCGCGACAGATCGCGCTATATTCGTTGCCGTAGGCGGCTCGCGATGATTGCGGCGGATTTTGAACCGCGGTGTGCGATCGCTCCGGCGTTGGCCGGGGGATGCCGGCGCACCCGCACACCAGCACGAGACGCTGTGGATAGCGACCTTCGCATGGCGGTGGCGCTGCAAGGAATTGCCGCGCGAACGAGCCCAAGTCCGCGGGTCCGGTCCGTGGGAAGGCGCTGAGGAAGGGTGATATCAATGACAGACGTTTCGGAATACGTCCCGCCAAAGGTCTGGACCTGGAACAAGTCCAGCGGCGGCCGGTTTGCAAACATCAATCGGCCGATTGCCGGCCCGACGCATGAGAAGGATTTGCCGGTCGGGCGTCATCCGCTTCAGCTTTATTCGCTGGCCACGCCGAACGGCGTGAAGGTCACGATCTTGCTGGAGGAACTGCTGGCGCTGGGGCATCGGGGTGCAGAATACGACGCATGGCTGATCAAGATCGGTGACGGTGACCAATTTGGCAGCGGTTTCGTCGCCGCTAATCCGAATTCCAAAATCCCGGCGCTTGTCGACCGTAGCGGCGCGACGCCTGTCCGGGTCTTCGAATCCGGTGCGATTCTGCTCTATCTGGCCGAGAAGTTCGGGGAATTTTTGCCGGAGGAATCGGGCATTCGCGCCGAGTGCCTGTCGTGGCTGTTCTGGCAGATGGGCAGCGCGCCGTATCTCGGCGGCGGATTCGGCCATTTCTACGCCTACGCGCCGACGAAGCTCGAATACCCTATCGACCGGTTTGCTATGGAGGCCAAACGCCAGCTCGACGTGCTGGATCGCCGCCTGTCCGAGAACGAATACCTTGCAGGCGATACCTACACGATCGCCGACATGGCCGTGTTCCCTTGGTACGGCGGGTTGGTCAAGGGCTGGCTTTATAACGCCGCGGAATTCCTCAGTGTGCACGAGTACAAGCACGTCGGGCGTTGGGCCGACACGATTTTGGCGCGACCGGCGGTGCAGCGCGGGCGCATGGTCAACCGCAATTTCGGCGAGCCGTCGACCCAATTGCTCGAGCGCCACGAGGCCAGCGACTTCGACGAGCGGACGCAGGATAAGCTCACCGCCGCGGGTGAATGATCGGGCTGGTCCGGCGGCCTTCGTCGGACCGTTCCCCCGAATGGCTGCCAGGCAGGTAACCGAAGCGGCCTCGGGCCTTGCCGGTTCGTTCGGAATCTGGTGGGCGGTACTGGATTCGAACCAGTGACCCCTGCGATGTGAACACAGTGCTCTACCGGCTGAGCTAACCGCCCCGGGGATCGGCGGTCGTCTTAGGGTCGGCGGCCGGCGCTGTCAAGGAATCGCCACGGCGGTCAGGCTGCGCAAGGCGGGCAGCATCTCGTCGTAATGGTGGACCAGGGCGTCGGCGCCGAAGCTTTCCGCCGGTGCGTCGCCGTAGCCGAACGACACCAGGATGACCGGAACGCCGGCGTTGCGCGCGGCGTGGAAGTCGGGGCCGCTGTCGCCGACCATGACCGCGCTGGCCGGGGCGCCGCCCGCGCGGCGGATGGTTTCGAGCAGGTGCCCCGGATCGGGCTTATGTACATTCAGCGTGTCGCCGCCCACCACCGCATCGAAGTAGCGGCGCATGTCCAGCGCGTCGAGTAGCCTTTCCGACAGCGCGAACGACTTGTTGGTGCAGATGCCGAGACGTGCGCCTTCGTCGCGCAGCGTTTCGAGCGTCGGTCGCACGCCGTCGAACGGCATGCTCTCGTCCGCAATGTGGGCATGATAGTGGGCGAGGTAGCGCCCGACCAGCCGGGACAGCCGCCCCTGGTCCGGCTGCGCGCCCGCGGCGATCAGCGCCGCCTCGATCAGGGCGCGCGCGCCGCGGCCGACCATGCGTCGCGTCTCCGCCTGACCGACCGGGGGCAGACCCTCCTCCTCCAGCACCCGGTTGAGGGCGCCGGTCAGGTCGGGGGCAGTGTCGATCAGCGTTCCGTCGAGGTCGAAGATGACCGTGGGGGAGGATACGTTCACACCAAAGACCGATCAGGCTATCCACCGCAAGATATGGTGCGGAATCGTGTTCCATGGCAAGTTCCGGCGAAGCCTGCGATGGCACGCGGGCGGGTACCGGCCATTGCCCCGTCGGGAGGGGGCTGAACCGCATATGACACAGGATACGCTGGCGGTTGTCGTTCTTGCGGCCGGAAAAGGCACCCGGATGAAGTCGGACCTGCCGAAGGTCCTTCATCCGCTGGCCGGTCGGCCGCTGCTCCATCACGTCCAGGCATGCGCCCAGGCGCTCGGCCCGGCGCGTTCCGTGGTCGTGATCGGCCCGGACATGGAGCAGGTCGCGGCCGCGGCGCGGCCGATGGATGTAGCGGTCCAGCAGCATCAGCGCGGGACCGCGGATGCAGTTCGGGCTGCGCTGCCGGCGCTCACGGGCTTTGGCGGCGATGTCCTAGTGTTGTACGGCGATACGCCGCTTCTGTGCGCGGCGACGCTGGATACGCTGCTTTCGGTTCGGCGGAAGGCGGGAGCAGGGGTCGCGGTGCTTGGCTTCACGCCGGCGGATCCGGCCGGCTATGGCCGCATCGTGCTGGAGGCGGACGGCCAGGTCGGCGCGATCGTCGAGCATAACGACGCATCGGACAAAATCCGTGCGATCGGCCTGTGCAATTCCGGCGTGATGGCCTTTGACGGACGCGTCCTGTCCGACCTGATCGACGCGATCGGCTCGGACAACGCCAAGGGCGAGTTCTACCTGACCGACGCGGTGGCCGAGGCGCGGCGGCGCGGCTTGCCGGTCGTGCTGTCCCATGCCGAGGCGGATGAGGTGCTCGGCGTCAATTCGCGCGTCGACCTCGCCCAGGCCGAAGCCTGCTTCCAGGCGCGAGCACGGCGCGCGGCGATGGAGGCCGGCGCCACCCTGGCCGACCCTGCCAGCGTTTATTTCAGCTTCGATACCCGGCTGGGGCGGGATGTCGAGATCGGCCAGAACGTGGTGTTCGGCCCCGGCGTCACCGTCGCCGACCGGGTCACGATCCGGCCGTTCTGCCACATCGAGGGGACAACCATCGCCGAGGGCGCGATCGTCGGGCCGTTCGCGCGGCTGAGGCCGGGTGCGCAAATCGGCGAGGGCGCGCATATCGGCAACTTCGTCGAGGTGAAGCAGGCCGAGATCGACGCCGGTGCCAAGGTCAACCACCTGTCCTATATCGGCGATGCGCGGGTCGGCGCGCGGGCCAATGTCGGCGCCGGCACCATCACGTGCAATTACGACGGCTTCGGTAAGCACCGGACGGAAATCGGCGAGGGCGCGTTCATCGGGTCCAACACCTGCCTGGTCGCGCCGGTGCGGGTGGGCGACGGCGCCTATACCGGATCGGGCAGCGTGATCACCGAGGATCTCGCGCCGGGTGCCTTGGGCCTGACACGGGCGCCGCTGGTCGCGGTGGCCGGCTGGGCGGAACGGTTTCGACAGCGCAAGGCCGGCAAGACCGGGGGACGCTGAGGGGAGCGCGCGCCGTAGGGCGCGCGGACAAGGCGGATGTGTGGGATTGTCGGTATCATCAGCGAACGCCAGATGGTGGCGGGCGGGATTCTCGAAGGCCTGAGACGGCTGGAATATCGGGGCTACGATTCGGCCGGCATCGCGACCGTCGACGATGGCACCATCCGGTGCCGGCGCGCCGAGGGCAAGCTGGCCCGGCTTTCTGCCGCGCTGGCGGATCAGCCGCTGTCGGGCAAAGCCGGCATCGGCCACACGCGCTGGGCGACCCATGGCGCGCCCAACGAGCGTAACGCCCATCCCCACGCGAGCGACCGGGTCGCGGTCGTGCATAACGGGATCATCGAGAATTTCCGTGACCTGCGGCGCGAGCTGGAGGCGAGGGGCTTTGTCTTCACGACCGAGACCGACACCGAGGTCGTCACCCACCTGTTGACCTGGTGCGTGCGCGAGGGCATGCGTCCGGACGAGGCGGTGCCGGCCGCCATCGCGCGGCTGGAGGGTGCGTTCGCGCTCGGCATCCTGTTCGCCGGCGACGCGGCGCCGATGTTCGGCGCCCGCCGCGGCTCGCCGCTGGCGATCGGCTACGGCGAGGGCGAGATGTATCTCGGCTCGGACGCGCTGGCGCTGGCGCCGTTGACCAACCGGGTCACCTATCTCGATGATGGCGACTGGGTGGAGCTGACGCCGCGCGGCGCGCGCCTGCATGACGAGGGCGGGCGGGCCGCCGATCGCGAGATCCGTGTCGTCCAGGTCAGTTCGACGCTCGCCGAGAAGGGCGAGCACCGCCATTTCATGGCCAAGGAGATTTTCGAGCAGCCGGCGGTGATCGGCTACACGCTGTCCGCCTACATCGACCAGGCGCGAGAGCGTGTCGTCCTGCCCGACCTGCCGTTCTCGCTGCGGGATGTGCCGCGCGCCATCGCGGTTGCCTGCGGCACCGCCCACCACGCCGGCAGCATCGGCCGCTACTGGCTGGAGCAGATCGGCCGGCTGGCGGTCGAGGTCGACGTCGCGTCGGAGTTCCGCTATCGCGGCGCGGTGCTGCCGCCCGGCGGCCTGGCGGTGTTCACCTCCCAGTCCGGCGAGACCGCGGATACGCTGGCCGCTCTGCGCCATGCGCGCGCCGCAGGTCAGCACATCCTGTCGATCGTCAACGTTCCCGAATCCTCGATCGCACGCGAATCCGCGGGCGTGTTGCCGACCCACGCGGGGCCGGAGATCGGCGTCGCGTCGACCAAGGCGTTTACCTGCCAGCTCGCGGTCTTCGCCGCCCTGGCGGTCGCAGCGGGGCGCGAGCGCGGTGTGCTCGGCGAAGCCGAGGAGCGGCGGCTGACCCACAGCCTGATCGAGGTCCCGCGCCTGGTCGCCGAGGCGTTGCATTGCGACGAGCACGTGCGCGCCATTGCCGCCGAGCTGACCAAGGCGCGCGACGTGCTCTATCTGGGTCGCGGGCCGTATTTTCCGCTGGCGCTCGAAGGCGCGCTGAAGCTCAAGGAAATCTCGTACATCCACGCCGAGGGCTATGCCGCCGGCGAGATGAAGCACGGGCCGATCGCGCTGATCGACGAAGAGGTTCCCGTCGTCGTGATCGCGCCGTCCGGCGCCTATTTCGAGAAGACCATCTCGAACATGCGGGAGACGCACGCCAGGGGCGGGCGCGTGCTGCTGATCTCGGATCGCCGCGGGATCGAGGAGGCGGGTCAGTACGCCTGGGAGACCATCGAGATCCCGGAAGCCGAACCCCTGATCGCACCGATCCTCTGCGCCATTCCGGTGCAGCTGCTCGCGTATCACACGGCCGTGCTCAAGGGCACGGACGTCGATCAGCCGCGCAATCTGGCGAAGTCGGTCACGGTCGAATAGAGCGTTTCCAGCAAAAGTGGATGCCACTTTTGCGTTCGGAAACGCGAGAAACCAAGAACTTGGAACCGTTCAGCGTTTCCGTGAAACGGTGAACGGTTCTAGCCGGTCAGCGCCGGGCTTCGGCCATACGCCGTACCACCGGCTGCACAACGACCGGCGGCGTGCCGGGGGGTCGCGGCCGAGCCGGCCCGGCATCCACATTGTCTGCGGCGCCGTAAGGCGCCCAGGGGGCGGCGTGATGCCGTTGTGGCAGGCGGATGGTGAACACGGTGCCGGCGCCGACCTCGCTGCGCACGTCGATCGTGCCGCCCAACAGCTCGACGAACTGCTTGGTGATTGGCAGCCCGAGGCCGGTCCCGGCCTCGCGCGAACGGCTGCTCGGCGCCTGTATATAGGGCTGCATGATCCCGTCCAGGTCGCGCGGCGCGATGCCGATCCCGGTATCGGTCACGACCAGGATCATGACGCCCGAGGCTTCGTCCCGGCGCGCGGCGATGGTGACGCGACCGCCGGCCGGCGTGAACTTGATCGCATTCGAGACCAGGTTGATCAGGATTTGCCGTACCTTGCCCGAATCGCTCTCGATCGGCGGCAGGTCGGGGGCGAGCTCGGTGTTCAGGGCGATACCGGCATCGTTGGCCTGCTGGGCGAGCAGTTCGACCGTGTCCTGCACCAGCGTCTGAACTTTGACCTCTTCGGGGATCAGTTCGAGCTTGCCGGCTTCCGCCTTGGCGAGGTCGAGCAGGCCGTTGACGATGCTCAGCAGATGCTGGGACGCGGCGTGGATGGTACGGGCGTGCGCGCGATAGCGCTCGTGCCCGAGTGGCCCGAACATCTCCTCGTTCATGATCTCGGAGAAGCCGGATATCGCATTGAGCGGATTGCGAAGTTCGTGGCTGATGTGCGCGAGGAATTCCGATTTGTGGCGATTTGCCGTCCGCGATTGTTCGAGTTCGATGTGAAGATGCGATTCGGCCTGCTTGAGGACCGCGATGGCCCGTTCGAGCCGCACGGTCCGCGCGTCGATCCGCGCGCTGAGCGCGGAATGCTGCTGGACCAGCCGCTGCTGGAGCAGGCCCATGCGGGCGTTCATCGAAAGCCGGTCGGGGAAGGCGCCTTTGTCCTCGACCAGCCACGCATTGTGGCCGCCGTTGCGAAGCACCGTGCTGCGCTGCTCCTCGGTCTCCACGATGCAGACCACGGCCGGCGCCGAGGCCGGCGAGATCCGGTTCAGCGCCTGTACCGTCGCGGCCAGCACAAGGCCGGTTTCCGCGGTGGCGTCGGCGACGATCAGGTTCAGCGGTCGGTCGGCGCCGCGCCGGGTCGCCGCTTCGATATCGGGTACGCGATGCACGTCGGTGAAGCCGATGCGCGCGGCGTCGCGGTACAGCGCCTGGACCGGCTCGCTCTCGCCGATCAGCAGAATCCGGGCGTCGCGCGACGAGATGCCCAGGATGTCCTGCGGGTTCAGCGCTGGTATGCCGGCCGGCATGGTGTCACCTGATGGGCTTGGTCCGATGCGGAGGACGAGCCTATTCAGCACATCGTTACGAACCCATTACTTCACGCCCCGCAAAGGCGGTGGAGTGGGCACGACGAATGGATTATCTGTCCCGGGACGGAAAGGTGGAGCGTGTCGGAGCAGGATCGGGAAAAGCAGGCGGCCGCGGCGCGGGCGGTCGGGCTGGTGCGGGAAGACATGGTCGTCGGCCTGGGCACGGGCACGACCGCCGAGATGTTCGTGCGCCTGCTCGCCGACCGGGTCCGGTCCGGCCTGCGCATCACCGGCGTCCCGACCTCGGTGCGGACGCGCAGCCTGGCGGAAAGCCTCGGCATCCCTCTGTGCCCGGCCGATTCGGTGCCCGCGATCGACCTGACCGTCGACGGCGCGGACGAGATCGACGGTGCGTTGCGCCTGATCAAGGGCGCGGGCGGCGCGCTGCTTTACGAGAAGATCGTGGCGGAAGCCTCGCGGGCCATGGTGGTGATCGCCGATTCATCGAAACGGGTCGACACGCTGGGCGCCGCCCCGCTGCCGGTGGAGGTCGTCGCGTTCGGCTGGGAACGCAACGCCGCATTGATCGCGGACGCGGGCGGCCGGTTTGCCGCCGGCCCGGTCGCGGTCCGGCGGCGCAGCGGCGCCGACGGGCCGTACCGTACCGATGCCGGCCATTTCATCCTGGATTGCAGGCTGGGGTCCATCCACGATCCTGCGGGATTGGCCGGCTTCCTGGACGGCCGGGCCGGGATCGTCGAGCATGGATTGTTCCTCGGCCGCGCCACGGCGGCCCTGATTGGCGTTGGCGACGCGGTCGAGACGGTCGGCGCGCTGCCCTAGCGGGCCGGAAAGGACATCGCGATGCCGCAATGCGACTACGATCTCTTTGTCATCGGCGCTGGCTCGGGCGGGGTGCGGGCCAGCCGGATGGCCGCCCAGTTCGGCGCCAGGGTCGCGGTGGCCGAGGAATACCGCCCCGGCGGCACCTGCGTGATCCGCGGCTGCATCCCCAAGAAGCTGATGGCCTATGCCAGCCATTTCGCCGACGATTTCGAGGATGCGGCGGCCTATGGCTGGACGGTCGATGCGCCGCGGTTCTCCTGGCCGACCCTGATCGCCAACAAGGACAAGGAGATCGCGCGGCTCAGCGGCATCTACGCCCGCATCATGGAGAATGCCGGGGCGGAGCTGTTCCGCTCCCGCGCCGTGCTGGAGGACGCGCACACGATCCGGCTGACCGACGAGGACCGCACCGTCACCGCGGCCAACATCCTGGTCGCGACCGGCGGCCGGCCGCACATGCCCGACGACGTGCCGGGCATCGAGCACGCGGTCAGCTCGAACGAGGTGTTCGAGCTGAAGCAGCAGCCGCGCCGCGTCGTGATTGTCGGCGCCGGCTACATCGCCGTCGAATTCGCGGGCATCTTCAACGGCTTGGGATCCGATGTCACGATCCTGTACCGCGGCGCGGAAATCCTGCGCGGCTTCGATCTCGATGTCCGCGCGACGTTGCACGAGCAGATGGCGGCGCGCGGCATCAGCATCCGCTGCGACAGCGACGTCAAGGCCATCAACCGGACCGAAAGCGGCCTCGTCCTGACCCTCAAGCATTTCGAGGAGGTTGAGGCCGACCTCGTCCTCTACGCGACCGGGCGCACGCCCAACGTCGAGGGGCTGGGGCTTGAGAAGGCCGGCGTCCGGTTGAACGAATGGGGCGCGGTAAAGGTCGATTCCTATTCGCGCACCAGCGTGCCGCACATCTTCGCGGTCGGCGACGTGACCGACCGCCTCCAACTCACCCCGATCGCGTTGCGTGAGGGCGCGGCGGTCGCCGAGACGCTGTTCAACGGTCGGCCGACCGCGGTCGATCACGAGAACGTGCCGACGGCCGTGTTCAGCAATCCGCCGATCGGCACGGTTGGTCTGACCGAGGAGGATGCGATCGCCCGCCACGGCGCGGTCGACATCTACAAGACCAGCTTCAAGCCGCTGAAGCACACCCTGACCGGCCGGGATGAGCGGGTGCTGATGAAGCTTGTGGTCCACCCCGAAACCGACCGCGTACTGGGTTGCCACATGGTCGGCCAGGACGCGCCGGAACTGGTCCAGCTCGCCGGGGTCGCGATCAGGCTGCGCGCGACCAAGGCCGACTTCGACAGCACGGTTGCTGTGCACCCGACATCGGCGGAGGAGCTGGTCACCCTGCGGGAGAAGGCTCAGCCCGCGACCGCCAAGGCGGCGGAGTAGGGGACCGCGCGCCGCCGGTTGGCGCGCGCCGCGCAAACGCAGTATGTTTCCGCCGAAGGGGCGGGCCCTCAGGGTGCCGCCGGCGCAGGGATTCAGGGATGACGGACAAGTGGTTGCCGGGTTCCTGGCGGGCCAAGCCGGTCTGCCAGGTGCCGGATTACGACGACAAGCAGGCGGTTCAGACGGTTGAGGCGCAGCTCGGCCATTACCCGCCGCTGGTCTTCGCCGGCGAGGCGCGCAAGCTGAAGGCGGAGCTGGCGCAGGTAGCCCAGGGTCGCGCCTTCCTGCTCCAGGGCGGCGATTGTGCCGAGAGCTTTGCCGAGTTCCATCCCGACAACATCCGCGACACACTGCGCGTGATGCTCCAGATGGCGGTCGTGCTGACCTATGGCGGCGCCTGCCCGGTAGTCAAGATCGGCCGCATCGCCGGCCAGTTCGCCAAGTCGCGCTCGGCCCCGACCGAGGAACAGGACGGCGTGTCGCTGCCCAGCTATCGCGGCGATATCGTCAACGACATCGCCTTCGAGGCGGCCGGCCGCCGGCCCGACCCGTCGCGCATGCTGCAGGCGTACAGCCAGGCGGCGGCGACGCTGAACCTGCTCCGCGCATTCACCCAGGGCGGCTATGCCGACCTGCACCGGGTGCATTCGTGGACCCTGGGCTTCGTCGGCCACTCGCCGGAAGCACAGCGCTACCGCGAAATCGCCGACCGCATCTCCGAGGCGCTTTCGTTCATGGAGGCCTGCGGTGTCGCGCCCGACACGACGCCGCAGATGCGCACTGTCGACTTCTTCACGAGCCACGAGGCGCTGCTGCTCGGCTACGAGCAGGCGATGACGCGCGTCGATTCCACCACCGGCGACTGGTACTGCACCTCCGCCCATATGCTGTGGATCGGCGACCGTACCCGGCAGCCGGACGGCGCGCATGTCGAGTTCTGCCGCGGTATCAAGAACCCGATCGGCCTGAAATGCGGCCCGTCGCTGGCCCCTGACGAGCTTTTGCGGCTGATCGACGCCCTGAACCCGGCCAACGAGCCGGGCCGACTGACCCTGATCTGCCGGTTCGGCGCGGACAAGGTGGCGGACGCCCTGCCGCGCCTGATCCGCGCGGTGCAGCGCGAGGGGCGCACCGTGGTCTGGTCGTGCGATCCGATGCACGGCAACACGATCAAGGCCGGCTCCGGCTACAAGACCCGGCCGTTCGACCGCGTGATGAAGGAGATGGAAGATTTCTTCGGCACGCACCGCGCCGAAGGCAGCTATCCCGGCGGCGTCCATCTCGAGCTGACCGGCCAGAACGTCACCGAATGCCTGGGCGGCGCCCAGGCCATCGCCGAGGCCGACCTGTCCGACCGCTACCACACCCATTGCGACCCGCGCCTGAACGCCAACCAGGCGCTCGACCTGGCGTTCCTGGTCGCGGAGAGGATCAAGCGCGAGCGCGACCAGGCGGCCGGCCGTGCCAACGTCGCCTGACGGTTTGGTCGCAGCCGCGGCGCGGTTCCGCGGCCGGCGCCTGCTCGCCGTCCTGGCGGTCGCGCTGGCGCTGCTCGGTACGGCCGGCGCGGCGCCGGTCCGCGCCGACACGCTCACGATCGTCACCGGCACCGGCACGCACAGGCTGAATGTCGAGATCGCCGCGGACGAGGACAGCCGCGAACTCGGCCTGATGTTTCGCCACTCGCTGGCGCCGGACGCCGGCATGCTGTTCGAGTTCGACAAGGACCAGCCGGTCGCGATGTGGATGAAGAACACCTACATTTCGCTCGACATGGTGTTCATCTCGGCCAACGGCCACGTCGTGAATATCGAGCGCAATACCACCCCGGAATCGCTCGACGTCGTCGAATCGGCGGGGCCGGTGCGCGCGGTTCTCGAAGTGGCGGCGGGCACGGCCGACCGGCTCGGCATCGCGCCGGGCGCGCAGGTTCGGCACCCGTTCTTCGAGCATCGCAATGTCGATGTCCGGCCCTGAGGCCGAGGGGCGGGAGACGTCGGAATCGGCCGAAGACCGCGACGCCGCCGCGTTCGCGCGCGACCGGCCGCCGGCAGGTTTCCGCATCTACTGGTCGACCAGCCCGTTCAGCGGCCAGCACGGCCCTTATTACCAGCGATTCGAAGCGGACCGCGCGATCCGCGGCTTCCGCGCGGCACATAAGCACTGCAACTCCGCCGGCATCCTGCATGGCGGCATGCTGGTCAGCTTCATCGACGCCCTGATGGGCCTGGTGGTGTGGCGGCGCGTCCGGGCGATGCCGCTGACCATGCGGCTGACCACCGATTTCGTCTCGATCGCGCGCCCCGGCGACTGGGTCGAAGGGGCGGCCTGGGTCACGGACGTATCCGACGGCGTCGTCTTCGTCCGCGGCGAGATCGGCGTCGGCGCGCGCACCGTGATGGTCGCGCACGGCCTGTTCGCGACGATGGCCCGGCACGCCGGCGCGCCGCGCTGACCCCGCGCCCTCTTGGTCCAGTCGGGAAAGCGTGGTTTGCTTCCCCCAATCGGCGGCAGAAGTGCCGAAGGATCAGGGGAGGACGCGATGAAGATCGGGCTGATGCACGTCACGCCATACAGCAAGGCGGACCCGGCGGTGGTGGCGAAGCGGGCCGAGGAGCTCGGCTTCGATTCCTACTGGGTCGGCGACCACACGATCATCCCGAAGGTGTCGAGCGTGGTCTACCCCGGCGCGAAGCCGGACGGCGGCGTGCCGGACTACGTCTCCGAACTGCCGGACCCGTTCATCGCCCTGGCGCGGGCCGGCGCCACCACCAGCCGCATCAAGCTCGCAACCGGCATCTGCCTGGTGCCGGAGCGCAACCCGATCGTGACGGCGAAGCAGGTCGCGACCCTGGACGAC
>JBDZUN010000257.1:0-4729 GCA_040255145.1 Hyphomicrobiales bacterium | reverse complement strand
CGCCGGCCGCGCGATCCAGCAGATCTACCGCGTCCGGTTCTTCAACCAGCACGGCGACCTGGTGTCCGAGGCCGATTCCTGGTGCTTCCGCACCGACCGCGACGTCGCGCGCGAGGTGGGAACGAAATACGAGGCCACACGTCAGAAAGCGCCGCAGCTATACACCGACGATCAGCTCCAGGAGATCTGGAAGCTATACGCACACGAGGACGTACGCGGAGCGGCCCCGCGCTATTGGGAGGACGTCGCGGTCGGCGACGAGCTGCCGACTATGGCCAAGGGCCCGATGACCGTGACCGGCTTCATCGCCTATGCGCAAGGCTGGGGCGGTCTCTACATCCGGTCGAACAAGCTGGCTTGGCAGCTTCAGCACAAGCACGCGGGCCTGGGCATCAAGAACAAGTTCGGCATCCCCGATTGCCCCGAGCGGGTGCATTGGGAGGACGACTTCGCCCACATGGTCGGCGCGCCCGGCGCATACGACTACGGCCCGGAACGCTGCTCGTGGCTGACCCACCACATGACCAACTGGATGGGCGACGCCGGCTTCCTACGCCATGCTAGCTGCAAGATCCGCCGGCACAACCCGGTCGGCGACGCGGTATTCATCCACGGCTCAGTCACGCGCAAGTTCGAGGAAGACGGCCGCCATCTGGTCGAGATCACGCAGGAGGCGGTCAACCAGGACGGGGAATTGTCCGTGCTCGGCTCCGGCATCGTCGAACTGCCGGCGCGCCGGTGACGCAGGCGCGAAAAATCGCGAGGTAGCGACGTCAGGCCGTCAAGACGACGGAAGGCTCGAACGGCAGGGGCCCGCCCCAGAACGCCTCCGCCAGCCCGTTGCGCAGGGCGGCCGGATCGGTGGTCAGGAACCGGCGCGATCCCACCGTACCCGGATCATATTCCGGGTGCGCGGCGAGGTAATCGGCCAGCGCCGTCGCCGTGGCGCTCGGCTGGTGGATCAGCGGCGTGCCGGGCGGCAGCGCGGCGTGGAACAGTTCAGCGACGATCTCGTAATGGGTGCAGCCGAGCACAGCGCGGTCGGGCGGGCCGCCGATGCGCGCGACCAGCGCATCGACATGGCGCCGCACGACGGCCGCAAGCGCGCCGCGATCCGCCCCGGCCTCGATCATCCGGGCGAGGTCCGGGCATGCCTCGGAAAACACCGCGACCTCTGGTCGGCGCTTGGCGATCTCGATCTCGAACACCCGGCTCGCCACGGTCGCGCGCGTCGCGAAAATGCCGAGCGTGCTGGGCAACGCCGCCGCGACCGCGCAGCCCTCGTCGCGCCAGCGACGGCCGGTCGCCGCCTCGATGGTCGGCACGATAATGCCGAGCACATTGGCAGGCCGACCGCGGGTCCGGCGCACCGCCGGCAGCCAGCTCTGCTGCAACCGGCGCAGCGCGATTGCAGACGCAGTGTTGCAGGCCAGCACGATCAGGTCGCAGCCCTCGGCAAACAGCCGCGCGCAGCCGTCGCGCGTCAGCCCGACGATGGCCTCGCCATCGCGGCCGCCATAGGGCGCGTTGGCCTGATCGCCGAGATAGACGAAGTCCGCCTCCGGCAGCCGCGCGACCAGGGCGCGGTGGATGGATAATCCGCCTACCCCGGAGTCGAATACGCCAATCGCCATGCGCCTGATCGGTCCGCTTGCCGCCGGCCGGTCAGCCGAACAGCTTCTTGGCCTTGTCGTCCAGCTCGCGCAGGATCGGATCCAGCTCCAGCTCCCGCACCCAGAACACGACGCGGTTGGCGCCGACCGCCTCCAGCTCCTTCAGCTTGTCGGGCGACAGCCATTGGCCGCCGACGCCGAAGGCGGTGAAGTCGATGGCGCCCGGGTCGCGGCCGGCCTCCTTCGCCTTCGCCTTGACCGTGGCGACGCCTTCGGCGAATTCCTTGACGTCGTTCAGCACCGGCACCCAGCCGTCGCCCCAGTCGACCACGCGCTGCAGCGCCTTTGGATTGTTGATGCTGCCGATCAGGATCGGCGGGTGCGGCTTGCGGGCCGGCTTCGGAAAGCATTTGACGGCTGGAAAGTCGACATACTTGCCGTGATATTCGGAGACATCCTCCGTCCACAGCACCTTCATCGCCGCGACGAATTCCTTCACCTGGCTCCAGCGATGCGGAAAGTCGCCGCCGAGGATGGTCGATTCCTCCGGGTTCCAGCCAGCCCCGATGCCGAACAGGAAGCGACCGCCGGAGGCGTCGTCCAGGGTCGCGATCTGCTTCGCCGTCACGATCGGGTTGCGCTCCGGCACCAAGAGGATGCCGGTGGCGAGCTTGATACGGCTGGTCACGGCCGCGGCACGCGCCAGCGCGACCAGCGGGTCGGGCAATTGCCACATCGCATCGGGTTCTGGCTGGCCCGGCCGCGCGCCGGGATAGCGGACACTCGACTCCACCGGAATGATCGTATGATCGCCGACCCAGTAGGATTCGAAGCCGAGCGTCTCGGCGTGTCTGGCGACGATAGCGGGGTCCGCCTTGCTCGACGGCGACAGATGCATCAGTCCGATATCCATGGCGTTTCCCCTTGTCATCGGTTTCGATTCGTCACGCATGTCAGTCTAGGACGATAGCAGCAGGAGGAAATCATCATGGCCAATCCACGGGTTTTGGTCGCGGGCGCGTCCGGCCTGGTCGGCGGCGCCGCGATCCGCCACTACCTGAACAAGGGCGGCGTCGCCGTCACGGGCGTGTCGCGCCGCGTGCCCGAGGGCTTGGACGATGCCGAGATCGTCGCGGTCGACCTGCTCGACGCGGAGGCGTGCCGCAAGGCGTTCGGCGCCATGACCGATGTGACCCACCTGGTCTATGCCGCGGTCAACGAGAAGCCGGACGCCCTGCTCGACGGCTGGCGCGACAAGGCACAGATGCAGGTCAACCTGCGCATGCTGGAGAACCTGTTCGCGCCGCTGGAGGAAGCGGCCAAGGGCCTGAAGCACGTCACGCTGCTGCAGGGCACCAAGGCCTACGGTGCGCATCTCGGCCCGATCCCGATCCCGGCGCGGGAGCGCTCGCCGCGCCATCCGCACGACAATTTCTACTGGCTGCAGGAGGATTACCTGCGCGCGCGGCAACGGGGCAAGGCCTGGGCCTGGACCATCCTGCGCCCGCAGCTCGTCATCGGTGACGCGATCGGCAGCAACCTCGACGTGGTCCCGGCGATCGGCGTCTACGCCGCGCTGCTGAAGGAGGCGGGAGAGCCGCTGCACTTCCCCGGCCGGGGCGAGGTGGTGTCCGAGATGGTCGACGTCGACCTCCTGGCCAGCGCCGCCGGCTGGGCCGGCGCGACGGCGGCGGCGCGCAACGAGATCTACAATGTCACCAACGGCGACGTCGTCTCGATGCGCGAGGTGTGGCCGGTGATCGCCGACGCGCTCGGCATGAAGGTCGGCGCCGACAAGCCGCTGCTGCTGGCCGAGGAGATGCCGAAGCACGGAACGGAATGGGCCGCGATCGTCAGGAAATACAGCCTGAAGGCGCCCGCTGACCTCCGTGCCTTCGTCGGCGGCTCGTTCGCGCTGGCCGACTTCTATTTCGGCCTGCACGAGACGGCGGCGCGCCCGGTCCTGGTCAGCACGATCAAGGCGCGCCAGCACGGCTTTCACGATTGCATGGACACCGAGGACATGCTGCGCAAGTGGTTCAAGCACTTCCAGGACCACAGGCTGCTGCCGCCCGCGTGACTTAACCGGCGCCCCCACCCCTCCCCGGTCTCGCGACGCTCGACCACCCTCTCCCCGCCTGCGCGGAGAGGGAAGCGAGGCCGAAGGTCGAGCAGGCTGAGGGGCATGAGGGCGCATTGCCGCTTTCCCTGCCGGCACGCATGCGCCACGCTGTTCCGATAACGAAAAACGTTGAAGGGACGCCATGGCTGAACTTGGGGTCTATGAAGCACTCGGCACGCTCCGCGCCGTGCGCCGGCTGAAGCCCGATCCGATCCCGGACGATGTGCTGCGCCGGGTTCTGGAGGCGGCGAGCTGGGCGCCGACGGGCGGCAACCGCCAGCCCTGGCGCGCGGTCGTGGTCAAGGATCCTGCGCGGAAGGCGAGGCTCGGCGCGCTCTACGCCCAGCAATGGGCACCGTTCGCCAAGCGCTACCGCGCCGCATTGCCGGACGACACGCCGGCCGAGGCACGCGAGCGGCTGGAGAAGATGATCGGCTCCGGCGACTATCTGGCCCAGCATTTCGGCGAAAGCCCGGCGGTACTGATCTTCTGCTTCAACCCGAACGAGATGGCGATCACCGACGCCGGCCTCGACCGGCCATCGGTGGTCGGCGGCGGCTCGGTCTATCCGGCGGTGCAGAACGCGCTGATCGCCTGCCGGGCCGAGGGGCTTGGCTGCGTGCTGACCACGCTGCTGTGCTTCGCCGAGGCCGAGGTGCGCCAGTTGCTCGACATTCCCGACCCATGGGCCACCTGCGCGGCGGTGCCGATCGGCTATCCGATGAAGAAAGGCCACGGCCCGATCCGGCGTCGCCCGGTCGGCGAACTCGCCTTCCTCGACCGATTCGGCGCACCGCTTGCCTAGCCGCGGGGCGTCAAATCCCGCTAGACTGACCCGACCAAATAAGCGGACGCCGCGAGCGTCCCGATCCGAATGGGAGTAGAAACGCCATGGCCCAGCCGAAGAATATTCTGGACGGCATCCGGGTGCTGGACTTCACGCAGGCGCTCGCCGGTCCGACCACGACCCGGCTGATGGCCGAAATGGGCGCCG
>JBDZUN010000256.1:0-4750 GCA_040255145.1 Hyphomicrobiales bacterium | reverse complement strand
GCGCCGCCCACGGTCCCCTTCCATCCTCACCACATTGTCAAATAACAAACCCCACCCTGTCGGAGACGCAAGCGACCGCGGCGGACCCGCCGCATTCACCGCGTCTCTTTGGGGAAGGAAGCGTGCCGCCGTGCAATGCACAGTGGCTCGCCAGAGGCCGGGTATATAGGCTGGGGCTCTGACCCAGTCAACCCTTTCCTGCACGGGGTTTACGCCGTATGACGCAAGCCATGGCGGATCGCGCGCCCGACCAGGCCAACACCAACCTGCGCCCCGATTCCGACCGGGCGCTGGCCGATATCGTGCGCCAGGCCGCCGCTGCGCGAACCACGCTCGAAATCATCGGCGGCGGTTCCAAGCGCAACCTGGCCGGGCCGGTCATGGCCGCGACGCGAATCGCGCTCGACGGCCTTTCGGGAATCGTCGCTTACGAACCCGCCGAGCTCGTGCTGACCGCCCGTCCCGGCACCCCGCTGCACACGATCGCGGCGCTGCTCGACAAGCACGACCAGATGCTGGCCTTCGAGCCGCCGGACTGGACCGACCTCCTGGGGACTGCCGGCACGGTCCCGACGCTGGGCGGCACCATCGCCTGCAACGCTTCCGGCCCGCGCCGCATCCGCGCCGGCGCGGGCCGCGACCACATGCTGGGCGTCGCAGCGATCAGCGGCGCCGGCACGCTGTTCAAGGCCGGCGGCAAGGTGGTCAAGAACGTGACCGGCTACGACCTGCCCAAGCTGCTGGCCGGCGCGTTCGGCACGCTGGCGATCATGACCGAGGTGACCGTCAAGGTGCTGCCCCGCCCCGAGGCGGCGTGCACCGTGGTCCTGTTCGGACTGGACGACCGCGCCGCCATCGCCGCCCTGCGCGACGCGGCGGCAACGCCGTTCGAGCCGAGCGGGCTCGCCCACCTGCCCAAGCCGGTCGCCGCGCGGCACGGCTTCGACCGGGCCGCCACCTTGATCCGCCTCGAAGGCACGGCGGCAACCCTGGCCCACCGCCACGACGGCCTGGTCGCGCGGCTGTCGTCGCCGGCGCCGAGCGCGATGCTCGACCAGGCGGAGACCGCCGCACTGTGGCGGGCCGTCGGCGCCGTCGCGCCGTTCATGGCGGATGCCGGAACGGTCTGGCGCGCCTCCGTCGCCCCCGCCTCAGGACCGGCATTCGTGGAGCACGTCGGCGCCGACGCCCATTTCTACGACTGGGCCGGCGGCCTGGTATGGCTCGGCTTCGCAGCGCCGGCCGAAGACGCCGACGCCGCGCGGATCGCCGCCGCGATCGAGGCGGCGGGCGGCGGCCACGCCATGATGTTCCGTACACATTCTGCTGCGATCCACCGCCTGCAGACGACCCCGCAGCCGCCGGACGCGCTGGCCGCGCTGTCGCGGCGGGTCAAGGCCGCATTCGACCCGCACGGCATCCTCAACCCCGGCCGTCTGCATCCGGCATCATAACCATGCAAACCCATTTCACTCCCGAGCGCCTCGCCGATCCGGCCATCGCGGAAGCCGACGGCATTCTGCGGACCTGCGTGCATTGCGGCTTCTGCAACGCAACCTGTCCGACCTATGCGCTGCTCGGCGTCGAGCGCGACGGCCCGCGCGGGCGCATCTATCTGATCAAGGATATGCTGGAGCG
Organism: Hyphomicrobiales bacterium; assembly: GCA_040255145.1. Taxonomy (GTDB): domain Bacteria; phylum Pseudomonadota; class Alphaproteobacteria; order JBDZUN01; family JBDZUN01; genus JBDZUN01. Next base: position 3,112 of record JBDZUN010000256.1, on the reverse strand, counting down.
CGACAGCCCGGCCGATCCCACGACGGTCAAGCATATCGACCGCTGCCTGTCCTGCCTGGCCTGCGCGACCACCTGCCCGTCGGGCGTCGATTACGGTCGGCTGGTCGACCAGGCACGTATACGGATCGAACAGACCTATCGCCGTCCGTGGCCGGATCGTATCGTCCGCTGGTTGTTGCCGCGGGTGATGGCGCGGCCGCGCGTATTCGCCCTCGGTTTACGCCTCGGCGCGCTGGTTCGGCCGGCCGCGCCCCTGCTGCCCAAGCGCCTGCGCGCGATGCTGGCCGCCCTGCCGCCGCGCGTCGCCGGCGCCCCGCTCAGGCCGACGACCGCGCCGGCGGAAGGCGAACGTCGGATGCGCGTCGCCCTGTTGCCGGGCTGCGTCCAGCCGGTGCTGGCGCCCGAGATCGACCAGGCCTCGATCCGGCTGCTGACCCGCCGCGGCGCAGAGGTGGTAGTGGCGCCCGATAGCGGCTGCTGCGGCGCGCTGGCCTATCACCTCGGCCAAGCCGACGAAGCGAGGCGGTGGGCCGGCGCCAACGTCGCGGCGTGGGACCACGCCGCCTTCGACGCCGTCGCGGTCACCGCCTCGGGCTGCGGCTCCGTGGTCAAGGATTACGGCCACGTCTTCCGCGGCACCGCGCAGGAGCAGGCGGCCAGCCGCGTCGGCGCCCGCGCCCGCGACGTGACCGAGTTGATCGCCCAGCTCGGCCTCGGCCCGGCCGGCCGCGCCCCACGGCTCAGGGTCGCTTATCATTCGGCCTGCTCGCTGCAGCACGGCCAGAAGCTCGACCGGCTGCCGCGCGACCTGCTGGCCGAGGCCGGCTTCGAGCTGGTCGATATCCCCGAAGGCTACATGTGCTGCGGGTCGGCCGGCACCTATTCGCTGCTGCAGCCCGACCTGTCCGACCGGCTACGCGCGCGCAAGGCGGAGAACATCATGCGCACAGCACCCGACGTGGTGGCGGCCGGCAATCTCGGCTGCATCACCCAGATCGGCCGGGCGCTCGGCGTCCCCGTCGTGCACACGGTCGCGCTGCTCGACTGGGCCACCGGCGGCCCAGCGCCGGAGGCGCTAGAGAGGATTGTGCCGGAGGCGCTGAAGGGGATTGCACTGGAGGGCGCCGCCGCTGGCGCGGGTTCGCCCCCGACCCTATGATCGGTGCCATGCGCACCAAGTCATGGACCGCCGGCGTGCTGGTCGTGGGCCTTATCGGCCTTGCCCCGGCGGTGGCCGCACCGACGGACGGCACCGCGCCGCCGGCGGCCGAAGCCGCGCCGGTGGTGCCACGCGGCGCCATCCCCGACCCACAGACGGCGCGGCGCGCGATGCTGGACAAGCTGTTCGAGCGCCTGCGCCAGGCCGACAGCCCGTCCCAGGCACGGCCGATCGAGGGTGCGATCCTCATCCTGCTCGACCGAAGCGACAGCCCGTCGATCGACCTTCTGATGACGCGCGGCGCCACCCTGATGCATGAAGGCGACCTCGACGGCAGCCTCACGCTCTACACCGCCGTCACCAAGCTCGCGCCCCGGTACGCCGCCGGCTGGCGCCAGCGCGGCATCATGGAAGCGCGCCGCGGCGACGGCCCCGCGGCCCGCGACTCGCTGCGCAAGGCCCTGGAACTGGAGCCGCGCGACATCGCCGCGATGAGCAACCTGGGCAACGTGCTGGAGCAGATGGACGACACGGCGGGGGCGTTGAGGCTCTACCGCCGCCTGCTCAGCCTGGACCCCAACGTCGAAGGCGTCGCCAAGCGCGCCAAGGCGCTGGAGGCCGAGGTCGAAGGCCGCAGCATCTGACCATGCCTTCCAGATTGCGGCGCACGGTCGCAGGCCGGCCAATACGCGGATCAGCCGGCGGCGTCGCGACGTTTGCGTCGCGCGGCGTGTGCGGCGTGTGCGAGAAGGCACCGGCCGCCGGATCGGCGACGGATACATGACGACATCGGGATCGAGACGGCCGGGCCTCAAGGCGGCGGGGCTAGTGGCGGGCGCGCTCGCCGGGCTGGCGTTATACAACCGCGCGCTCCATCGTCGGATCGAGCGCACCTGGCCGGCGCGCGGACGGTTCGTCGAGGTCGACGGCGCCGTGCTGCACTACATCGAGGGCGGACAGGGGCGGCCGGTCGTGCTGCTGCACGGCGCGAGCGGATCGCTCAACGACTTTCTGCCCGTCCTGTTCGGCCGCGTCGCCCGGCGCCACCGCGCCATCGCGTTCGATCGGCCCGGCCACGGCTACAGCACGCGGCCGCCCGGGCCGGCCTCGCCCGCGCGGCAAGCCGCGCTCCTGCGCGACGCCCTCCATGCCCTCGGGATCGAGCGGCCGGTGCTGGTCGGCCATTCGTGGAGCGGCGCGCTGGCTCTCGCCTACGCCATCGCGTGGCCCGACGAAATCGCCGGCGTCGTCACGGTCGCCGGCGTCAGCCACCCGTGGGACGGCAACTACATCAGCTGGTACACCCGCGCCGCGGCACATCCGGTGCTGGGATCATTGTTCCTGCACACGCTGCTGGCACCGCTTGGCCAGGTGCTGCTCGGGCCCGGCGTGCGCCACGTCTTCGCACCCGAGCCGCCGTTTCCCGGCTACGCCCACCATACCGGGCTGCCGCTGGTGCTGCGTCCAGGGCAATTCCGCGCCAACGCGCTCGACCTGATCGGCCTCAACGCGGCCCTCGCGGAGCAGGCGCCGCATTACCCGGAAATCCGCGTTCCCGTCGCGATCGTCGCGCCGACCCTGGACCGCCGTATCGTCGATGTGAACCATCACTCCCAACGGCTCTACGACGACGTGGCACATGCCAGGCTGTTTGTTGCCGAAGGCGCCGGCCACATGCCGCACCACACCCGGCCGGGCGTGGTAGTGCAGGCGATCGACTGGGTGGCCGACGAGGCGGGTACGATCAGGCGTCCGCGAGACAGGTCAGCATAGTCCGCAGGGCGGTGGCGAACGGCCGCGGCTGGTCCAGCATCAGGTGGTGGTGCGCGTCGTGGATCGGCACCATCGGTCCCCAGCCGGCAAAGGTCTCGCGCACGAAACCGATGCGCTCCGGCGTCACGATCGGCGACAGCGTGCCGTGCAGCAGGCCGACGCGCAACGCGGCGCCGCGCA
>JBDZUN010000017.1:0-26545 GCA_040255145.1 Hyphomicrobiales bacterium | reverse complement strand
GAACGCCGATTTCCGGCCGCTCAGCTACTATCCGCTGTCGCTGTGGTCGTGGCAAGACACGATCAAGGCGGTCTTCATGGACCGCGTCACCATCGTCTCCGAATATGACCGCGTCGTCCGCAGCCCCAGCTTCGAGATGCGGCTGCCCAGCGTCGTCTGTCTCAAGACCTATGTCCGGCCGGCGCGCTATCCGGCCTTCACGCGGTTCAATGTGTTCCTGCGCGACTGGTTCCGCTGCGTCTATTGCGGCGTCAAGGACGACCTGACCTTCGACCACCTGATCCCGCGCTCGCGGGGCGGGCGGACGACATGGGAGAACGTCGTCACCGCCTGCGCGCCCTGCAACCTGCGCAAGGGCGGGCGGCTGCTTCGCGAATGCGGCATGACGCCGTCGCGCTGGCCTAGCCAGCCGACCACCCACGAGCTACAGGGTCACGGCCGGGCGTTTCCGCCCAACTACCTGCACGACAGCTGGATCGACTACCTGTACTGGGACAGCGAACTGGAGCCGTGAGGGCCGGGCCTCAGGCCCGCCGGCCCTGGATCACGCCCGCACCGATCAGCACGATGCCGAGCACCAGCACGGCGCCGCTCGCAGCGGGCGGGATCACGTGATGATCCTCCTGCTTGGTCTGGACCTTCAAGCCACCGATCTTCGCCACGTCCTCGGTGTGATGCGTCGTGACCACCGGCACCGCGAAGCCGATGACGCCGAGGATTGCAACGATGATTCCGACGATGACTAGTTTGTTCATATCGCCCCCCAATAAGCCGGATATCCCGAATATGACGGCGTGCGCCGATGGGCGCAGCCGCGAAGTTCAACAATAACGCCGGGCGGCGGAAATCGAATCCGGAATCCCGGGCGAAAGACGCCGGTTCGGCCGCGTCACAGCCGTTCGGAAAGGCGGATGGCGATCCTGCAGCCCGTTTTGATCGCGCCGGCGAGCAGGCCGTAGAACGGCGTCGCCTCCGCGCCGCGCGCGATCGCCTCGAGCCGATGTTCCTCTTCGTCGGCAGCGGATTCGGCAATCGCCGCCGCGACCTCCGGCTCGTCACCGCCCAGATGGTTCTCCTGGGCGGCATAATGTTCGGTGATCGCGTCCTCGACCGCCGCCGTACAGGCCATCGCGGCGCGTTCGCCGAGCAGGGCCGTGCCCGCGCCGAGCGCGAAGCCGGCGACATGCCAGAGGGGGCTGAGCAGGGTCGGCCGCACCCGCCGCGCATTGAGCAGGGCGTCGAAACGCGCCAGATGACGCTGCTCCTGCGCCTGCATGCGCCGGATCGCGGCCGCGGTCCCGGCGGTGCCGGATTGCGCCTCGAACACCGCGCGCTGGCCCTGATAAATCCGCGTCGCGCCGTATTCCCCGGCCTGATCGACCCGCACCGCGCGGCCCAGCCAGTCATGCGCGGAATGCCGCCCTGGCATGCGCGCATCGCCGCGCGTGGACGGGCGCGAATGTTGCTGGCCTGCGTCGTTATGCCTATCTTGCGCCATGGCCCGATATCCTCGTCGGCGCCGCTCTGGAGTGCAAGTCCACCGTCGCGCGATCATCGGCAGCCGAGCAACCGTGGCTGGACCTCCTCACCGTCAACAAGCCACGACAAGGGCGCATCGGGCAGTCGCATGACGAGACGCAATATCCTTCCGCTGCTCGTATTGCTGCTCGTCGCGGGCGGGGCCGGGTGGTGGTTCTATCACAGGGCCCACCCGACCCAGGGTGGGCAGGCGATGATTCCGCCGACCGTCGTCTCGACGGTCACGGCGAAAGCACAGATCTGGCGCGACCGGATGGAGGTCGTCGGCAGCCTGCGCGCCGTGCAGGGCGTGGACGTGACCACCGAGCTCTCCGGCCTGGTCAGCGCGATCCGCTTCAATTCGGGCGACGACGTGAAGGCGGGCGACGTGCTGGTCGAGCTGGATACCAGCGCGGACCGGGCGCAGCTTGCCGGCTACCAGGCGCAGGTGGAGTGGACGGAGGCGCAGCTCGCGCGCAACCAGAAGCTGGTGCAGACCCAGGCGGCTTCGCGCGCCACGCTCGACCAGGTGCAGGCGCAGAACAAGCAGGCGCTCGCCAACGTCGCCTACCAGCAGGCGATCATCGCCAAGAAGACGATCCGGGCGCCGTTTTCCGGCCGGCTCGGCATCCGGCAGGTCGATCTCGGCCAGTACCTGTCGCCCGGCACGCCGATCGTGACGCTGCAGGCGCTCGACCCGATCCGGGCCGAATTCACCTTGCCGCAGCAGGACCTCGATCGCATTGCGGTCGGCGCCACGGTCGAGGTGCGGGCCGACACCTATCCCGGCAAGGTCTTCACCGGCAGGCTGACCGCGATCAACTCCCGCGCCGACGTGAAGACGCGCAACTTCGCGATCGAGGCGACGTTCGGCAATCCCGGCCGCCTGCTGCACCCCGGCATGTTCGTGAAGGTGGCGGTGCTGCTGCCCGGCACGCAGCAGACCGTCACGCTGCCGCAGACGGCGATCAACTTCAGCCCCTATGGCGATTCGGTGTTCATCGTGTCCCAGGCCCCGTCATCCGCGGCGGCATCGGCCGGGCAGGGCGGGGCGGCCGCAGCGGCAGAGGCGCCGGCCCTGGTCGCGCACCAGCGCTTCGTCAAGCTGGGCGACACGCGCGGCGACCAGATCGCCGTCCTCGACGGCGTCAAGGATGGCGACGTCGTGGCGGCCAGCGGCCAGTTCAAATTGCAGGACGGCGCGCCGGTGATCGTGAACAACCAGATCCAGCCGGACAACAGCGCCGCGCCGCAGCCCGGCAACAGCTGACCGATGCGTTTCACCGACATCTTCATCCGCCGGCCGGTGCTGGCCTCGGTGGTCAGCCTGCTGATCCTGTTGGTCGGCCTGCGGTCCCTGCAACTCCTGAACGTGCGGGAATTCCCGAAGACCACCAACGCGGTGGTGACGGTGACGACGGTCTATACCGGCGCCGACGCCGAGCTGGTGCAGGGCTTCATCACCACCAAGCTGGAAACCCAGATCGCCAGCGCCGACGGCATCGACTACCTGGAATCGTCGAGCAGCCAGGGCGTCAGCATGATCAAGGCGCACCTGCGGCTGAACTACGACCCGAACGACGCGCTGACGCAGATCACCGCCAAGGTCAACCAGGTGGTCAGCCAGCTTCCCGCCGAATCCGAGCAGCCGACCATCGACGTGGCCGTCGGCGACACCACCGATTCCATGTACATCGCGTTCTACAGCGACGCGATGGAATCCAACCAGATCACGGATTACCTGCTCCGCGTCGTGCAGCCGAAGCTCGCCACCGTGCCGGGCGTGCAGCAGGCGGAAATCCTGGGCGGGCGCACCTTCGCGATGCGCATCTGGCTCAACCCGGACAAGATGGCCGCGCTCGGCGTCGCGCCCGCGGACATCCGCGACGTGCTGGCCCAGAACAACTATCTGGCCGCGGCCGGCAAGACCAAGGGCATGATGGTCTCGGTGCCGCTGCAGGCGTCGACCGACCTGCACAGCGCCGACCAGTTCCGCAACCTGGTGATCAAGCGCACCGGCAACGCGACCATCCGGCTGAGCGACGTCGCCACCGTCGACCTTGGCGCGGAGGACTACGACAGCGTCGTCCGCTACAACGGCAAGCCGGCCAATTTCGTCGGCATCAAGGTGCTGCCGACCGCGAACCCGCTGACCGTCGTGCGCGACGTGAAGGCGATGCTGCCGAAGATCCAGGCGCAGGCGCCGCCCGGCCTCAAGCTCCAGTCGCCCTACGACGTGACCGAGTACATCAACCTGTCGATCGAAGAAGTGCTGCGCACCCTGTTCGAGGCGCTGCTGATCGTCATGGTGGTGATCTTCCTGTTCCTCGGCTCCGTGCGGACGGTGCTGATCCCGGTGCTGGCGATTCCGCTGTCGCTGATCGGCGCCGCGTTCTTCATGCTGGCGCTCGGCTTCTCGATCAACCTGCTGACCCTGCTGGCGATGGTGCTGGCGATCGGCCTCGTGGTCGATGACGCCATCGTCGTGGTCGAGAACATCGAGCGCCATATCGAGCAGGGGCGCAAGCCGCTGGAAGCGGCCCTGATCGGCGCGCGCGAACTGGGCGGCCCGGTCGTTGCGATGACCATCACGCTGGCCGCCGTCTATGCACCGATCGGCTTCATGGGCGGGCTGACCGGAACCCTGTTCATCGAATTCGCCTTCACCCTGGCCAGCGCCGTCGTGGTGTCCGGCGTCATGGCGCTGACGCTGTCGCCGATGCTGTGCTCGCGCATCCTGAAGCCGCACACCGCCAAGACCGGCCTGGTCCACTTCCTGGACGAGGCGTTCGCGCGCCTCCGCCGCACCTACCAGCATTTCCTGGATTGGACGCTGGATTTCCGGCCGGTCGTGCTGGTCTTCGCCGCACTTGTCCTGGTCGGCTGCTACTTCCTGTTCTCGATGACGCGCAGCGAGCTGGCGCCCGACGAGGACCAGGGCTTCCTGATGGTCCAGATGACCGGGCCGGCAAATGCGTCGATCGAATACATGGACCGCTACGGCCAGGCGGTCTCCGACCGCATCACCGGCGTGAAGGAGGCGGTGCGCCCGTTCCTGATCCTGGGCGGCGGCGGGTCGATGGGAACCGGCCCGAATACCGGCTTCACCGGCATCAACCTCGTGCCGTGGGACCAGCGCACGCGGACCCAGATGGACATCGCGCCCGACATCCAGAAGCTGATCTATCAGGTTGCGGGCCTGCAATCGGTGGTCTTCCCGCTGCCGCCGCTGCCGGCGGGCGGCGACGGCCTGCCGGTCCAGTTCGTGATCGGCTCAACCGACTCGCCGCTCGCGATCTACGACCGCGCCCAGGAACTGCTGAAGCGGGCGCGGTCGAGCGGCCTGTTCATGTTCGCCGACATCGACCTGAAATACGACCTGCCGCAGACGGTCGTGCAGATCGACCGCGACAAAGCGGCCGATCTCGGCCTCGACATGCAGCAGGTCGGCGCCGATTTGAGCGCGATGCTCGGCGGACACTACGTCAACTGGTTCAGCATCCAGGGACGCTCCTACCAAGTGATTCCGCAGATCGAGCGCAGCCAGCGCCTCAACCCCGACCAGCTCAACAGCTATTACATCCGCACCGCGTCGGGCGACATGGTGCCGCTCGGCACCATCGTCAGCCTGCACCAGACGACGGAGCCGGAGCAGCTTCTGCGCTTCCAGCAGCTCAACTCGGCGACCCTGTCGGGGGTGCCGGCGCCGGGCGTGTCGATGGGGCAGGTGATCGACTACCTGAATGCGCAGGCGAAAGAGATCCTGCCGCGCGGCTTCTCGATCGACTATGCCGGCCAGTCGCGCCAGTACATCCAGGAAAGCGGCGGCCTGGTGCTGACCTTCTTCTTCGCGCTGATCGTCATCTACCTGGTCCTGGCCGCCCTGTTCGAAAGCTTCCGCGACCCGCTGGTGATGCTGATCACCGTACCGATGTCGATCTTTGGCGCGCTGCTGTTCCTGGCGCTCGGCTTCGCCACCCTCAACATCTATACGGAAGTCGGGCTGATCACCCTGATCGGGCTGATCAGCAAGCACGGCATCCTGATCGTGCAGTTCGCCAACCAGCTCCAGGAGCATGAGGGCATGGCGAAGCGCGAGGCGATCGAGAACGCCGCGGCGATCCGGCTGCGCCCGGTGCTGATGACGACGGCCGCGATGATCCTTGGCGTCTCGCCGCTTCTGCTGTCGAGTGGACCCGGGTCGGTCAGCCGGTTCGACATCGGCCTGGTCATCGCCAGCGGCATGGGAATCGGCACGCTGTTCACGCTGTTCGTGGTGCCGACCATGTACATGGTCCTGGCGAGGGACCACTCGGCCGGCAAGAAGGACGCGGAGGCAGCCCTAAAGGTCGCGGCGCAATAAAGCCGCCCACGCGCTGAGAACCGCCAACCCGAGCGAAGCCAGCACGTTGAAGCCGGCGAGGGAAACACCGAGCAGCGACCACGCCACCTGGTCGCAGCGCACCACCGGGGTCGCCATCAGCTTCACGCGCAATTCGTCGACCGACTGGGCGCCGGCGTCGCCGCCGGAGCAGCTCGTCGGCCCGGCCCACCAATGCTGCTCGATCCCGATGTGATAGACCGCGACCGCCGCGCCGGCGGCAAAGCCGAGCGCGACCACGGCCATGGCCGCCTGCCGCCAGCCGATGGCGAAGCCCTCGCGGCGGATCACCAGGGCGACGATAGCCAGCGGCACCGCGGCGAGATAGGGCCAGCGCTGGTACAGACAGAGCGGGCAGGGCGCGAGGTCGCGCTGGTACTGGAGCCAGAACACCGTCGCCAGCACCGCGATGCTGGCGACCAGGACGATCCAGATCAGACTCTCGGCGCGCGCCCGCATCCGTCACGCCCCGCCGGCGGCAGTAGCCGGAACCGGTATCAGCAGAGCGTCGTTATGTTCGCCCACCGCCGGTGGCCGCAGGACGGGCCGCGCCGGCTCGTCGCGGAACTGGATGGCCGGCCCGACATGCTTGCGGCCGCCATCGTCGGTCAGGATCATGCCGCGGAACCTGGCGTGCGGGTCTTCCAGCGCCTCGGGCATGGTCAGCACCGGCGCGAAGGATACGTCGAGCGGCGCGAACCATTCGACCCACTCCGCCAGGTCCTTCTGCGCGAACAGGTTGCGGAAATATTCGATCAACGGCTTCTGGTGCGGCCCTGGACCGCGTTCGCACAGCGGCAGGAAGTCCATACGGTCGAGCGCGCCCAGGAGGTTGCGGACGAACTTGATCTCCTGCGCGCCGAGCACCATGTGGCGGCCGTCCCGGGTCCGATAGATCTGGTAGAAGGCCGAGCCGCCCATCGAGCGCTCGTGCTTCGGGATCGACTGCCGGTTCTCGGCCATGGCCGGGCCCATCACGTTCGGCCCGCCGGCCAGCACCGACGAATGCATGGCGATGTCGACATAGTCGCCTTTGCCGGTCGTCTGCCGGCGCAGCAGCGCCATCAGCACGCCGGACAGGCCTTGCAGCGAGCTGAGCATGTCGCCGACCGCGATGCCGGTGATCGCCGGCTGATCGTCGTTGCCGAGGGTGATGCCGGTGGAACCGCCGAGCGCCTCGGTGGCGAGCGAGTGCGCCGGGCGGTCGCGATAGGGACCTTCCTGGCCGAAGGCGCTGATCGAGCAATAGACGATGCGCGGGTTGCGCGCGCTGACCGCGTCGTAATCGACGCCGAGGCGCTTCACGACGCCGGGCCGGAACGCCTCGACGAACACGTCCGCCGTCTCGGCCAGCTTCAGGACCGCCTCGCGCCCCTCGGGCGACTTCAGGTCGACCACGACGCTCTTCTTGCCGCGGTTGAGGTTGCGGAAGAAAACCGTCGTCGAGCCGTCGCTTTCGCCGATATGGCGGGATGGGTCGCCCTCACCGGGCGGCTCGACCTTGATGACCTCGGCGCCGTGGTCGGCCATGGTCATGGTCAGGTATGGCCCCGGCAGGAACACCGACAGGTCGATGACGCGCAAACCTTCAAGCTTCATGTTTCCTCCGCTTCGGCAGGCCGGCCGAATCCCATCATAGCGCGCCTCAAAGTGCACGGGGGGCACCGATCCTTCATCGCCGCAAACCGTCAGCCGACTTCGCTTGCCACAGGGCGCACGGCATCTGATATAGTCGGGTGGGAGGTTGGCGGCGGACAGGACGCCCGCCAACCCGGTCAGGTCCGGAAGGAAGCAGCCGTAACGGTTCCGGCCTGGGTCGTCGTACAGCCTCCCGCCTCTTTTGAATGACCGATCGCCCGCACACAGAAACCGATCCCGCGCTCGACCTCGATTCCGGGGCTGATGCGCGCGCGCCGACGACCGAAGCCTATCGGGTTCTGGCCCGCAAGTACCGGCCGGTCGATTTCAGCGCCCTGATCGGCCAGGACGCCCTGGTCCGCACGCTTTCCAACGCCATCCAGTCCGGCCGCATCGCGCATGCCTTCGTCCTGACCGGCGTGCGCGGAGTGGGCAAGACGACCACGGCGCGGATCATCGCGCGCGCGCTCAACTGCATCGGGCCCGACGGTACGGGCGGCCCGACGATCGAGCCGTGCGGGGTATGCGAGCCCTGCGTCGCGATCTCCGAATCCCGCCATATCGACGTGCTGGAGATGGACGCGGCCTCGCGCACCGGCATCGACGACGTACGCGAGATCATCGACGGCGTGCGCTACCTGCCGGCATCGGCGCGCTACAAGGTCTTCATCATCGACGAAGTCCACATGCTGTCGAAGCAGGCCTTCAACGGCCTGCTCAAGACGCTGGAAGAGCCGCCGCCGCACGTCGTCTTCGTGTTCGCCACCACCGAGATCCGCAAGGTGCCGGTCACGGTGCTGTCGCGCTGCCAGCGCTTCGACCTGCGCCGGGTCGAGGCGGCGCGGCTGATCGAGCATCTGGCCTGGATCGCCGGCGAGGAGGGGATCGCGGTCGAGCAGGAGGCGTTGGCCTTGATCGCGCGGGCCGCCGAGGGTTCGGTGCGTGACGCGCTGTCGATCCTCGACCAGGCGATCGCCCACGCCGCCGGGCCGGTACGGGCGCAGCCGGTGCGCGAGATGCTGGGGCTCGCCGACCGGACGCGCGTGCTCGACCTGTTCGAGGCGCTGATGCGCGGCGAGGTGGCCGCCGCCCTGGCGGAGTTCCGCGACCAGTACGAATCGGGCGCCGATCCGGTCGCCGTGCTGCAGGACCTGCTGGAGGTCACCCACTGGGTGACGCGCATCAAGCTCGCGCCCGAGGCGGCCGGCGATTCGGCGACGCCGGAAGAGGAACGGACGCGCGGCCAGGCCAACGCGCAGGGTCTGGGCATTCCGGTACTGAGCCGGGCGTGGCAGATGCTGCTCAAGGGCCTGAGCGAGACGCGCGACGCGCCGCAGCCGGTGACGGCCGCCGAGATGGCGTTGATCCGCCTGGCCTATGCCGCCGACCTGCCCGATCCGGCCGACCTGGTGCGGACGATCCGCGACGGCGGCGCCGCGCCCGAGCCTGCGGCGCGGACCGCGCCGGCTTCGCCGGCTGGCAAATCTTCCGCCACGCGGGGCGCACCCGCCGTCGCCACGGCATCCGCGCAGCCCGTGCCAGCTATGGAGGAACGGCGCGAGATGCCGGCGCCGCGCGCCGAAGCGCGGCCCGTTGCGGTGCCGGATTTCGCAGCGCTGGTGGCGCTCGCCGACGTGCGGGGCGAATCCCGGCTCAAGGCCTATCTCGAAACCATGGTCCATCTGGTGCGGTTCGAGGACGGGCGGATCGAGTTCCGGCCCGCCACCGGCGCGCCCGCCACGCTGCCGAACGAGCTGTCGGAGCGGCTGGCCGTCTGGACCGGCCGGCGCTGGATTGTCACGGTGTCGAATGCGCCCGGCGCGCCGACCCTGGCGCAGCAGGCGAAAGAGGCCGACGCCGCGCTCAAGGAGCGCATGCGGCGCGACCCGGCGGTCGCCCCGCTGTTGGCCGCGTTTCCGGGCGCCGATGTGGTCAATATCCGCAATCTGGTGGATATCGGTGCTTCCGAAGGCACGGCAGCACCGAGTGTGCTTGCCGATATCCCGTCCGACGCCGATGTTGAGGACGACGACGATCTGAACGAGGACGCGTAGTGAAGAATCTCGGTCAATTGATGAAGCAGGCGCAGGACATGCAGGCGCGCATGTCGGAGATGCAGGACCGGCTGGAAAGCGCCGAAATCGAAGGCCAATCGGGCGCCGGCATGGTCCAGGCGGTGTTGAGCGGCAAGGGCGATCTGCGGCGCCTGAAGATCGACCCCAGCCTGCTGGTGCCGGACGAGGCCGAAATCCTCGAGGACCTGATCGTCGCGGCGCACAACGACGCCAAGGCCAAGCTCGAAATCAAGCTGGCCGACGAGATGGGCAAGATCACCGGCGGAATGCCGCTGCCGCCCGGCTTCAAGTTGCCGTTCTAATGGCCTGCGTCACAACCTGTTCCGACGGACGATGAGCATGCGCGCGGCGCGGCCGCAGCGCGAGGGGTTGCGCGGCTCCGCCTCGCCAGAGATCGAGCGGCTGGTCCAGCTTCTGGCGCGGCTGCCCGGCCTGGGGCCACGCTCGGCGCGCCGGGCCGCGCTGCACCTGATCAAGCGCCGCGACGCGCTGCTGGTCCCGCTGACGGCGGCGTTGGAAGCGGCGGCCGAGCACGTCGTCAGCTGTCCGGAGTGCGGCAATCTCGACAGCGCGGCGCCGTGCGCGATCTGCGCCGATCCGGGGCGCGATCCGGCCGTGCTGTGCGCGGTCGAGGAGGTCGCGGACTTGTGGGCGATCGAGCGGGCCGGCGCGTTCCGCGGCCGTTATCACGTGCTGGGCGGCGTGCTGTCAGCGCTCGACGGAGTCGGGCCGGAGGATCTGAAGATCGCGAGCCTGGTCGAGCGGGCGGCCGATCCCCGTGTGCGCGAGGTGATCCTGGCGACCAACGCCACCGTCGAAGGCCAGACGACGGCGCATTACCTGATCGACCGCCTCGGCGGCTGCGACGTCGACATCACGATCCTGGCGCACGGCGTGCCGGTCGGCGGCGAGCTCGACTATCTCGACGACGGTACGATCAGCGCGGCGCTGGCCGCACGGCGTTCGTCGATCTAAATCAGAGCCGGGTCTGCTTCCCGCGCGGCGGGAGCGGGAAGCGCGTCGTCTTCGTCATTGAGTTGGACGGTCTCCATCCGTTCGGCGCGGCGGCCGATACGGCCGGCCGAAACCTCGATGTCGCCGATGTCGCGCTCAGCCTGCGTAAAGTGGCCGCGCAGGCTTTCGACACGTTTGCCCAGGCGCTCGATATCGCCGGCGAGCATCCCGACTTCCTTCAGGATCACGTGGCTCTGTTCGCGCATGCGTGCGTCCTTGAGGACGGCGCGGATCGTGTTCAGGGTCGCCATCATGGTGGTCGGCGAGACGATCCAGACGCGCGCCCGGAAGCTTTTCTGGACCACGTCGGGGTGGCGCGCGTGCAGCTCGGCATAGACGGCTTCCGAGGGCAGGAACAGCAGCGCCGATTCGGCCGTTTCGCCAGCGATGATATAGCGTTCGGCAATGTCCTTGACGTGCTTCAGCATCGCGTCGGCGAAGGCGCGCGCCGCGCGCTGACGCGCCCCGTCGTCCTCGGCCGCGCAAAGCTGGTGATAGGCCTCCAGCGGGAACTTGGCGTCGACCACGATCGGCCCCGGCGGATGGGGCAGGCGGATCAGGCAGTCGGCGCGCCGGTTGTTGCTGAGCACCGCCTGGAAGGCGTAGGCCGAGGCGGGCAAGGCGTGCGCGACCAGATCGTGAAGCTGAATCTCACCGAAGGCACCGCGGGCCTGCTTATTGGCCAGGATGTCCTGCAACGAGACGACCTGCCCGGACAATTCCGTAATATTCTTCTGTGCTTCGTCGATGATCCTGAGGCGCTGCTGAAGCTCACCCAGGCTTTCCGCGGTTTTAACGGCGGATTCGCTCAAGGACTGGCCGAGGCGCAGCGAGACCCCCTCCAGCCGCTCCTCCAGGGTTCGGTTGAGCCGGCTGTGGCTGGCGACCTGCGCGTCGGCAACCTGACTGAGCCGGCCCGCAAGCGCGGCCTGAGCGGCGGCGATCTGCTCGATGCCATGGGCCATACCGTCCCGCTGCGCGGCGCCGCGACCGCGCAGGCCGAGCGCCAGCGCGATCAGGCCGCCAGCCGCGACGATCGCCAGCGCGATGATCCAGACCTGCATCAAATCCCCCGTTTGCCCGGCCATCGTAGCGTCGGTCGGCAGTGCAGTAAACAAACCGAGAACGTAGGGGGGTAATAATCGCGTTGACGCGCGGTTCGAGCGCACCTATGTCATCGACCATGAGCATTCGGCCGATCCTGACCGCACCCGATCCGCGCCTGAAGCAGGTGTCGCAACCGGTCGAGCGTGTCGACGACGAAATCCGTACATTGATGAACGACATGGCGGAGACGATGTACGCCGCGCCGGGCATCGGGCTCGCCGCGATCCAGATCGACGTACCGAAGCGGGTGATCGTGGTCGATATCGACCAGGACGCGAAGGGGCGGGCGCCGCTGTTCCTTGCGAACCCGCAGGTCGTCTGGCGCAGCGAGGAGATGGCGACCTTCGAGGAAGGCTGCCTGTCGGTGCCTGAGGAATATGAGGATGTCGAGCGGCCGACGCGCGTGCGCGTGCGCTATCTCGACGAGCACGGCGAGTTGCGCGAGCGCGAACTGGACGGGCTGCTCGCCACCTGCGTCCAGCACGAGATCGACCACCTGGACGGCGTCCTGTTCATCGACCGCCTGTCGCGGTTGAAGCGCGGCATGATCCTGCGCCGCGCGGAGAAGGCGCTGAAGCAAGGCCAGAAGCCGAGCCAAAGGCCGAAGGTGCAAGTGCCGGCCTGATCGCGGTCTACGGCTTGGCTGCCATGCCGTCCCACCAGGTATCGACGATGAAGCCGTAGCGTGAATTGCGCGCGGGATGGCCCAGGCGGCTGCGCCAGGCGATCCAGTCGGCCGGCGAGTAGTAGAGCGGGATCACGTAGTGGCCGGCCATCAGGAGCCGGTCGAGCGCGCGCGCCGCGGCGACCAGGTCCTCGCGGGTGCGGGCGGCGACCAGATTCTCGATCATCGCGTCGATCGCCGGTTCGCGCACGCCGGGATAGTTCCGCGTGCCCGGCGTGTCGGCGGCGCCGGACGACCAGTAGAACGCCTGCTCGTTGCCGGGCGACAGCGAATTGCCCCAATCGTACAGGATCACGTCGAAGTCGTAGTCGGCGCGGCGCGCCTCGTATTGCGTCGCGTCCACGGTGCGCACCGCGAGTCCGACGCCGAGCGGCTTCAGCATCTGGCCCCAGGCGAGCGCCAGGCGCTCGAACCCCGGATCGGACAGCAGCACCTGGAAGGCGAAGGGGCGGCCGCTTTTCGCTTCGACCAGGCGGCCGTCGCGCACGGTATAGCCCGCCTGTTCGAGCAATCCTTGCGCGCGGATCAGGTTGGTGCGGTTGTTGTCCGCGGTCGCGACCGGCGGGCGATAGCCGTGCGCCCATATCTGGTCCGGGATCCGGGCGCGCCACGGCGCCAGCAGCTTCGCCTCGCGCGGGTCGGGCGGGCCGTGAGCGGCGAGCTCGGAATTGTCGAAGCTCGACGTGATGCGCCGGTAGGCGCCGAAATAGAGGTTGCGGTTGATCCACTCGAAGTCGAGGGCGAGGCCCAGCGCCTGGCGCACGCGGATATCCCGGAACATCGGCCGCCGCGTGTTGAGCGCGAAGCCGAACAGGCCGGAGGGGCGCCCGTTCGGCATGGCGGCACGGCGCACCTTGCCGGCGCGGGCGTCGGGGAAGTCGTAGCCGCGCATCCAGCGGGTCGGGTCGGTCTCGATGCGCAGGTCGTAGAGGCCGGCCTTGAAGCCCTCGAACGAGGCGTCGCCGTCGCGGTAATAGTCGATGCGGATGGTATCGAAATTGTCGAAGCCACGATTGACCGGCAGATCCTTGCCCCAGTAGTCCGGGTTGCGGCGATAGGTGATGCCGCGGCCGGGCTGGACCACCGCCAGGCGATAAGGCCCGCTGCCGAGCGGCCGCGCCAGGCTCGTCACGTCGAAGCGGCGGTTATCGTAGCGCGCCCTGGGCAGGATCGGCATCAGCCCCATGATCAGCGGCATCTCCCAGTCGCTGGGCTGCCGGAACACGAAGCGGACGCGGCCCGGCCCGGGCCGCTCCACCCGCGCCACCTTGCGGTAATAGAGCCGGTGGTTCGGCCGGCCCTTGTCGCGCAGCGCCTTGAACGAGAAGACCACGTCGTCGATCGTGACCGGGCTGCCGTCCTGGAAGCGCGCCGTCGGGTCGAGGCGGAATTCGACCCAGGAACGGTCGGGCGGGGTGTCGACCGTGCGGGCCAGCAGGCCGTAGAGGGTGAACGGCTCGTCCCAGCACCGGGCCATCAGGCTCTCGAACACCAGGCCCTGGATCATCGCGGCGGAGACCCCTTTGACGAGGAAGGGATTCAGGCTGTCGAACGTGCCGGGCTGGCCCAGCTTCAGATGGCCGCCTTTCGGCGCGCCGGCGTCGGCATAGCCGAAATGGCCGAAGCCTGACGGGTAGAGCGGCGCGCCGTGCATCGCGATCGCGCCTTCCGGCGCGGCCCAGGCGGGGACGGGGAGCGACGCCGCCAGGGCGGCGAGCATGACGGCGCGGCGGGAGAGCGGGGGCGGGTTCATCGGCCCCGCTATGTAGCATGGGCATTCCGCAAGAGGCAGGTGGGGCGACGTACACCTGGGCGCCCGCCTGCGCGGGAGCGAAGCAATCCATTTCTTGCGGAATCTCAGCCTGAATTGCTTCGTCGCGGTTGCGGCGTCGAACACCTCACCCGGCCGGAGCTTGGCTCCGGCCACCCTCCTCATCGAGGGGAGGGAAGTGAGGGGCTTACTCGGCGGCGACCTTCTTCGGCTCGTAGGTCCAGCTTTTCAGGACCGGCAGCACCTCCTTGGCGAACAGGCGCATGCTCTTCTCCGCCTCGTCGAGCGGCATGCCGGCATAGCGGAAGGTGCAGCGGAACTGATAGTCGCCGATGATCTCGCGCCGCTTCTCCAGGATGCGCAGGATCTGGTCGGGCGTGCCCGACGCCTGGATGTCGGCGAAGCCCTCGGCCACCTTCTCCATGCCCAGTTCCTGCAGCGCCTTGGCGGCGTTGTCGTAGAACTGGTAGCCCTTCGTCTTGGCGAAGTGGTTCTTGTCCATGTCGTAGTGGTCGATGATCGTAATGAAGTACTTCTTCGCCAGCTCCAGCGTCTTCTCCCGCGCGCGTTCGGCGTTGGTGTCGCAATAGGTGAAGTCCTGGGTGATGACCGGCTGCGGCTCGCGCCCCTGCATCTTGCGGAACAGTCGGCGGTATTCGTTAATGTCGTCGACCTTCTGCTCCCAAGGCACCTGCGAGAACATCATCATCACGGCGCCGATCTCGGCCGCGATCGGCAGGGAATCGGGCGACATGGCAACGCAGTAGATGCGGTCCTTGAAGCTCTTGAACGGGCGCGGGCGGATTTCCGCCGGCACCTGCTTGATCGCCTCGCCGTCAAATTTGGCGACGCCGGTTTCAAGGGCATCGACGATCATCTTCGCAGATTCGTTGAAGTATTGGCGGGTGGCGTTCATGTCCAGCTGCCAGGCATCGTATTCCTTGCGCGCCAGCCCGCGACCGAAGCCGAGCAGGAGTCGGCCGTCACTCAGGTTGTCGAGCATCGCCGCCTCGACCGCGACGCGCAGCGGGGTGTGCCAGGGCAGGATCACCGCGCCGGTGCCGAGCTGGATGCGGCTGGTGCGCGCCGCCATCCAGTTCAGGAAGCTGAGCGGGTTCGGGCAGATCGAGTAGTCGTCGAAGTGGTGCTCGACCGTCCACAGCGAATCGAACCCGAGGGGCTCGGTCAGCTCGGCCAAGTGCGTTTCGGCCTTGATCATCGCATGATCGGATTCCTGGCCGAGGTAGTTCTGCCACAGCAACTGCATGCCGACTTGCATCGAATTCCTCCCGAGCGTTCGTTTGCGGCCGGCATCCTGACACAGGGGTCAGCAAGCCGCCATCACAAAGCATGCGGATAGGGCGGCATGTCGCTGCGCCCTCCGGCGCTCAGGTTGACGGATTCCGGCGCATTGCCTACAAAGAGTGACACGCATTCTCAAGTGGAGCCGCATAGCGGCCATGGCGATCGACGCGAGCGTTCCGGGCAAGCGACATTTCCGTCGCGGCGGCCTCAAGCCGGCTTGGGCGGCGCGGGTCGAAGGCTTCTTCGTCAAGCACCGGCGGGACCTCCTCTTCATCCATGCCGGCATGTTCGTGCTGTTCGTCCTGCTGCTGGTCGGGCCGCTGCTGCTGCCGCGGACGGGGACGACCGAGGCGCTGGCCGAACGGGCGCGGACGCTGTCGCTGTTCATGGTCTGGACGCTGTGGTTCCCGCTGGTCTTCCTGTCGGTGATCTTCACCGGGCGGAGCTGGTGCGGCGTCCTGTGCCCGATGGGCGCGGGGACGGAATGGATGAACCGGATCGGCCTCAAGCGGCAGGTACCGCGCTGGCTGCAATGGCCCGGCACGCCGGTGGTGAGCTTCGTGCTGATCACGATCTGGGCGCAGACGGTCGGCGCGCGCGACCATGTCGAGGCGATGGCCATCGTGTTCGGCAGCACCATGGCGGCGGCGCTGGCGATCGGCTTCCTGTTCGGACGCAGCAAGCGCGCCTGGTGCCGCCATGCCTGTCCGATCGGCCTGCTGCTCGGCGTCTATGCCCGGATCGGCGCGGTCGACTTCGTGCCCAAGCGGCCGAAGCCGGGCGGCGATGCGTGGACCGAGGCGACCGCGTGTCCGACCATGATCGACCTCGACCGCAAGACCGAGAGCCGGCATTGCATCGAATGCTTCCGCTGCGTCAGCCCGAAGGCGCAGGGCGGCCTGTTCCTGCGCTTCCGCGCGCCGGGCGCCGAGGTCGCGGAAATCCGGCGACACAATCCCAACCTGGCCGAGGTTCTGTTCCTGTTCATGGGCACCGGCGCCGCGCTGGGCGGGTTCCTGTGGCTCGTGCTCGATTCCTACCAGACGCTGCGCCAGGCGCTCGGCAACTTCGTCATCGACCGGGGCTGGTACTGGCTGGGCGAGGCGGGGCCGCGCTGGCTGATGTCGGTCTATCCGGCCGAGCGCGAGGTATTCCGCTGGTTCGATTTCTTCCTGATCTCAGGCTACATGCTGGCCTGGGTCGCGCTGATGACCGTCCTGATGGGCGGGGCGACGGCGCTGGCTGCGTTGTTCTCGGGCCGGGCGGGCGGCACGCGCCGCTTCCGCGACCGCTTCGTCGAGCTCGGCTATCAATTCCTGCCGGTCGCCATGATCTCGCTGCTGCTCGGCCTGGGCGGCAACCTGTTCCACCTGATGGGGCAGGGGATCGGCGTCGAGGGCGCCGCAATCGTCAAGACGGTGCTGTTCCTCGGCAGCATGGCGTGGAGCTTCGCGCTCGGCCTGCGGCTTCTGCGGATGCAAGGCGTGCCGGCCGGCCGGCGCTGGCTGCCGATGCTGCCGGGCGCGCTGGCCAGCGTCGGGATCGGCGCGGCGTGGTATCCGGCGATCTTTCTCGGCTGATTTCTCACAAAAAGGGGATGGGGGACATGAGATTGAAGCAGACGATCGGCGCCGCCGCGCTGTCCGCGGTCGTCGGGGTGGCGTGCGCCACCGGGGCCTGGGCGGGCGAGAGCCCGGCGGGCCAGGTCCTGGAAACGGGCGGGATGCAGATCCTGGCCGTGTTCCTGCAGCCGGTGGAGATGGAGCCGGCAATGAAAGGGCAGGACGCCGCCAGCACCGACATCCACCTCGAAGCCGACATCCACGCGATGGCGGGCAACAAGAACGGCTTCCCGGAGGATTCCTGGATGCCCTATCTCGCGATCACCTACGAGCTGACGAAGAAGGGCGGCGACTGGAAGACGGCGGGCGACCTGATGGGCATGGTCGCCAATGACGGGCCGCATTACGGCGCCAACGTGAAGCTGGACGGCCCCGGCGAATACGACGTGGTGTTCCACATCTCGCCGCCATCGAAGAACGGCTTCATGCGCCACACCGACAAGGAGACCGGCGTGGGGCCGTGGTGGGAGCCGTTCGACTATCACGGCAGCTTCAAGTTCGTCGGCACCGGCAAGAAGGGCGGGTATTGACCTGTAGTTTCTCGACATTTCGACGTCATTGCGAGCGGAGCGAAGCAATCCCTGGTTCGAGACGGCCGCTGACGCGGCCTCCTCACCATGAGGCTTTGGTTTTTCACCTCACCCGGAGGAGGCGGGCGGAAGCCCGCCGTCTCGAAGGGTGGATTGCCTCGTCGCTGACGCTCCCCGCGATGACGATCGCGCGCCGCCGCATCGCGTTTGTGCGGCCGCTCTTGTATCAATGAGGAATGGCGGGCGATCCCGATCTTCCCGAAAGCGACCGGCTGGGCGACCTGCCGCATCCGCGTGCGCGCGCCGACCTGTTCGGCCATACGGATGCGGAGGCGCGCTTCGCGGATGCATTCCGTGCCGGCCACCTGGCGCATGCCTGGGTGCTGGCCGGGCCGCGCGGCATCGGCAAGGCGACGCTGGCCTATCGCATGGCGCGCTTCGTGCTGCGCCGGCCCGAGCCCGATGCCGGCGCGGGGTTGGACATGGCGCCGGATGAACCGGTGTTTCAGCGGGTCGCGAGCCTGGGCCATCCCGACCTCCTGGTACTGCGCCGGCCGTGGGATTTCGAGCGCAAGCGGCTCAGGGCCGTAATCCCGGTCGAGGAGGTGCGCCGCGCCGGCGCCTTCTTCACCAAGAGCGCGGCCGAGGGCGGGTGGCGCGTCTGCGTCCTCGACAGCATCGACGACCTCAACGCCAACGGCTTCAACGCGCTTCTGAAGGTGGTCGAGGAACCGCCCGGGAAGTGCCTGTTCCTGGTGGTCTGCCACGCGCCCGGCAACCTGCCGTCGACGATCCGCTCGCGCTGCCGCGTCATGAATCTGCGGCCGCCGGCGGATGAGGTCGCGGCCCGCCTGCTGACCGAGCATTTTCCCGATCTGCCCGATGCCGACCGCCGGGCGCTGGTGCGGCTCGCCGACGGCAGCCCGGGGCGGGCGCTGAGCCTCGCCATGGCCGGGGGGCTCGACCTCTACCGCGCCATGATCGGCCTGATCGCCCCATTGCCGCGGATCGACGTGCCGGCGCTGCACGGCTTCGCCGACCAGGTCGCGCGCGGCGGCGAGGACGGCTTGCGGGTGGCAATGGAGCTGCTGGCCGGCTGGCTCGCGCGGCTGGTGCGCGCGGCCGCCGCGACGGTCGCGCCGGAGGGTTTCGCGCCGGGCGAGGACGAGGCGATGCGCCGGTTCGCGGCGCGGGGCAGCCTTGATCGGTGGATCGAGCTGTGGGAAAAGGTCAACCGCGCCCTGGCCGAGGCGGAGGCGCTCAACCTCGACCGCAAGCAGGTTATCCTGAACGCGGTTTTCGGCCTGCAGGCCGCCGCGCAGAGCTGACCGCCGGGCCAGTCCGTATGGCAGGCGCCCACGCCGGGCGCCGCGAGGAGACCGACATGTCCGCGCCGGGCGCGTACTACATCACCACGCCGATCTATTACGTCAACGACGTACCGCATATCGGTCACGCCTATACGACGCTGGCCTGTGACGTGCTGGCGCGCTTCCAGCGCCTGGACGGCAAGCGGGTGCTGTTCATGACCGGCACCGACGAGCACGGCCCGAAGGTCGAGAAGACGGCGCTGGAACAGGGCCTGACTCCGCTGGAATTGTGCGACCGCGTGTCCGGCCGGTTCCGCGCGCTGGTCGAGACGATGGATTTCAGCATCGACGATTTCATCCGCACGACCCAGCCGCGCCACGAGGCGGCGGTCCAGGCGCTGTGGCAGGCGATGCACGACAACGGCGCGCTCTATCTGGGCAGCTATGCCGGCTGGTACGCGGTGCGCGACGAGAGCTATTACGCCGAAAGCGAGCTGACCAAGGGGCCGGATGGCGGCTTTCTGGCGCCGAGCGGCGCGCCGGTCGAATGGGTCGAGGAGCCGAGCTGGTTCTTCCGCCTGTCGGACTGGGGCGACAAGCTGCTCGAACTCTACGACCGGCCGGGCTTCGTGCTGCCGGAAAGCCGGCTCAACGAAGTGCGCAGCTTCGTCAAATCGGGGCTGAAGGACCTGTCGGTGTCGCGCTCCACCGTCCGCTGGGGCATTCCGGTGCCGAACGACCCCGAGCACGTCGTCTATGTCTGGGTCGACGCGCTGACCAATTACCTGACCGTGGCGGGCTATCCCGACGAAGGGGCGGACCTGTGGCGCTCGTTCTGGCCCGCCGACCTGCACATGGTCGGCAAGGATATCCTGCGCTTCCACGCGGTCTACTGGCCGGCCATGCTGCTGGCCGCGGGGCTGGAACCGCCGGAGCGGGTCTTCGCCCACGGCTGGTGGACCAATGAGGGCCAGAAGATCTCGAAGTCGCTGGGCAATGTCATCGACCCGTTTTCGCTGGTCGAGAAATACGGCCTGGACGCGGTGCGCTATTTCCTGATGCGCGAGGTGCCGTTCGGCAATGACGGCGACTTCTCGCATACCGCCATGACCAACCGGCTGAACGGCGACCTGGCCAATGACCTGGGCAACCTGTGCCAGCGCTGCCTGACCATGATCGCGCGCAATTGCGAGGGCAAGGTGCCGGCCGTCGGCGCGTTTGGCGAGGCGGAGCGGGCGCTGCTCGTCCGCACCGCGCGGCTGCTCGACGAGGTGCGCGAATTGCTGGCGCGCCAGGAAATCCACCAGGCGCTGGTCACGATCTGGACGGCGATCGGTGACGCCAATCGCTATTTCACCGCGGCCGAACCATGGGCGCTGCGCAAGACCGACCCGGATCGCATGGCGACCGTGCTCTATGTGACGGCGGAGGCGATCCGGCGCGTTGCGCTGCTGGTCCAGCCGGTGATGCCGAACGCGGCGTCGCGCATTTTGGACCAGCTCGGCGTGGCGGCCGACGCGCGCCATTTCGGCCTGTTCGGCGAAGTCGGCGCGCTGACGCCCGGAAGCCCGCTGCCGCCGCCGGAGCCGGTGTTCCCGCGCTGGGCGGAGCCCGCCGAGGCGCGTGCCTGATGCTGGTCGACAGCCATTGCCACCTCGACTTCCCCGAACTGGCCGGCGACGCGGACGCGGTGGTCGCGCGCGCCGAGGCCGCCGGCATCGGGTTGATGGTGACGATCTCGACCCGGCTCAGCCGGTTCGACGGCGTGCGGGCGATCGCCGAGCGGTTCCCCAACGTGTTCTGCTCGGTCGGCGTCCACCCGCACGAAGCGGAAGCCGAAGCCGACACCACGACCGAGGCGCTGGTCGCGCGGACCGCGCACCCCAAGGTGGTCGGCATCGGCGAGACGGGCCTCGACTTCTACTATGAGCACAGCCCACGCGCGGCGCAGGAGCGCCTGTTCCGCGCCCATATCGCCGCGGCGCGCGAAACCGGCCTGCCGGTGATCGTGCACAGCCGCGACGCCGACGCCGAGACCGCCGCGATCCTGGCGGACGAGATGGGGCAGGGGGCGTTTCCCGGCCTGATCCACTGCTTCAGCTCCGGCCCGGAACTGCTGCACGCCGCGCTCGACCTCGGCCTGTTCATCTCGCTGTCCGGCATTGTGACATTCAAGAACGCCGAGGCGCTGCGCCAAACGGTGCGGGACGTGCCGCTCGACCGGCTCCTGGTCGAGACCGACGCGCCGTTCCTGGCGCCGGTGCCGAAGCGCGGCAAGCCGAACGAGCCGTCCTTCCTGGCGCACACGGCGGCCTATCTGGCCGACATGCTCGGCCTGACGCCGGCCGACCTGGCCGCGCGGACGACGCGGAATTTCTTCACCTTGTTTCGCAACATACCGACATTTTCGTAGCATATAAAATACCATGGCGAATGGTCTTAAAGTTACGGTGCTGGGTTGCGGATCGTCGGGCGGCGTGCCGCGCATCGGCGGCGACTGGGGCGTCTGCGACCCGGCGGAGCCGCGCAACCGGCGCCGGCGCTGCTCGATCCTGGTGGAGCGCGGCGCGACCAGGGTGCTGATCGACACCGCGCCGGAAATCCGCGACCAGCTGATCGACGCGGGCGCCGGGACGCTGCACGGGGTGCTCTACACCCACGCCCACGCCGACCAGGCCCACGGCATCGACGACCTACGCGTCGTCGCGTTGAACATGGGACGGCAAGTCGATGTCTATGGTGACGAGGCGACCTTGGCGACCCTGACCCAGCGCTTCGACTATTGCTTTGTCCGGCCGAAAAACAGCGATTATCCGCCGGTCCTGACCGCGCACACGATCGACGGGCCGGTCACGATCGACGGACCGGGCGGCCCGATCACCGCGATTCCGTTCATGCAGGGCCACGGCCGCATCCATTCGCTGGGCTTCCGCATCGGCCCGGTGGCGTATTCACCGGACGTGGTCGACCTGCCGGAAGTCGCGTTCGAGACGCTGGCCGGGGTCGAATGCTGGATCGTGGACGCGCTGCGCTATCGGCCGCATCCGACGCACGCGCACCTCGAAAAGACGCTGGGCTGGATCGCGCGAGTCAAGCCGGCCCGGGCGGTGCTGACCAACATGCATCTCGACCTGGACTATGCGACGCTCAAGGCGGAACTGCCGGCGGATGTCGAGCCGGCCTATGACGGCATGGCGATCGAGCTTTGACCGCCGTTCCCGGTCCTGTGGTTATTTACCATAATGCTGATTATGCGAATCACAGATCATGACGGAGCCGGCTGATAGTGCGGTCTCCCGCCTGCTGGCGATCATGCGCCGGCTGCGCGATCCCGACGCCGGCTGTCCATGGGACCGTGAGCAGACCTTCGCCACCATCGCGCCCTACACGGTCGAGGAAGCCTACGAGGTCGCGGACGCCATCGCGCGCGACGACCTGCCGGCGCTGAAGGACGAACTCGGCGACCTGCTGTTCCAGGTCGTGTTCCACGCCCGGATGGCCGAGGAAACCCAGGCGTTCGCCTTCGCCGACGTTGTGGATGCCGTCTGCGCCAAGATGGAGCGCCGGCACCCGCACGTCTTTGGCACGGCCGAGCAGCGCGGCGCCATCGCCTCGGCCGCCGACCAGACCGCCGCCTGGGAACGCCATAAGGAACGCGAGCGGGCGCAGGCCGGGCCCGCCGGTACGCTGGACGGCGTGCCGATCGCCCTGCCCGCCACGACGCGCGCGGTCAAATTGCAGCGCCGTGCGGCGCGCGTCGGCTTCGACTGGCCGGACGCGGCGCCGGTGCTGGACAAGGTCGCGGAGGAATTGGACGAGGTGCGACGGGAAATGGCCGGTGGCATGGCCAGGGACCGGCTGAAGGAGGAGTTGGGCGACCTGCTGTTCGCCTGCGCCAACCTCGCCCGCCATCTCGACATCGACCCAGAAGCTGCGCTGCGGCAGGGTAATGCCAAATTCGAGCGGCGCTTCCGCTGGATCGAGCGGCGCCTGGCGGACCAGGGCAAGACGCCGGATGCGGTGGGCCTCGACGCGCTTGAGGCGCTGTGGCAGGAGGTCAAGCGCGCCGAGACGCGGTGAGCTGTTCCGAGCCTTTTCGCATCATTTGCAAGCCGTGCCGCGAAATGGGTCCCGGATAGCCCTTCGGGCTTCCGGGATGACAACAAGGCAGATGGCTTCGTCGCTATCGCTCTTCGCAATGACGGGGAGGTTTGCGTCCTACCCGGAGGGGGCACCCTCCTCGGCCGCCGTATCCTCGAACGAAATCTCGCGCGCTTCCGGGCCGAAGCCGGCCAACACCGCCAGGACCAGCGCGACGATGATCGCGGTGCCGGCCAGCGCGATCGCGTAATTGCCGCCGTGCTGCGCGGCGATCTGTGCCTGGATGGTCGCGTTGCCGGCGGCGAGCAGGTTGCCGAGCTGATAGGTGAAGCCGGGAAAGGTGCCGCGTACCGTCGGCGGCGACAGCTCGTTCAGGTGCGCCGGGACGACGCCCCAGGCGCCCTGGACCATGAACTGGATCAGGAAGGCGCCGACGGCGATCAGCACCGGCGTCGCCGAGAACGCCCACAGCGGCACCATCGGGATCGCCAGCAGCGCCGCCAGCACGATGGTGCGGCGCCGGCCGAGGCGCTGCGACAGCGTGCCGAAGAAGATGCCGCCGATCAGCGCGCCGACATTGTAGACCACCGCGATCAGGCCGACGGCGTTGCTGGACAGGCCGCGCTGCTCGCGCAGGAAGGTCGGGTAAAGGTCCTGCGTGCCGTGGCTGAAGAAGTTGAACGCGGTCATCAGCACGATGGCGTAGAGGAAGCGCCGCCAGTTGCCGGCGATGGCGTGCCAGATGCGCCCGGCCTTGTGGACGCCGGCGCGCACCCCCGCCTGCCAGACCGGCGATTCCGGTACGCGCGCGCGGATGAACAGCACGAGCAGCGCCGGCGCAGCGCCGGCCACGAACATGCCGCGCCAGCCGATCAGCGGATAGAGCGCGAAGAACACGAGCGCCGCCAGCAGGTAGCCGGCGGCATAGCCTTCCTGCAGCAGGCCGGAGACAAGCCCGCGGCTTTTCGCGGGAATCGATTCCATGGTCAGGGAGGCACCGACGCCCCACTCCCCGCCCATCGCGACACCAAAGAGCGCGCGCAGGATCAGGAGCATGGCCAGCGATGGGGCGAAGGCCGAGGCGAGCTCGATCACCGAGTACAGCACGATGTCGATCATCAGGATCGGCCGCCGGCCGTAGCGGTCGGCAAGGATGCCGAAGATCAGCGCGCCGAGCGGCCGCATGGCCAGCGTCAGCAGCATCGCCAGGGTCACATCGACGACGCTGGCGCCGAATTCCTGGGCGATGTCGTGGACGACGAAGACCAGCAGGAAATAGTCGAAGGCGTCGAGCATCCAGCCCAGGAAGCTGGCGGCGACGACGTTGCGCTGCGCCGAATCGAGCGCACGCCACTGCGCCCGGGCGCCGAGGCCCGCTTCCGCCATGTTCCCCCCTTGCGCCTGCCTGTCAGGCGGTCCGGCGCAGTCCCGGCGCCGCGACCAGATCGTCCAGGCGCATCGTCACCAGAATCTCAACCCCGCGATCGAACCGCAATTCCAGCTCGCCATCAAGTTGCCGCGCCATGCCGCGCATGACGGTCAGGCCCAGCGTGCCGCCGGCGCCGTCGCGGCGCGGCGCGGCAATCTCCGGGTGCGGCAGCCCGACGCCGTCGTCGGCGATGCGCAGCAGCGCGGTCGCCCCCTGCTCCCGCCCCTGCTGCTGCAATCCGACCGACACCGTCCCCGACCGCCCGTCGGGAAAGGCGTGCTTGAGGGCGTTGGTCACCGCCTCGGTGACCAGCAACGCCAGCGGAATCGCGTGGTCCATGTCGGTCAGCAGCGGGTCGGCCGTCACGCTCAGCGTGATGCCGCGCTGGCCGGCCCGGTAGGCGGAGCCGAGCTGCTTGCACAATTCGGCCAGCAGGTTGGCGAGGTCGATGGCCGTCAGATCCTCGCCGCCGTAGAGCTTCTTGTGTACCAGGCTGAGCGCGCCGAGGCGGGCCTGCATCTCGCGCAGCTTCTGGCGGAGCATCTCCGACTTCTCGTTACGAATCTGCAAATTCAGAAGGCTGCTCATCATTTGCAGGTTGTTCTTGACGCGATGGTGTACCTCGCGCAGCAGGGCCTCGCGCTCCTGGATCGCCTGGTACAGGCTATCCTGGACGCTGCGCCGCTCGCGAATCTCGCGCTCCAGCCGCTCGTTGGCCGCGACGAGGTCTGCGGTCCGTTCGGAGACGCCGGCTTCAAGCTGGCTCTGCGCGGTGCGCAGCTCCACCTCCACCGCGCCCCGCCGGCCGATCTCCGCCTGCAATTGGGCGTTGGCCGCGGCCAGGTCCGCGGCGCTGGGCGACGCCAGTACCGTGGGCACGCGCGGCAACAGGACGATTGCGGTGGCAAGCCCGGCCAGGAGGGTGGCGAGGCGCGCGGCCAGTACAGCGTTGTCGGGCAAGGGCTGCCAGAACCCCGCGGCGCTCATCCCGTGGGCGACGCCGCACGACAGCAGGGTCGCGCAGATCAGGTAGCCGAGGGTGCGATGGCGGAAGCCCGGCCGGCGGAGGAGCAGCGCCAGCAGCACCGCCGCGCTGATCAGCGCGAGCGCGGCGATGCCGCCGCTGGCGATCGCGTCAATCACGGCCCGCCCCCGCCGCGGCGAGTGGGGCGGAGCGCGCCGGGCGCGCGATCGGGAAGGCGCCGGCCATCGGTGCGGCTCAGCCCATCAGGTCGATTCGACGAGCTTCAGCGCGGAACCCAGGCCGAGGCTCTTGAGCTTGCGGTGGAGCGCCGAACGCTCCATGCCGATGAAGGACGCGGTGCGCGAGATGTTGCCGCCGAAGCGGGCGACCTGGGCGATCAGGTATTCGCGCTCGAACACCTCCCGCGCCTCGCGCAGCGGCAGCGCCATGACGTGCCCGTTGTTCTTGCCGTGCAGGCCGCCCGGCTGCATGCCGACGTCGGGCGGCAGCAGGTCGGCGGTGATCACCGCCTCGACGTCCTCGGTCGCCAGGATCAGGAGCCGCTCGACCACGTTGCGCAATTGCCGGACGTTGCCCGGCCAGTCATAGACCTGGAGCGCGGCCATGGCGTCGTCGCCGACCGCGCGATAGGCCATGCCGTGCGCGGCCGCGAGCCGGTGGACGAAGTGCTCGACCAGCAGGGGGATGTCGTCGCGCCGCTCGGCCAGCGCGGGAACCCGGATCGGCACGACGTTGAGCCGGTGGTACAGGTCCTCGCGGAAGCGGCCGTTCTCGACCTCGGTGCGGATCGACTTGCTGGTGGCGCTGACCACGCGCACGTCGACCTTGACGCGGTTGGCGCCGCCGACCCGCTCAAAGGTCTGATCGACCAGGACGCGCAGGATCTTGTTCTGCGTTTCGATCGGCATGTCGGCAACTTCGTCGATGAACAGGGTGCCGCCGTGGGCCTGCTCGAACAGGCCGACCTTGCGCCCCTCCTCCGCCCGTCCCTCGATGCCGAACAGCTCGATCTCCATGCGCTCGGGCAGCATGTTGGCGGCGTTGACGCAGACGAACGTGCCATGGGCGCGCGCC
>JBDZUN010000255.1:0-4811 GCA_040255145.1 Hyphomicrobiales bacterium | reverse complement strand
ACTTGATCTTAGTGTCGGTTTGATTCCGAAGTGCGCTCAGAGCGCGATATCGAAGTAGGGCGGATGACCGAAATCACCCCGGAGCTGGCGCTGAAGGCCTACGCCCACGGCATCTTCCCGATGGCCGAGGACCGGGCCGACGCAACCGTCCACTGGATCGACCCGCGGCAGCGCGGCATCCTGCCCCTGGACGCCGTGCATGTACCCCGGCGCCTGGCGCGCGTGATCCGCGCCGACCGCTTCGCCGTCCGCGTCGACACCGCGTTCCGCGCGGTGATCGAGGAATGCGCGGCGCCGACGCCGACGCGGCCGGCGACCTGGATCAACGACGAAATCCTCGAGCTGTTCACCGCGCTTCATCGGCTGGGCCATGCTCACAGCGTCGAGGCCTGGCGCGACGGACGGCTCGCCGGCGGCCTCTATGGGGTGAGCCTGGGGGCGGCGTTCTTCGGCGAAAGCATGTTCATGCGCGAGACCGACGCCAGCAAGGTGGCGCTGATCCACCTCGCCGCCCGGCTCAGGCGCGGCGGCTATCGGGTGCTCGACACCCAATTCCTGACTGAGCATCTCGCCCGCTTCGGCGCGATCGAGATTTCGCGGGCGCACTACCAGCGGCTGCTGCGCCAGGCGGTCAGCATGCCGGCCGAGTTCTATTCGTTCGAGGGGGCGGACGAAGCCGGCGACGGCGGCGCACCGGAGAACGAGCCGGACGTCGGTGCCGGGCTCGGCAGGCCGCCGAGGGGATCTTCCAGCGGCCCGGCCCCGGCCACCGGACCCGCCGGCACGGCGGTCTTGCAGGAAATCACCCAGACGTCATAGACCGGATGCTCCAGCGCCGAGAGCCCAGGGCTCGATGCGAACATCCAACCATGGAACAGCATCGCCGTTCCCTCGTCCGGCTTGGCCTCCTGGATTTCGAGATAGGCGGCGCTTTCCGGCGTTTCGGTCTGGGGGCGTTCGCGGCAGGCGCGCGCGACAATCGACAAAGTACCGAACCGGACCGGCTGGCCAATCGGCGCCACGAAGGTCGATACCCGTGCGGTGATCTTGTCGAGCCCGCGCAGCACGGCCGACTCGAACGGGATGTCCGGTGGCGGCAGGCGCGGCGTGTCAGGCGCCGGAGCCGGCGCCGAGGACGGGCCGGCCTCGTGTTCGGGGAGCCCGAACACGTTGCGCAGGTTGCGCAGGTCCAGGTCGTCGGTCGCCGGCTGGGTCGCGCCGGGCGACCCCTGGTCCGCGGCCGTACCCTGACCGGCGGCTGGTGCGTCGGCCGGGCCGGGGGCGCCATTGATCGCGGCCGGCGCCGCGGGCGTGGGTTGGTCGGCAGCCAGCACCTGCAGCGGGTACGCCGCCAAGCTCAGGCCGAAGGTCAGCCAGACGATGGCGCCGCGTTTCATCCGCTAAGCCAATCACCGCAAAGCGGCAAAACGAAGGCGGACATAATCGGCGCTCCAGTTGCCGCGGCCGTCACGCAGGACCGGCGCGAGCAGCGCTTCGATCTCGGCCTCCAGCGCCTCGCGTTCCGCCTCCGGCGCGCCGGCCAGCAGGTGGTTCGCGAAGTTCTTCAACCACGGGCGGATGCCGGTCGCGAGCGGCGTCGGGCGCGGTATCAACTCGGCCTGGGTGACGCGGAACCCCGCCGCCTCCAGCCGGTGCCGAAGGTCTTCGACGCTGGGGAAGGTCCAGGGCTGCGCCGGCGCCGGCAGACCATGGTGCTGGAGGACGGCGCGGATCGCCGTCGCGACGGCGGCGACGTTGCCGTGGCCGCCCATCTCGGCGACCAGCCGGCCGCCAGGCCGCAGCGCGGCATGAACGCCGCGGAACACCGCGTCGAGATCCGGCATCCAATGCAGCGCCGCGTTCGAGAATGCCGCGTCGAACGCCGCCTGATAGGCCAGCCGCTGCGCGTCGGCGACATGCGCGTCGATGCCGGCCGCGCGCGCCGCGGCAACCATGTCCGGGCTGGCGTCGATGCCGACGACGCGGGCGCCGGCATCGGCGATCCGACGCGACAGGAACCCGTCGCCGCAACCGATGTCGAGAATGTCCTCGCCCTGGCGCGGCGCAAGCAGCGCCACGACCGGCGCGCCAAGCTCGCCGACGAAGCGCCCATGCTCACCGTATAGCCGGGCGTCCCAGCCTTTATCCGCGCCGCCGGACTGCTCGGACACGCGGGCGATCAGGGGGCTGGCGCGCCGGACGACGGCTGCGGCGGCAGGGCCTGCTGCCCGCCCGCCGGGCTCTGATCCGGGGCCGGGCCCGATGGCGGCGCCCGCGGCGCGTCCGGCTTAGCCCCCGTCGGCTGATCCGATGCCGGCTGGTCTGGCGCCGCGGGCGCGCCGAAGCCGGGCGCCGCGAGCGGGTCGGCCGCACCGGGCGACGCGGGTGCCGCATGCTCTCCACCGCCGCCGCCCTTGCCGCCGGCGCTGAAGATCGCCTGCCCGACCAGGCTGAGCAGGTCGACCGCGCCCTGGCTATGCGCGATCGTGCTGCCGGGGCGCAGCATGTCGTCGCTGCCGCCGGGCTCGATAACCAGGTAATTGCCGCCGAGCAGGCCGTCCTGGGCGATCCGCACCGCCGAATCGTCGGGGACCTGGACCTTCGGATCGATGCTCATCTGGACGGCGGCGAGATAGGTCTGCGGGTCGAGTTCCTCGTGCGTGACTGTGCCGACCTTGATGCCCGAGACGCGCACGTCGCTGCCCACCGCCAGCGAGCCGACCGAGCCGAACCGGGCGTTGAGCGTATAGCCCGACACGGTGTGCACATTGCTGCGCGTATAGGCGTAATAGAAGAACGCACCCGCGACGATCAATACGATCGCCCCGATCAGCGTCTCGACCAGTCGTTCACCCATTCTTCGTTCCCGTGCGTCGTGCGCCGCGTGTCATTCTTCGGGCCGCCAGGCCTCGTAGGGCGCAGGCGCCCGCCGGTCGCCGCTGCCCAGCAGCGAGCCCGGCGGGTGATAGGCATATGCCGTCCCGGTCAGGTTCGGGACGTGCTCCTTCTCCCAGGGCTGGGTCGGAAGCGGCGCCTCGCTCGGCGGCTCCGGCGTCGTGAAGTGAAGCCAGGCGTGCCATTCGGGTGGCACGCGCGAGGCGTCCGCGTCGCCGTTATACATGACCCAGCGGCGGTCGCCGCCCTTCTGCCGGTAATACTGGTTGCCCTGGGCGTCGGAGCCCACTTCCTCGCCCTGGCGCCACAACAGGAGCCGGGTACCCCAGGTCGCGCTATCCCACCAGGCGAAGAATTCTTTGAAAAGGTTCATCCGTGCCGTATCCACGCGATCCGGCACCCCGGCCAGCCGCCCAAAACGGCCGGGACTATGGCATCGCCATAGGTGCGCGTCCAGCCCTGGCGCCCGCTTCGAAGCTCGGCGGCTGGAGATCGCGCGGCCGGCCCCGCGGATTGGCCACCGCCCACGCGATCCGGTCGAACAGCGCCTGCGGCGTCACCGGCTTGACCACCACGTGGGTGACCCCCGCCGCCCGCGCGGCGCGAATCTTGGCGGCGTCGGTATTGCCGGTGAGCATCACGATCGGGATGCCAGCGAGGAGATCGCTCTCGGAGCCGCGAATCCGGCGCACCAGGGTCAAACCGTCGATCGGATGCATCTCCCAGTCGCACAGCAGGAGGTCCGGCGGGTCCGCCTGTATCGCGCGCATCGCCGCGACGCCGTCGGTGAACGCCTGCGCGCAGCGGATGTCGAACGCCGACAGCATGAGCTGCAGGAGCTTGCCCATATGCACGCTGTCGTCGACGACGACGACGCGGAGGGTGCTCAGATCGTGGCGGTGCATGGGACGGCCCCGGCTGGAAATCGGCGCCCCGACTGCGCGGCCGGGTGTGTGGATATGTTTGGGAGAACCTGGTTAAGGACGGTTGAACAAGTCGCGCGCCGACCCCTTCCCGCACCCGGCGATGCCGGATTTCCGCGGCTCTCCGCGCCGTGGCAGTCCACAGGCGGCCGGTCTGAAGCGGCGCCTCGCCCCAACCCAATCTTGGGGATAAGCCGGACCGCCCCCCAATATGTGGTGGAAGCGTACTACAAAAGGGGATTAGCGTGTGTGGGTGGGCAGGCGAATCGCGCTGCCCCAGGGGTTCTTGTGAAAGGGGTTTTCCGATGAAGATCGACCGGCTGTTCACCGACGAGACCGCGGAGCCGTTCGCCGACATCGGCTTCGAGCAGCGATCGAGCGAGATCCGCAATCCCGACGGCTCGGTCGTGTTCCGGCTCGATTCGTTCGAGGTCCCCTCCGACTGGAGCCAGGTCGCCTGCGACGTGCTGGCCCAGAAGTACTTCCGCCGCGCCGGCGTGCCGGCACGCTTGAAGCCGGTGGCCGAGCACGCCGTGCCCGACTGGCTGGCCCGCCGCGTGGCCGACGACGACGCCCTGGCGGCGCTGCCCGAGGGGGAACGCAGCGGCGCCGAGACCAGCGCCCGCCAGGTGTTCGAGCGCCTGGCCGGCACCTGGACCTATTGGGGCTGGCGGCACGGTTACTTCGACGAGGAGGCGGACGCCCGCGCCTTCCATGACGAGTTGTGCGCGATGCTGGCGCGCCAGATGGCGGCGCCGAACAGCCCGCAATGGTTCAATACCGGCCTGCATTGGGCCTATGGCATCGACGGGCCGGCGCAGGGCCATTTCTACGTCGACCCGACGACCGGCGCGCTGACCGCCTCCGACAGCGCCTATGCCCACCCGCAGCCGCATGCCTGCTTCATCCAGGGCGTCGGCGACGACCTGGTCAACGAAGGCGGCATCATGGACCTGTGGGTGCGCGAGGCGCGCCTGTTCAAATACGGCTCGG
>JBDZUN010000254.1:0-4833 GCA_040255145.1 Hyphomicrobiales bacterium | reverse complement strand
ACTCGTAGTCCACGGTCGTCCGTCCGAGCAGGAACCCTTCGACCGCGGTGGTGCAGCCATTGTGCAGCACCGCGTCGGCGGTCAGCAGCCACGGCACCACCGGCCCACCGCCGACCACATGCACGTTGGGCCGGTCCATCGCCGCCTCCTGCCAGTGCGCGGCGCTTTCCGACGGGTGCGGACGGACGATGATGGTGCGCTCGGGCAACCGCGCGGCCAGGATCGGGATCATGTATTTGAATGCCTGCAGCATCTGCCAGCGATGCGCCAGCATCGCCGGGTCCTCCAGCGTGCCGATCTTGTCGTCCGGCACCGGCGCGGCGGCGTCAGCGTGCGACAGGCTCAATTCCGGCAGGTAATGCTGGAGATAGCCGAAATTGCTGCAAATCAGGATGAACCGTCCGAACCGCTTGCGGCAGGCCGCGGCCTCCGGCGCGTAATAGACGCGAAGGTCTTCGCGCAGCAGGTCGGCGCGCGGGTTCCCGGTCACGAACAGCGGCTGGCCGGCATAGCCAGACGCGTCGCGCCAGGCCTCGGCATTGTCCTCGCCCCACGCGAACAGGGCGCGCGCGCGGCCCAGCGCCGCCGGCGCCACCTTGCGGCGCAGGTAGGTGTCGCGCGTCATGTAGACCAGCGCCTCCTCGTCCCAGGCCACGACCCGATGGCCGAGCCCGTCGACGCGCGCGAACAGGTCCGGCTTGACGATGCCCTTGGCGACGTAGACGCCGCGCGGCAGCGCGTGCAGGCTGCGCTTGATCGCCTGGGCGCAGCCCAGGATCGCGGTCCGGCCGCGCTCGGCCGCGACGCAGGCGAGCAGGAGCTTCGCGTCCAGCTCACGCGACTGGACCTCGACCGGCAGGATGAGGCTGGGCGCTGGGCTCATAGGCTTGAGCTCATGGGCTCGAGCTTATGGGCTCGAGCTTATGGGGGGCAGAGACCATGGTGGCGGTCCGTTCGGCTTGAGTCGGCATATCACGACGACACATGCCGCCACGCGCGACGATCTTCAAGCGGAACGAAGGATACGCGCCACCCGCCGGTCAGTTGGCATCATACCCTTTGTTGTCATACCTCCGGCGGCCGTCGAAACCGGCGCTTTGCGCCGGCCCGGAGCCTTGGCCGCCTCCGCCGGCCAAGCTGGCGGAGCCCAGCGCGAGCCGGGACCCAGTAAACGGCTGATTCCGCAGATATATTCTCTGCGGTCGAAGTTTACTGGATCCCCGCTTCCGCGGGCGGAGGGGGGCAAAGGTTCCGCCGGCGCAGCCGGTGGAAAGCCCGCCGGAGGGATGACATCCAAGTGTAGGCGGTTCAACCCAATCTCAGCACGCCCTAGGCGCTCAGGGCCGCCAGCGCGTCGGGATTGCGCAGCACGATCTGGCGCGTGTTGGGGCGCGCGATCGCGTGCTCGTGCTCAAGCTGGGTCAGCGTGCGCGAGACCGTCTCGATGGTCAGGCCCAGATAGTCGGCAATATCCATCCGCGACATCACGAGGTCCACGATCGCACCGGAGGCATGGCGCGGCGCCGACAGCCGGAGCAGGAAGGCCGCGACCCGCTCCAGCGCGGTTTTCCGGCCGAGCAAGACCATGTGGTCCTCGACCCGCTCCAGTTCGCGCGCCGTGAGAAGCCAAAGTTGACGGGCGGTCGCGCCATCGCACATGGCCGCGGCCTCGACCGCGGATCGCCGCACCATCGCGACCTCGGACCGGGTGACGGCGTCGGCCGTGAAGCGGTGGACCGCGCCCCGTTGCAGCCCGAACGTATCGCCCCGAAGGAAAAAGCCGCCGACCTGGCGCCGACCGTCGCTGAGGATCCGCGTGGTGCGGACCGCGCCCGAGACGACCTTGTAGACCATCTCGGCCGGCTCCTCGGCGCCGAAGATTTCCCCGTTGCGCGCGAAGGTCATCACGAAGCCGGGGAGTTCGAGATACGGCACGATCTCGACCCGTGCACCGTGGCTCGCCGCCGGGGTCGGCAGGCGTTCCGCTGGTCCATTCAAAGTCGGCATGTCGATCCCCATCGCTAGGGACGGATTGTGCCGCATGTGCGAGAAGGCGGAAATTCGTGTGCAATACCTACGGGATTTTACGGATACGAGAGGTCCGGAAAATCACGTAGGTTCACACCATATAAACGTTTCGTTCAGTATATCTGACGCTCAGTCGACGGAGGGGCCTTTTGTGCCGGGAATTCCGCCGTTACCTGCCCTATCTGGTAGCGTTCGGCGCGATGGGCGTCGTGATGGCCATCCGAGCCGCCATCCCTGACAGCTACTATCACAACTCGCCGTTCCTGCTCGGGCTGGGCGCGGTGGTGCTCACGTCGATCTATGGCGGCGCCCTGCCCGGCCTGCTGTGCGCCGCCCTGGCGCTGGTCATCGAGGTATTCCGGTGGGCGCCCGCCTTCGGACCCGAAGAGCTTTTCAATGGTGCGCTGTTCTGCCCGCTCGCCATCGCCATCGCCTGCGGCGGCGGCTGGCTGCGGCGCAGCCGCGCGCGCGGCACCGCGGCCGTCGAGCACCTGCGCGAACGCGAGGCCCATCTGCAGTCGATCCTGGACACGGTGCCCGACGCCATGGTCGTGATCGACGAACGGGGCGTCATCCAATCCTTCAGCAAGGCGGCCGAACGCATGTTCCTCTGGACCGCCGGCGAGGCGATCGGCCGGAACGTCAGCACGCTGATGCCGTCTCCCGACCGGGAGGCGCACAATTCCTACCTCGCCCGCTATCTGGAGACGGGCGAGCACCGCATCATCGGCAAGGGACGCGAGGTGCTCGGCCGGCGCAAGGATGGCTCGATCTTCCCGATGGAGCTGCATGTCGGGGAGACGCGCTCGCACCGCTATTATTTTACCGGCATCATCCGTGACCTGACCGCGCGCAACGAGGCCGAGGCACGCCTGCGCGAATTGCAGTCGGAGCTCACGCATGTCGCCCGGTTCTCCGCCATGGGCGAGATGGCCTCCACGCTCGCCCACGAGCTCAACCAGCCATTGTCGGCCATCGCCAATTACCTGAAGGGCGGCATCCTGCTGCTGCGGAGCAACGAGCCTGACCTGCCGAAGACGATCGACGCCATCGACAAAGCGGCCGACCAGGCCCTGCGCGCGGGGCAGATCATCCATCGCTTGCGCGAGTTCGTCGGCCGCGGCGAGATCGACAAGCGGATCGAAAGCCTGTCGCAGCTGATCGACGAGGCGATCGCGCTCACCCTGGTCGGGCCGAAAAGTGCCGGCGTGCGTATCCAGCGTGACCTCGACCCGGCGTTCGACGCGGTTTTCGCCGATCGGGTGCAAATCCAGCAGGTCATGCTGAACCTGATCCGCAACAGCGTCGACGCCATGGAGCACACACCGCGCCAGGAACTCGCCGTCTCGACCCGCCTGACGGACGACGACTTCGTCCTGATCAGCTTCACCGATACAGGGACGGGCCTGCGCCAGGAAGTCTCCGCGAGGCTGTTCCAGCCATTCATCACGACGAAACCGCACGGGATGGGTGTGGGATTGTCGATTTCCCGCGAAATCATCAAGGGCCATGGCGGGCGCATCTGGGCCGAGAACAACCCGGCCGGAGGCGCAACGTTCCACTTCACGCTGCCGTTGGCTACGGAGCTCGAACATGCCTGATGCCGTCATTCACGTGATCGACGACGACGACGCCGTCCGCGATTCCTTGGCCTTCCTGCTCCTGGCGGCAGGCATGGTGGTCCGTACCCACCCGTCGGCGCTCGCGTTCCTCGACAACCTCCCGCAATCGGACGCAGGCTGCATCGTGACCGACATCCGCATGCCGGGCATGACCGGGCTGGAGCTGATGGAGCGGCTGCACGCGATGGACAACGTCATGCCCGTCGTGGTCATCACCGGCCACGCCGACGTGCCGCTGGCGTTGCAGGCGATGAAGGCCGGCGCAGTCGACTTCATCGAGAAGCCGTTCGGCGACGCCGTCATCCTGGACACGCTGCGCAACGCCCTGCGGGAAAACGGCAAGCACCGCGACCGCGAGGCCGAACGGAACATCCTCGCGGAGCGCCTCGCAAGCCTCTCGCCACGGGAACTGCAGGTACTGGAGCGCCTGGTCGCCGGCCAGCCCAACAAGGCCATCGCCCACGAGCTCGGGATCAGCCCGCGCACGGTCGAGGTCTATCGCGCCAACGTGATGAACAAGATGCGGGCGAACAGCCTGTCGGAGCTGGTCCGCATGACGATGACCGCCCATTCCGACGCATAATACTGAGGCTCATTGATCGGGACCGATCAACGGGCACCTCACGCGCCGGCGCTTGGCAGGCCAAAAACCCGCCCGCCTTCCGCGATTGACCATTCATCGCTGCGACACTATGTCATATTTTGGTATCGTGGAGGCACGTAGCTCGCAAATCTGGGAGAAACGCCATGGGTATCGGTCTCAAGTTCGGCTTCGGTTCCGGAAAAGAGAAGGCGATCGCCAAGTCGGAGGCGCGCCTTCGGGACGCCATAGCCCGCAAGGTGTGCGTCACGGCGAGCTATGATCGTGGCCCCATCCACCTGTTCGAGCCTTATGCCCTCCTGCAATCCTCGGGCGCCGGGGACGCAATCCTCCTGGCGGCCCGGATGGACGGGCCGGCGGGGCCGTCGAGCCACGAGGACCTGGTGAACCTGGAGGTCGCCAAGCTCGGCCTGCTGGAGGTCACGAGCCAGGAGTTCACGCCCGATCCGCGCTTCGACGCCGGCGACGCCAGGTACGGCGGCACCGTGGTCGCGACCGTCTAGGTTCTAAACGCGAACCCGTTGCCGCTGGCGAGGTGAGGCCGGATGAGCCATTGATCCGGTGGATCGATGGCCGGCTGAA
>JBDZUN010000253.1:0-4874 GCA_040255145.1 Hyphomicrobiales bacterium | reverse complement strand
CTGATCCGCGGAAATTGAGGCGGGCGCAGCCTGCCAGAAAGCGGCCAGTCCGTCGCGCGCGCCGCGTGGCGGTGGAGCGCCGCGGGTGCTAAACACGCCGCATGCCCCTTCGCCTCGCCTTCCTGGGCACCCCGGATTTCGCGGTGCCGACCCTCGCCGCACTCGCCGGCGCCGGCCACGCCGTCGCCGTAGCCTATTGCCAGCCGCCGCGCCCGGCCGGCCGTGGCCAGAAGCCGCGTCCGTCGCCGGTCCAGGCGCTGGCCGAATCGCTCGGCCTTCCGGTGCGGACCCCGGCGCGGCTACGCGATCCGGCCGAGATCGAGGCATTCGCCGCGCTCAACCTCGACGTCGCCGTGGTCGCCGCCTACGGCCTGATCCTGCCGCAGCCGATCCTCGACGCGCCACGCCTCGGCTGCGTCAACGTGCACGCCTCGCTCCTGCCGCGCTGGCGTGGCGCAGCGCCGATCCAGCGCGCGATCCTGGCCGGCGACGCGGTGACCGGCATCACCATCATGCAGATGGAAGCCGGCCTCGATACCGGCCCGATGCTGATGGCCGAGCGCGTACCGATCGGCCCCAGCAGCGATACCGGCGCGCTGCACGACCGCCTGGCGCGACTCGGTGCAGACCTCTTGTTGCGCGTGCTCGGCGCGCTGGAACGCGGCAGCGTGACGCCGACGCCGCAGCCCGAGGACGGCGTCACCTACGCCGCCAAGATCGACAAGGCCGAGACGCGGATCGACTGGGCGCGCCCGGCGGGGGACCTCCACCGTCTGGTCCGCGCCATGAGCCCGGCACCCGGCGCCTGGTGCCAGATTGCGGACAGCCGCATACGCGTGCTGCGCGCGGTGCCAGAGCCCGGCGGTGGCGCGCCGCCCGGCACCCTGCTCGACGACAGCCTGCTGGTCGCCTGCGGCGACGGCGCACTTCGCCTTACCCGGGTGCAGCGCGAGGGCCGCCAGCCGATGGACGCCGAAACCTTCCTGCGCGGCTTTCCACTTAGCGCCGGGGGCCGGCTCGGTTGAAAGCCGGCTCGGCCAGCGTCTATAAGCGGCATCGCTTATCGGAACCGGCTGGATCGCCGGCCGACCGGACCATCATCACTCCATGACCGACATCGCACAGGCCGACATCGAAGCCCTCGAACGGGAACTGATCGCGGCGATCGACGCGGCGCCCGACGAGGCGGCGGTGGAATCGATCCGCGTCGACGCCCTGGGCAAGAAGGGCCGCGTCACCGAGCTGGTCCGCGGCCTGGGCCAGGCGACGCCGGAACAGCGGCGCACCCTCGGCCCCGCGCTCAACGGCCTCAAGGATCGGCTGAACGACGCCATCGCCGCGCGCCGACGCGCCGCGCGCGACGCCGCGCTGGACGCCCGTCTCCAGACGGAGCGGATCGACGTCACCCTGCCCGTCCGGCCAGAGGCCAAGGGCTCAATCCATCCCGTCAGCCAGGTGATGGACGAAGTGATCGCGATCTTCGCCGAGATGGGCTTCTCGGTCGCGGAAGGCCCCGACATCGAGACCGATTTCTACAATTTCAGTGCGCTGAACATCCCGCCGGAACATCCGGCGCGCCAGATGCACGACACATTCTACCTGCGTCCGCGCGCCGACGGCACGCGTCCGGTGCTGCGCACCCACACCTCGCCGGTGCAGATCCGCACCATGGAAAAGGTGAAGCCGCCGCTGCGCATCATTGCGCCGGGCCGCACCTATCGCTGCGACAGCGACCAGACCCACACGCCGATGTTCCATCAGGTCGAGGGACTGGTGATCGACCGCGCGACCAATATGGGGCATCTGAAGGGTTGCCTCGAAGCTTTCGCCACCGCGTTCTTCGAGGTCGATTCGGTGCGCATGCGCTTCCGCCCCAGCTATTTCCCATTCACCGAGCCGTCGGCCGAAGTTGATATCGGCTGTCGCCGGTCGGGCGCCGAGCTGCGCATCGGCGAGGGCGACGACTGGCTCGAAATCCTAGGCTGCGGCATGGTTCACCCGCAGGTCCTGCGCAATGTAGGCCTCGACCCCGAGACGTATCAGGGCTTCGCCTTCGGTGTGGGGATCGACCGGATCGCGATGCTGAAATACGGCATCCCCGACCTGCGCGCGTTCTTCGATGCGGACCTGCGCTGGCTGCGCCATTACGGCTTCGCGGCGCTCGATGTGCCCAGCCTGGCAACGGGCCTCAGTCGATGAAGTTCACTCTCGGCTGGCTGCGCGAGCACCTCGACACAACCGCCACGCCCGAGCGCATTGCCGCGGCGCTGACCGCACTCGGCATCGAGGTCGAAGGACTGCATGACCCGGCTGCGACGCTTGGCGCCTTCACCGCCGCCTATGTCGTCGAGGCGGTGCAGCATCCGAATGCCGACAAGCTGCGCGTCTGCCGGGTCGAGACGGCCGACGGCACGGTTCAGGTCGTGTGCGGCGCGCCCAACGCGCGCACCGGCATGACCGGGTTGTTCGCGCCGGTCGGCTCCACTGTTCCCAGCACGGGCCTCGTGCTGACCGCCGCCAAGATCCGCGGCGTCGAATCCCACGGCATGCTGGTGTCGGAGCGCGAGCTCGGCCTGTCCGACGAGCATACCGGGATCATCGAGCTGCCGGCCGCGCCGCCGGTCGGCACGCCGGCCGCCGCCGCCCTCGGCCTCGATGATCCGGTCTTCGAGGTCGCGATCACCCCGAACCGGCCCGACTGCCTGGGCGTGCGCGGCATCGCGCGCGACCTGGCGGCCACCGGCATCGGCACGCTGCGGCCCGACCCGGCGGCGGCTGTCGCCGGCCGGTTCCCGAGCCCGATCGCGGTCGGCCTGCATTTCGCTCCGGGTACGGAAGACGCCTGTCCGATCTTTGCCGGACGCCTGATCCGCCGCGTCGCCAACGGGCCGAGCCCCGAATGGCTGCAACGCCGCCTGCGCGCGGTCGGCCTGCGTCCGATTTCGGCGCTGGTCGACATCACCAACTACGTCTCCTATGACCGCGCCCGGCCGCTGCACGTCTTCGATGCCGCCAAGGTCCAAGGCGAAATTCACGCCCGCCTGGCGAAATCCGGCGAGGCGGTCGCCGCGCTGGACGGCCGCGCCTACACGCTCGACGACACCATGACGGTGATCGCCGACGAGACCGGCGCGCTCAGCATCGCCGGCATCATGGGCGGCGAGCCAAGCGCCGTCACCACCGAAACCCGCGACGTGTTCATCGAGAGCGCGTGGTTCGACCCGATCCGCGCCGCCGCGACCGGCCGTCGGCTGAACATCGCCTCGGACGCGCGCTATCGCTTCGAACGCGGCACCGATCCCGAATTCGTCGTGCCCGGGCTGGAGCTCGCGACGCGCCTCGTGCTCGACCTGTGCGGCGGCGAGCCCGGCGAGGTCGTCGTGGCCGGCGAGCCGCCCGACCTGCGCCGGCGCATCGCGTTCGACCCGGCGCGGACCGGCACGCTGGCCGGCCTCGACATCGCGCCGGGCGACCAGGAGGCTATCCTGATCAGCCTCGGCTTCGCCGTCCGCTCCGATGGTACGGTGATCGAGGTCACGACGCCGAGCTGGCGGCCCGACGTCATGGGCGCGGCCGACTTGGTCGAGGAAGTCGCGCGAGTCCACGGCTACGACCGCATCCCGGCGCTGCCGCTGCCGCCCGTTTCGCCCGTGACGCGGCCGGCGGTGAGCCCTGCGCAGAACCGGGTGCGCTGGGCCAAGCGCGCGCTGGCCGCGCGCGGCCTGGCCGAGGCCGTCACCTGGTCGTTCACGGCGCGCGCCGCGGCCGCCCAATTCGGCGGCGGCGATGAATCGCTGCTCCTGGAAAACCCGATCTCGTCCGAGCTCGACGCGATGCGGCCGAACCTGCTGCCCAACCTGCTCGCGGCCGCGCAACGTAACGCCGATCGCGGCGCTGCCGATTTCGGCCTGTTCGAAGTCGGCCCGCAATATGCGGGCGACCGGCCGGAGGATCAGGCCACCGCCGCGACCGCGCTGCGCCTGGGCGCTGCGGCCCCACGCCATTGGGCAGGCGGGCAGCGCGCGGTCGACGCACTGGACGCCAAGGCCGATGCACTGGCGGTGCTGGAGGCCTGCGGCGCGCCGGTCGACAACCTTCAGGTCACGACCGACGCCCCCGTCTGGTACCACCCCGGCCGGTCCGGCGTGCTACGGCTCGGTCCCAAGGCGCTCGGCTATTTCGGCGAAATCCACCCGCGCGTGCTGGAAGCGCTCGACATTGCGGGGGCGCCAATTGGCTGCGAGGTGCTGCTCGACGCCATTCCACCGACCAAGGTCCGGCCGGGCAAGGCGCGGCCGATCCTCGATGCGCCGGACCTGATGCCGGTCGAGCGCGACTTCGCCTTCGTGCTCGACCGCGACGTGCCGGCCGCCAACGTCCTGCGCGCCGTGCGCGGCGCGGACAAGGCATTGATCCAGTCGGCGTCGGTGTTCGACGTGTTCGAGCACCCCTCGCTCGGCGAGGGCAGGAAGTCCCTCGCCATCGCCGTCACCCTGCAGCCGCGCGAGCGCACCATGACCGACGCCGAGATTGAGGCAGTCGCCGCTCGTATCGTCGCAGCGGTGGAGAAAGCAACCGGCGGCCGCCTGCGAGCCTAGAGCCGTTCACCGTTTCATGGAAACGCTGAACGATCTCCAAGTTCTTGGTTTATCGCGTTTCCGAACAGCAAAAGTGGCATCCACTTTTGCTGGAAACGCTCTAAGCGATCCATCTTGTTTGAGTGACCCTCCCGTGCGCTAGACTGTCACAGGGGGGGCGCTGCCCCCGTGACAAAGGGGGGATACGACATGTTGTCGATCATCGGCACGATCATCATCGGATTCCTGGCCGGACTGGTCGCCGGTGTCTATGCCTCGGTCGACAAGGGCGCGCCC
>JBDZUN010000016.1:0-27104 GCA_040255145.1 Hyphomicrobiales bacterium | reverse complement strand
GGTAAGCCCCGAGCAAAACCCTCCGTAAGGGCGGGGACCGTCCATCTCATTATGCCGGCGCGAACAGCTTCCGTAAGGGTCGCGACACCGACTTGGCCGACCACCCGACCGTCAAGCCGGTCGCGATGGTCGCCGACGCAATTCGGGACTGCTCGAACCGCGGCGATCTGATCCTCGACCCCTTCGCGGGTTCCGGCACCACGCTGCTGGCGGCGCATAAGACCGGCCGGCGCGGTGCGGCGATCGAGATCGATCCCCTCTACTGCGACACCACGCTGCGCCGCCTGCAAGCGGCGTCGGGCCTTCAGGCCGTCCACGCCGCCGGCGGCACCTTCGATCAGGTTGCTGCCGCGCGTTCCAACGAAAAGGAGGACGATAATGGCTGACCAAGAGGACGATCGGGTCGGTTATCGCCGGCCGCCCAAGCACAGCCGCTTCAAGCCTGGCCAGTCGGGCAATCCGAAGGGGCGGCGCAAGGGCGCTCGCGGATTGAAGGCAGATCTTCTTGAAGCGTTGAACGCGCAGCAGACGATCCTGATCAACAAGCAGCCGGTGACCGACAGGCGCCAAAGCCTGGCATTGAAGACC
Source organism: Hyphomicrobiales bacterium (assembly GCA_040255145.1). GTDB lineage: Bacteria > Pseudomonadota > Alphaproteobacteria > JBDZUN01 > JBDZUN01 > JBDZUN01. Next base: position 26,516 of record JBDZUN010000016.1, on the reverse strand, counting down.
CTGACAACCCGCGCTGCCGCCGGCGATATCAGAGCCATAAAACTTCTTGTGGATCTGATTATTCAGGTCTGTGGCGTGGAAGAAGCCGGTAGCGGGCGCAGCAACCTGTCGGCCCAGGACGAAGCGATCTTGGAGCAATTGCTGAGCCGAAAGATCGATGACGATCAGGCGCTGGGCAGCACCGATGAAGGGACGTCCGGCGATGTGTAGCACCCGCGACTTCGACAACCCGCTGGGCGTGCTGCAGGCCGCCATGCGGCAGGACTTCACGGCGTTCCTGCGTAAGGCCTATCCGTGGATCCGCGGCGGCGAAATGCTCGCCTGGAACTGGCACCTCGATGCCGTTGCCCACCGGCTCGATCGCATCGCCGCCGGGACGGACCATCGTCTGCTGGTCACCTTGCCGCCGCGCAACCTCAAATCGATCACGATCTCCGTCGCCTGGGTTGCGTGGATGCTGGGCCGTAACCCGCGGCTCAATTTCGTGTGCGTTAGCTATTCGAATGAATTGGCCGCAAAGCTGGCGCGTGATTGCCGGCTTCTGGTTGAGGCATCCTGGTATCAAGCGCTGTTCCCCGGCACCCGCCTCTCGCACCGGCGCTCGGCCTCCGCCGATTTTGAGACCACTAAGGGCGGCGGGCGGCTCGCCACCTCGATCACCGGCACCTTGACCGGGCGCGGCGGCGATATCGTGATCATCGACGATCCAATTAAGCCCGAGGACGCCAATTCAGAAACGGTCCGCGAATCGGTCAATGATTGGTTCGGCTCGACCCTCGCCTCGCGGCTGAACGACAAAAGTAAGGGTGCGATTGTCTGCGTGATGCAGCGGCTACACGAGCACGATCTTGCGGGCATGCTGATCGATCAGGGCGGCTGGGATCAGTTGTCGCTGCCGGCGATCGCCGTCGAGGACGAAACGATTCCGCTGCCGCGCGGCGGGGTGCATGAGCGCCGCATAGACGATGTGCTGCACCCGCGGCGCGAGAGCCGCGAGGCGCTAGAACAGCAGCGGCGGACGATGGGCTCCGCAACATTCGAGGCGCAATATCAACAGCAGCCGGTGCCGGTGACTGGCAACTTGGTGCGCGCGGACTGGCTTAAGACATATCCGCCGTCATTCGTTGCGGGGCCACCGGGCCAGATCGTCCAGTCCTGGGATACGGCCAGCAAGGATGGTGCGCATAACGATTGGTCGGTCTGCGTTACCGCGCACGTCTGGAAGGGAGAGGTTCGCGTCCTCGACGTGTTCCGTCGTCGTCTCATTTTCCCCGAGCTGAAGCGGCACGCGATCCGGTTGGCGCGCGAACATAAGGCACAGGCGCTATTGATCGAAGATACGGCATCCGGTCAGCAGCTGATCCAGACGCTACGCGTGGAACGGCAGCCGGGCGTGCCGCGGCCGACCGCAAGGAAGCCCGAGGGTGACAAAGACTCGCGCGTAGCGGGTGTCTCGGCGCTGATCGAGGCCGGCCAGCTGCTGCTACCAGAGGAGGCGGCGTGGTTGGGCGAATTCAAGGCGGAGCTACTCGGCTTTCCAAATGCTCGGTACGATGACCAGGTCGACGCACTCGCGCAACTCATGCTGTGGGTTCGCGCCAATCAGCTTCGCCCCAAACGGGCCCTGGCGGCGCCGATCCTAATCAGACGGGCCCCTCTCTAACCGGGGAGCGCTGGGCTGTGTCCACCACCCAAGATGTGGGCACAGCGCCGGGCGGGACGGTTCTAGTCGACGGAATATCCTCCGTGTACAATACAGAATCAGAACATCGTCATTCGTAGCATCCCGAGGAGCGGTTAATCGGCGTGTCGCCGGCGGTTAACCTTACTGTAGATGTCGCGGATCATGGCCTGATTTGACTTGAATATATCTGTATACAGAGGGATGGTGTGACGCCGCTCTGTCGCGGTGATGCTTAATGTGATTGGGCCTTCCTGCCGATGCGCCAAGCCGGCGACGATCCGGACCAATGTGTCCCCCCCGGCCCGCCGGTCAGCCGGCGCGTGCTGATGACATCCGGCATCGGGCTGAGCGCCATAGGCGGCGCCGGAGCGGCCTTCAGGCTCCCGCCGGGAAATCGCGATCCGATCGTGTTGCTTTGGCAGATGCGCATGCTGCAGCGCCTGCGTGTATCGGCCCTGCTGCGCGAAGCGCGGCGCGCAGGAGCGGCCGGCGACTTGTCGCGGCAGGACACTTTAGAGTGTTTGGCAGGCGCCATCGATGACACGGTGCTAACGCTGGAGGAGCGCATTGCCGGTCTTCCACCGGCATCACTACAGGCCGCGGCGATCCAGGCCGAGCTGCTGCTCGAGCGGCTCCAGATGATGCACGGGCAAGACGAGCCGGAGGCGATGCTGGCCGAGCGCCTGGTGCGCTATCTGGCCGGCGCGTAGGCGCGCCGAGGCAGCACCGTTTGTTTTGCGACACGGCAGTCTATACGGTCCTGACGGGCACCACGGCAGGGCCGGGGTGCCTGCCCGCTGGCATCTGAATCCGATACGTCGTTTGTCACGGCAGTAGGGGCCTGTTCGGCACCGCCGACCTTAATGCTTCGCCGAATATTGGCGGCGACCCGGAGATCGACGAGCTGTTTTGGTTACCGTCCATTGAATAGCCACCCCAATCGCGCTCGCGGCGGCGATGACCACCAGAAAGGACTGGCAATGGGCGGCGAGCGAAGCATTGCTGTCCGTGTACAGCCGGTCCGGGTCGATGCCCGAGCCGGGAGCCTCCGCCCCGCCGATGCGATCCGGTTTGGGGCTTGTGGTGGTGACGGGGCTTTGTCCGTCATCACCGCTAGGAGGATTCCATGCCTAAGCTCACCGACACCCAGCTTGTCATCCTGTCCAAGGCGTCGCAGCGCGCCGATCACGCCGTCGTGCTGCCCGAAACCCTGAACCGCGTCGCCGCCGGCAAGGTGGTCGCCAGCCTGATGAAGCGCCAACTGCTCGCCGAGGTTCAGGCCGGTCCCGACATGCCGATCTGGCGCACCGATCATGCCGGCATCCGTTTCGCACTGGTTATCACCGAAGCCGGTCTGCACGCGCTTGGGGTGACGGATGACACCGGCTTTGTCGACGACGCTCCGGCGACCAACGAGGAGTTGGACGGTCAGGATGCGTCCACGCCGGTGACAGCGGAAGTGTCGAAGCCTCAGGACGCATCGCCTGTTGTCGCGGAGGACGTCGATGCTCCAGCGCTTTCCCAGGATCCCGCCGGTGGGCCAAAGCCGCCGCGGCCCGACAGCAAGCTCGGCGCGGTGCTGGTGTTGCTGCGGGGGCCGGATGGCGTCACGCTCGACGACCTCGTGCAGGCGACCGGCTGGCTGCCGCATACCACCCGCGCCGCGCTGACCGGCCTGCGCCACCGCGGCTACGCGGTCGACACCGTGCGCGAGCAGGGCCGCCCAACGACGTATCGTATCGCCACTACGGCCGATTCTGCCACGCTCGCTGGCGCCGCGGAGCAGGGCTGATGGACCGTCGCGATTGGGCCGCGCGGCAGGCCGTATTGCAGCGGGACCTGGCTGTCTTGAACAAGGAAGCGCTCGGTCAGCGCTGGCTGGCGCTCAAAGGCGTATCCCTGCCGTCCTCGGTCAGCCGGCTGCTTGCGGCCCAGGCGCTGGCCCATGCGATGCTGGAGCAGGAAAACGGCGGGCTCGACCCGGCGACGCGCCGCGAGATCGACGTGCTGATGCGCGACATCGTACCCAAGGATGCCAAGCCGCCGGCGCCGAAGCGGAAGAAGCTCCGCGCCGGCACGCGGCTGGTCCGCGAATGGCAGGGCGAGGTCCATGACGTGCTGGTTGCATCGGACGGCTTCCTGTGGCGGGGTGCCCGCTATCGGTCGTTGTCCATCATCGCGCGCGAGATCACCGGCACCCGCTGGAACGGCTGGACCTTCTTCGGCCTGAACGGTTCTGCCGGTACCCATGATCGTGGCAAACCGGGCCGCCGCGGCCGCCCATCGCCACGTCGTGGCGGCACGACCGAAGGTGATCCTGCCGCCCATGCCGAACGGCCCATTGTGCCGATCCGCGCTGTGCCGTCACCGGCGGCTGCGCATGGGGAGGGGCGCTGCTATGGGTGAGCGGGTCCGGACCGTCCGTTGTGCCGTCTACACCCGCAAATCGCACGAGGAGGGCCTGGAACAGGATTTCAATTCCCTCGATGCCCAGCGCGAGGCGTGTGAGGCCTATATCCACAGTCAGAAGCACGAAGGCTGGAAGTTGCTCACCAGCCGCTATGATGATGGCGGCTATTCCGGCGGGTCGATGGAGCGGCCGGCCTTGCAGCGGCTGCTCGCCGATATCGTCAGCGGTTCGGTCGACGTCGTGGTGGTCTACAAGGTCGATCGCCTGACGCGCTCGCTGACCGATTTTGCCAAGATCGTCGAGGTGCTCGACGGCCATGGCGCGTCCTTCGTGTCGGTGACCCAGGCGTTCAACACCACGACCAGCATGGGCCGGCTGACGCTGAACGTGCTGCTGTCCTTCGCCCAGTTCGAGCGTGAGGTCACCGCCGAGCGCATCCGCGATAAGATCGCCGCCTCCAAACGCAAAGGCCTGTGGATGGGTGGCTACGTGCCGATCGGCTACGAGGCCGCCGGTCGCACCCTGACCATCAACGAGGCCGAGGCCGTCACCATCCGAACCATCTACCAACGCTACCTCGCGCTGCGCTCGGTTGATGGGCTCAAAGCCGAGCTCGATCGCACCGACGTCCGCACCAAACTTCGCCCTGGCAAGAGCGGGCGCATGAAGGGTGGGACGCGGCTGAGCCGCGGGCACCTCTATCGGATCCTGTCGAACCCGGTCTACGCCGGCCGCATCGCGCATAAGGGGCAGGTCTATGACGGACAGCACGATGCGATCGTCGATCCGGAAACCTGGGCGGCGGTGCAGGCGCTGCTGCGCGACAATGGCCATGCCCATCGGGTCAAGGCCTATGCCAGGAACCCGAGCCTCTTGGCCGGCCTGGTGGCTGACGCCTCAGGCGAAAAGCTCCTGGCAACCCATTGCGTGAACCAGGGCCGGCGCTTCCGTTATTACGTCAGCGCCTCGACCATCCGATCACGCCGCGATCCGACACAGCCCCGAAAAGCCGGCGCGGTGTGGCGTCTGCCGGCGGCCGAGCTCGAGCCAATGGTGGTGGACCTGCTGTGCCATCACCTGCGCGACACCAACTGGCTGCTCGATCATGTCACCGAATCCGGCGATAGCATCGGGCAGCGCGACACCCTGCTCCGGCGGGCCGGCATGCTCGCCGAACAGCTGTCCGGGGACGATCGTATTGCGGCGCGGGGGGTCATGCTCGCCCTCGTGGACCGGATCACGATCGCGGACGCCGGAATTGCGATCGCGCTGCTGCCACAGTTCTTGCGCAATGCCGAGGCCGACCAATTGCCATCCGAGGACAGGGACGGCGAGAAGGGACCAGTCCTTATCATCCAGCAGGCCGTGGCCCTGCGGCGTCGCGGTCGGGAAACCCGGTTGGTCATCGAAGGCCAGGCACCGCAGGCAACGGCTCCCGACCCGGCACTGATCAAGGCACTGGCCCAGGCCCATCGCTGGTGGGACGATCTGCTGCACACGCGCTTCCCGACCCTGCGCGCGCTTGCATCGGCTTACGGCACCGGCGAGCGCTATGTCGCACGCGTGCTACGTCTGGCGTTCCTACCGCCCGCTCTAACCCGCGCCATCCTGGACGGCACGCAGCCGCCGGAATGCACGCTGCGGCAGCTTCTGTTGAACATCGACCAGAACCAGCTCGGTTGGTGAAGGCGGGTAAGGCCAACCTCAAGATCCTTGAGATAGAGATCGCAGAGTTCGTTGACGGTGATCGTCTGGTGATCGAGCTGGCGCTCCTCGGCGGGATTATCGCCCTTGGCGATATGACCGAGCTGCACCCTCGCTTCCTGCCGGACCGTCTCGGGCGTCCATACACCATGCAAACCGATGGTGTAGCGCCGTGTTCGTCCGGCGGCGCGATACTGGATGAGGTAGCTGCGCTTGCCCGAAGCGAACACGCGCACGCCGAAACCGGGCAGCTCGTCGTCCCCGGCAACATCGATGCGGAATTGCCAAAAGGGATGATCGAGAGCCGGCACAGCAGTCTCGTGCGCCGCCAGGCGGAACCGCTTGAGCTCCTGCCCTAGCTTGAATTGGGCAAGGACCACCCTGCCCGGCTTTGAAAAACCGACGTTGAAGCCCAGCTCCTCTTCGTGGATCAGGCTTGGCAGGAACGGCGTCGCCTCACAGCCCACCGACCTGAGGAGCAGCTCAATCTCGCGCGTGACACCATACCCATACGAGAACTCGGAGAGACGTTCAGAAAGATTTATGACCATAAGTATGCGATCTGGTGCGTTCCTAGGCATTGTAACAATCTACACTACGGCAACTTTTTTCTGCGTAGTCTAAAAAGAGGAGCCTGATAGGCGCTGAGGGGGACATTATGTTCAATCGTGGATCAGAGTGGCATCGCTGGGAGCCACACATCCATGCGCCGGGTACGATCTTCAACGATCAGTTCGGCGCGGATTCGATGGACGCTTATCTAACGGCGCTGGAGACGGCGAGCCCGGTCCTGAAGGCCATTGGCGTCACCGACTATTATGGCATCGAAACGTATCAAGCCGTCCGTGAAGAAAAGGAGTGGGGGAGGCTTCCAGAATGTGAGCTTCTCTTCCCGAACATCGAGATGCGGCTGGCCATCGGAACGGTGAAGGGCAATTTCGTTAACGTCCATTTGCTCGTCGATCCTTCTGACCCTGACCATGTCGAGCGCGTGAACACGATACTCGCCAGGCTGACCTTCAGGGTGAATGACCAGGACTATGGATGCACCGCCAGTGAGCTCATCCGCCTCGGCACCGCGCTCGATCCAGCCAAAACGGGTCGAGCGGCGCTTGCTCACGGGTCGCAACAATACAAGGTGTCCCTGGAGGATCTGCGACGTGCGCTAGACAATGCCTGGGCACAGGACAACATCCTCGTTGCGGTCGCTGCCGGCAATGACGGAAGTGGCGGCGTGCGCGACGGGGCGGACGAAGCCTTACGCAGGGAGATCGAGCGGTTCGCCCACATCATTTTTTCAGGCTCGCCCCGTGATCGCGATTTCTGGCTCGGTCAGAAGGAGGGCTCGTCGCCACAATCCATCATCGCACAGTACGGCTCCCTGAAGCCTACCCTGTGGGGAAGCGACGCCCATGCCATGGCGAACGTGGCGAAGCCTGACCAGAATCGCTTCTGCTGGGTCAAAGGTGCGGCGACATTCGATGCATTATGCCAGGCATGCATCGAGCCGCGCCGCGCGTATGTGGGTGAATCCCCTACCGCTGGCGCGACGCCTTCGCAGGTGATCTCTCGCATCGAGATGCTAGGGTGCGACTGGGCCACGACCCCGGACATCGCCCTCAACCCGGGCATGGTCGCGATCATCGGCGCGCGCGGTTCAGGGAAGACTGCACTTGCCGATATCATTGCCGTGGGGTGCGACGCGTTCCCCGAGATCGTGAACAGCAAGTCCTTCCTGAACCGGGCCAACGACGACGGCTATCTGGCCGGCGCCCAGGTGCGTGTGAGCTGGCAGGACGGCATCGATCCTGTCGTTCGCTCGCTCGATAATCCCGTCGTCGACGACTGGGACAGGTACCCGCGCGCGAGATACCTGTCACAACAATTCGTTGATGAGCTGTGCTCCTCGGTGGGCATGACCGACGCGCTGTTGGGTGAGATCGAGCGGGTGATCTTCGATGCCCACCCGTTCGCCGAACGTGACGGTGCCGTGAATTTCAAAGACCTTCTCGATCTGAAGGCGTCACGCTTCCGCGAGGCGCGGGTGCGCGAGGAAGCAGCGCTCGCGTCCGTGTCGGAGCGCATCGGCCAGGAGAGGGACAAGGCTAAGCAGACGCCAGCCCTGCGGCTTCAGATCGACGAGAAACAGAAGCTCATCGATCGCTATACCGCCGATCGGGCCAAGCTGATCCCGAAGACGTCGCCGAAGGAGGCGGTCCGCCTCGCCGAACTCGTCCAGGCGGCCGAGCAGGCCAGATCGAACATCCGCTACTTCGTGAACCAGCAGGCGGCGCTTGCATCCATTCGTGACGAGGTCGCCGACCATCGTGAGAACCGTGGGCCAGAGGCACTGCGGACGATCATGGAGCAATATAAGATCGCCCGGCTCGACGATGACCAATGGAAGCAGTTCCTTCTGGATTTCAAGGGCGATGTCGACGCTGTGCTCAAGGACCGCGATGGGGCGGCCCAAAGATCGATCATGTCCTGGAAAGGTCAAGCCCCGGCCGCGCCGGCATCGGAAGATATCCCGCTGATCCCTCCTGAGGCGGAAATCTCAAACTTCCCACTCGCGCCTCTCGAAGCGGAAATCAAACGTCTGGAAAAGATCATCGCCACCGACCGCGATACGGCGCAGCGGCTTGGAACGTTGACGAAGCGCATCTCCGAGGAAACCTCCGCGCTTCAAGTCCTGAAAGATCGACTTGCGGACTACGAAGGGGCAAGGGACCGTGCCGAGCAATTGTCCAAGGATCGAGAGTCCGGCTACAAAAAGGTGTTCCAGGCGATCCTGAGTGAGGAAAAGGTTCTCGTTTCGCTCTATGCCCCTTTGATGGCCCGCCTAGCCGCCTCCGGCAGCACTGTCCGGAAGCTGACCTTCTCCGTCGAGCGGACCGCCGACGTCGCGCAATGGGCCAAGCGCGGCGAGGACCTGCTCGACGGCCGGAAGAATCCTCTCAAAGGTCAGGGAAGCCTGCTGGATGCGGCTACCCGCCTACTACTTTCAGCCTGGGAAAAGGGTGATGCAGATGCGGTCTCGGCGGCAATGGCGTCGTTCAGGGCCGAGTATCAGGACGATTTATTGGAAGCGGCAAAGGTGCCGAAGGCCGACCAGTCCTATCGGGCCTGGTCGCGGAATTTCGCGCAGTGGCTGTTCAGCACCGACCATATCGGTCTGCGTTACGGAATCGATTACGATGGGGTGGAGATCACCAAGCTTTCTCCTGGTACGCGCGGAATCGTGCTTCTGCTTCTCTATCTTGCATTGGACGATGCTGATGATCGCCCGCTCATCATCGACCAGCCGGAGGAGAATCTCGATCCGAAATCCATTTTCGATGAGCTGGTCGGCCTGTTCCAGGCCGCCAAGGCGAAGCGGCAGGTCATCATCGTGACCCACAATGCAAATCTCGTCGTGAACGCCGATGCGGACCAGATCATCGTGGCCAGCGTAGGCCCTCAACCGTCTGGTGCCCTTCCGCCGATCACTTATACATCAGGCGGTCTGCATGAAGCTGAAATCAGGACGCAGGTTTGCGACATCTTGGAAGGGGGCGAGAAGGCGTTCCTGGAGCGTGCCCGCCGGTTGCGGGTACAGCTAAAGAGGACGTCTCGTTGACAGCGCGATAGGGGATGGGGACCGGCAAATGAAGAAGGCGACTGGGAACAGTCTGGAGCCCAAGGACGCCTTCGAAGCGCTTGTCGACGATATCTTCGCAGGTCGCGTTTCCATGATGGATGTGATGCGGTCGGCGCCCGCTGGCGATTATTTCGCATTCGTGCAGCAGTTGCGGCTTTCGCGAATGCTCATGGCCGATCGCCGGGTGCTGGATCGGCTTATGATCGAGATGCGAGAAAGGATGATCGAAGCCGGTGTCGAGCCCGACAATCCCGATATCGGGAAGGAGCTATCGCGCAAGGACGGCGCGCGGCGCTTCCCGAAGCTGCTTGAGGAGCGATCGAACGCGATCAATACGCAGCCTTCGCTGCTCACCGGCACCACATTTGAAACAAGGCTCGAACAGTACAAGACGCTCATATCGTACGTCGAAAAGCTGTGGGCCGACGCGTGTGAACTGTTCCATCGCGGCAACTTCCCGATCGCTGCCTTCCTCTCGATCCTCGTCATCGAGGAGATCGGCAAACTCACGCGCCTGGCCGACGAGCTCATCTATCTTAATGAGCCGCTGCCGATCGCCGGCAATCCCTCCGTCGAAAAGAATCATCGCAAGAAGCACTTCATCAGCGTCATGTCCGGCGCGCTTATCAATGCCAGGCTGGACCGTATCCTAGGAAAGGATACGGTCCAGCGTGTGCTCCATGAAGCAGAAAGCGATGAGATGGAAAAGACGCGGCAACGGTGCCTCTATATCGATATCGAGAGCGGCCGCGCCATCACGCCTGCGGCGAGGATCACCGAGCTGCGTGCCCGGGAACTCACTATCCTCGCCGGCGAGCTTATGGCCGAGATACTTGGGCACTTCCCATGGGAATTCGAGCGGATGATCGAGAACGTCGTCAGCTTTGAGCGGTCGATCGGCCTGTCCGAAAAGAAGATATCCCGCCGCTAGCCCGGTGCTGGCGAGCGCGCCGTCATCAGTCGGCACGCAAGATATTCGTTCGTCCCACCGTGTGGCGAAGGTCAAATGCGAACCGCACTCGTCAGTCGGGCGGTGGAGAAAGGCGACTATATCCGCGCGAAATCGAGTCAGGTACCAGTCGCCGTGTCGCTTCGAGAGAATGCCGGAAGGGCGAAAAGATAAAACGTCCCGGGGGTTTGGAGTCTCACTCGGCAAGAGATAAAAATGAATAATATCAATTACTTAGGTCTGGCGGAGGGAGAGGGATTCGAACCCTCGAGACGGCTCAACACCGCCTACACACTTTCCAGGCGTGCGCCTTCAACCACTCGGCCACCCCTCCCCGACGTGCGTCCGACGGCGAACGCCTTCCGCCGTCAAACCGCGACTGCAGCCGTTACGGCGCGCGGACTATAGCGCGCGCGCGGGCGGGTTCAACCGCCAGTCTCGATCCGCATGGCCGACCCCGACGGGCTCATCCGTCCGTCTTGAGCGCGGCGATGAACGCCTCCTGCGGGATTTCGACCCGGCCGAACTGGCGCATGCGCTTCTTGCCTTCCTTCTGGCGTTCCAGAAGCTTGCGTTTGCGGGTGATATCGCCGCCATAGCACTTGGCGGTCACGTCCTTGCGCAAGGCGCTGATGGTCTCGCGCGCCACGACCCGGCCGCCGATCGCCGCCTGGATCGGGATCACGAACATGTGCCGCGGGATCAGGTCCTTGAGGCGCTCGCACATCGTGCGGCCGCGCCGCTCGGCCTGGCTGCGGTGGACGACGGTCGAGAGGGCGTCGACCGGCTCCTTGTTGACCAGGATCGACATGCGGACGAGATCGCCGGGTTCGTAGTCTTCGATCTGATAGTCGAAGCTGGCATAGCCGCGCGTCGCGGATTTCAGCCGGTCGTAGAAATCGAATACCACTTCGTTCAGCGGCAGGCGATAGACAATCATGGCGCGGCTGCCGGCATAGGTCAGCTCTTGTTGAACGCCGCGCTTTTCTTCGCACAGCTTCAGCACGGCGCCCAGATGCTCGTCAGGGACAAAGATGGTCGCGTTGATCCACGGCTCCTCGATCGCGGCGATGCGCACCGGATCGGGCATGTCGGCGGGATTATGTAGCTCCAGCATGCTGCCGTCGGTCAGGTGGACGCGATAGACCACGCTCGGCGCCGTGGTGATCAGGTCGAGGTCGAATTCGCGCTCCAGCCGCTCCGTGACGATTTCGAGGTGCAGCAGGCCGAGGAAGCCGCAGCGGAAGCCGAAGCCCAGGGCGGCCGAGGTCTCCATCTCGTAGGCGAAGCTGGCGTCGTTGAGGCGGAGCCTGCCGAGCGCCTCGCGCAGCCGCTCGAAATCCCCGGCGTCGACCGGGAAAAGACCACAGAATACAACGGGTTGCATCGGCTTGAAGCCGGGCAGGGCGGCAGCGGCGGGCCGGCGCTCCTCGGTGATGGTGTCGCCGACGCGGGTGTCCGCCACCTCCTTGATGCCGGCGGTGATATAGCCGAGCTCGCCGGGGCCAAGCGCCGCGACCGGCGTCGGCTTCGGCGCGAAAACGCCAACCTGATCAATGCCGTAGGCCGCGCCGGTGCCCATCATGCGCACGCGCATGCCCTTGGCCAGGCGCCCGTCGATCACGCGCACCAGCACGACGACGCCAAGATAGGAGTCGTACCAGGAATCGACCAGAAGTGCCTTCAGCGGTGCCGTCTCGGTTCCCTCGGGGGGTGACAAGCGGGTGACAATGGCTTCCAGCACCGCTTTGACACCTGCGCCCGTCTTGGCCGAAATCTCGATCGCGTCGGAGGCGTCGAGGCCGATCACGTCCTCGATCTGGGTGCGCACGCGCTCCGGCTCGGCGGCGGGCAGGTCGATCTTGTTCAGTACAGGGATGATATCGTGGTCGTTCTCGATCGCCTGATAGACGTTGGCCAGCGTCTGGGCCTCCACCCCCTGCGTCGCGTCGACGACGAGGAGCGAGCCCTCGCACGCGCTGAGCGAGCGGCTGACCTCATAGGCGAAGTCGACATGGCCGGGCGTGTCGATCAGGTTCAGGGTGTAGGTCTCGCCGTCGTCGGCGCGGTAGGCAAGGCGCACGGTCTGCGCCTTGATGGTGATGCCGCGCTCGCGCTCGATATCCATCGAATCGAGCACCTGCTCGCGCATCTCGCGCGCCGTCAGGCCGCCGGTCAGCTCGATGATGCGGTCGGCGAGCGTCGACTTGCCGTGGTCGATATGGGCGATGATCGCGAAATTGCGGATATGCGCGCGGTCGGTCATGGCGCTTTCGGCGGTCCGGCGGTTCGAGGGGTCGGCGGCCTGGGCAGCATGTCCGCCGGTCCGCGCGCCTGCGGGGACCGGCCGGCTGCCTGGGCGGCGCGCGCGGACTTTAGCCGAACGTGAGCGCGCGGCCAATGGCCGGGTTCAGGCCGGGTGGGCGGCGCCGCTTTTCCTCTGGCTCCATCGGGATCGGTCGATGGGTCGCGGCTCGCGCGGCCTGGCGACCGCGCGGCCGGGACGACAGTGAGGAGGTTGCTTCCGCCTCGCGGTCGCGATGACGGTGAGGCCTCCCCGGTTTCGCGCAGTCACGCGAAATCACCCTCCCCACGGAGGAGGAGGAAAGTCGCGGCGGGGCGGGGGTCAGGCGGGCTGGGGCGCCTTCGCCCGTTCGCGGCGCACGTCCTCGCCCATCACCGGACCGCCGATCTGGACGAAGACCGGCGAGAACAGCCCGTTCAGGTCGAGGGAATCGGACATCACCATCTTGGGCGTGCCGATGCGGCCGCGCAGTGCCTCCAGCGTCCTGGCGACATCGTCGGTCTCGATCTCGTAAAGCGCGAGATAGCGGTGCCGGTTCTCCACCTGGTTGAGCGGATATTGGTAGTCGTCGAGCCGGAAGCGGCGGGCCGAGACGAAGCCCGGCACGTCGATCACGTCGGGGATGTGCTGTTCGTCGTACCAGCGGTTGAATTCGTCCTCCTTGCCTTCCGTCGGGTTGGTGAAGGCGAGGAAAAGGTATTTCGGCATGGCGTGGTCCTCCCTGGTGTCCCGATTCTGAAATTCGCATGCCCTCGATATCCCGTACAGGGCGAATTTTAGAATCGAAGGACACCAGTAAGCCGTTGATCTCTAGTGTCGTTTTGATTTCGAAGTTCGCTCGGAGCACGATATCGACGTGAGGCGAACTTCGAAATCACGACACTAGCGGACCGCGTTCCGCGCGGCGTTATGCGGCCAGCCTAACGGCGGGGGACCGGCGCGGGCAAGGCGGGGCGGCGAAGGCAGGGCGCGACAGCGACGAAGCGGTCCAACTCGGTTGTCATACCTCCGGCGGCCATTCCACCGGCTTACGCCGGCGGAACCTTGGACCGCCTCCGCCGGAAGCCCGAAGGGCTATCCGGGACCGACGGGAGCGTCTTAGGTCCCGGCTCGCGCGGCCTTATGGCCGCTTGGCCGGGATGACAGTAAAGGGTGGGTTGGTTCGCGTTCGGCTGGCGATGACGGTGAGGCCCCCACCCGGCCGCTGGCGCGGCCACCCTCCCCACGGAGGGGGAGGGTAGAAGATCGTCATGGCGACGCGCGAACGCGACGAAGCAATCCATTCGCCGTCATCATCATCAAAGGATTGCTTCGGCTTCCGCTCGCGATGACGATCCGAAGGCGTCAGTCCGTTCCTGGTGCGTCCCCGTGCCGGTGGAGACCGCCGAATTCCGTATCGGGGGCGAGGAGGCCGTGGCCCGGCACGTGGTTGATCTCAAGGCGGGTGCCGTCGGGGTCCTCGAACAGGACCGAGTAATAGCCGGGCGCCCAGTGGCCGTCGCCGGGCGCGGTCACGATGTGCGCCCCGATCTTCTGCAGGAAGGCGTGCGCCTCGTCGACCTCGGATCGCTCCTTGACGCGGAAGCAGACGTGATGGAGGCCGACCGTGCCCTGGACGAACCGCTTGCCGCGCTCGGATGGCGGCGGCGGCTCGATGCCGAACGCGGTGCGACCGCCGACGCCGTAGAAAATCTCCGGCGAGTCGGACACGATCTTCATGCCGAGGAACGGTAGAAGCTGTGCATAGAACGCCCGGGCGCGTTCGAAATCGCCGGCCGTGATGATGACGTGGGCGACACCGTTGATCTGCACGGAAGCTCCTTGAACGAGGGAGGATTGGGATCGTGGGAACCGGAATGCTCCGGTAACTGATGATCATCGCAAAGGGTGTATTTCGTTAATACACCATCGTCATTGCGAGGAGCGCACGCGACGAAGCAATCCAGGCGGTGGTTCAGTAAGGATGGATTGCTTCGCTCCGCTCGCAATGACGGTAAAATCGGAGCCCGCGCGCCCTAGCCGCGCAGGGGGCGGAAGAAGGCGCGGATGTCGGCCACGATCTGCTCCGGCTCCTCGGCCGGGGCGAAGTGGCCGCCGGCGGTCATCGGCGTCCAGCGCTTCAGGTTGTAATAGGATTCGGCCCACTTGCGCGGCGCCGCGAAGATCTCGCCGGGGAAGACGCCGATGCCGGTTGGCGCCTCGACCACCGGCTGGCGGTCGTGCGACGGCCGCCAGGGATTGTGGCGCGCCTCGTAGTAATAGCGCGCCGAGGTGCCGAAGCTCTGCGTCGCCCAATAGAGGGTGAAGGCGGTACACAGATCGTCCTTGGAGAAGCGGCTTTCGACGTCGCCGTGGGTGTCGGCCCAGGCGCGGCGCTTCTCCAGGATCCAGGCGGCGAGGCCGGTCGGCGAATCGTTGAGGCCGTAGGCCAGGGTCTGCGGCCGCGTCGACTGGATCGCCATGTAGCCGGAGCCTTCTGAGAAGAAGGCGGCAGCCTTGCCGGCCCAATGCATTTCGTCAGGCGCGTAATTGTCGGGCATCCGGCCGCCGGCGAACGTGTCGAGCGGGATCATCAGGTGCAGGTAGATTCCGATCAGGTGCTGGGCATATTTGTGGCCGAGCTGCTCGCAGACCAGCGCGCCCCAGTCGCCGCCCTCGGCGCCGAATTTGTCGTAGCCCAGCACCTCGCGCATCAGCGTCACCCACAGGTCGGCCGTGCGCCAGTAATTGATGCCGGTGACGGTCAGCGGCGACGAGAAGCCGTAGCCGGGCAGCGACGGCGCGACCACGTCGAACGCGTCGGCCGGGTCGCCGCCATGCGCGGCCGGGTCGGCCAGGGGACGGATGACCTTGTGCAGGTCCCAGAACGTCCACGGCCAGCCGTGGTTCAGGACCAGCGGCATCGGCTTCGGGCCCTTGCCGCGCTCGTGGATGAAGTGGATCGGGCAGCCCTCGATCTCGGTGCGGAAGTTGGCGAAGGTGTTCATCTCCGCCTCGTGCCTGCGCCAGTCGTAATGGTCGCGCCAATAGGCGACCAGCTCACGGAGATAGGTGGCCTCGGTGCCGTAGGTCCATTCGGCGTTGGCGAAATCCGGCGCGAAGCGGGGACGGGAAAGCCGCTCCTTCAGGTCGGCCAGCACGTCGTCGCCGACCCGGATGGTGAACGGTTCCGCCTTGCCCATGACCCTGTCTCCCTGTTTTCGTCTTGTAGCGCCTCAAGCTGGATTGCTTCGTCGCTGGCGCTCCTCGCCATGACGGAATCTTTTTCGGCGTCATTGCGAGCGCAGCGAAGCAATCCATCTTGGTGACGCTTCGGCCTGGATTGCTTTGTCCTGCATACCGCCTGCAACGGTGGCGAACATTTCTGCGCCTCAGTTCAGGCCGTAGAAGCGCACCGCGTTCCCGCCCATCACCTTGCGCTGCGCGACTTCGGGCAGGCCGGCCAGCCGCTCGCGCAGCTCGTGCACCACGCCGAAGGACGCGTCGATATGGGGATAGTCGGACGCCCAGATGAAATAGTCCTCGCCGAGATGCTCGACCATCTGTGCGGTCAGCGATTCGTCCGGGTCCGCCGAGATGATGCACTGGCGGTAGAAGTAGGTGCTCGGCTTGTCCTTGAACGGCATGCGTTTGGCGAGCACCTCGTATTTGTGGTCAAGCCGGTCGAGCCAGGCGGCGATCCAGTTGGAGCCGGCCTCGAGCACCGCGCATTTCAGGCGCGGATAGGTCTCGAACATGCCGGCCGCCATCATCTGGGTGAACGCGGCCATCACGTCGATGGCGAGGAAGGCGAAGCCGAAGAGGTCGTCGGCGACGCCGCCGCGCAGCCATGGCCGGAAGAACGGCCGGTCGCGCACCACGACGTGGAAGCCGATCGGCATGTCGAGGTCCTGCGCGGTTTCCCAGAACCGGGCGAAGGCCGGGTCGCTGAGGTGCCTGCCGGCGCGCGCCTGCATGTCGGGCGACAGGTAGATGCCGACGCAACCGGCCTGGCGCGCCCGCTTCATCTCATCGACCGCGCCGTCAGGGTCGAGCAGCGAGAGGTGGGCGACCGGCTTCAGCCGCGCCGGGTGGGCCGAGCAGAAATCGACCAGCCAGCGGTTGTAGGCGCGGGCATAGGCGGTGGCGAGCGCCGGTTCCTCCACAATGCCTTCCCAGCAGATGCCGAGCGTGGGATAGAGCAGCGCGATGTCGATGCCCTCCTCGTCCATCACCTTGACGCGGGCGTCGGGGTCGTAGCTGGCGAGCGGCGCGCCCTCCTCGTAGGTCATCCGGCCCATGGTCAGCAATTCGGCCTTGTCCTGGTCGATGCCGCCGAGCGCGCCCATCACGCCGCGCACCGCGCGCAGCGACTTGCCGTCGATCAGGAGGTTCTCCAGCCCTTCGTCGTCGGTCGCGATGCGGATGGCGCGGTCGCGGAATTTCGGGTCGATGTAGGTCTGCCAGGTGTCCCGGGGTTCCAGAACGTGCCCGTCGGCATCGACCACCGGCGACGCGACAACCGTATCCATGGGTTCCTCCTCGTTGTTATGTGGGTGCATGATAGGCTGGGGCGGGCCCGGCGCAAAGGCGGCGTCGTGGCCGGTCGCGGCGGCCTGCGAGACCGAAACGGACGTGACGTGGGCCGGCCCGGATGGTATGGCGCGGGCGTCGTGCGATCGCGAATCGTCCAGCCGGGGGAATTCTGACACGATGAAGGCAGTCGTCTGCCGGGCGTTCGGCGCGCCCGAGAACCTTGTCGTCGAGGACATCCCGGCGCCGGAACCCGGGCCCGGCGAGGTCGTGGTCCGCATCGGTGGGGCCGGCGTCAACTTCCCCGACGGCCTCCTGGTCCGCGGCCTGTATCAGATCCGGCCGGAGCCGCCGTTCACCCCTGGTTTCGAGGGCGCGGGCACCGTCACCAAGGTCGGCGAGGGCGTGACCGGCATCCGGCCGGGCACGCGGGTCGTGACCCATCCGTTCATGGGCACCTTCGCCGAGGAGGTGGTGGCCACGGCGCACCGCGTCTTCCCGATCCCCGACGCGCTGGACGACGTGACCGGCGCCGGCTTTCTGATCCCCTATGGCACGACATTCCATGCGCTGGACGACCGGGCGCACCTCAAGCCGGGCGAGACGCTCCTGGTGCTGGGCGCGGCCGGGGGACTCGGCCTCGCGGCGGTCGAACTCGGCAAGCTGATGGGCGCGCGGGTCATCGCCGCCGCGTCGAGCGACGAGAAGCTGGCCCTGTGCCGCGAATACGGCGCCGACGGCCTGGTCAACTACACGACCGAGGATCTGCGCCAGCGGGTACGCGCGCTGACCGACGGGCGCGGGCCCGACGTGGTGTTCGATCCCGTCGGCGGCCCCTATACCGAGCCGATGTTGCGCAGCCTGGCGCGCTATGGCCGCTATGTCGTCGTCGGCTTCGCCTCCGGCGAGATTGCCAAGGTGCCGGTCAACCTGATCCTGCTCAAGCGCACGGCGATGGTCGGCCTGTTCTGGGGACCGTCGCTCGACGACGACAACGAGGCGGCCCACCGCGACGTCGCCGCTTTGCTGGACTGGTACGCGCAGGGCAAGCTGAAGCCGCACATCTCGCGGGTCTACCCGCTCGAGGAGGTGGCGGAGGCGATCCGCTACGTCGAGGAGCGCAAGGTGCTCGGCAAGGTGGTGCTGAAGGTCGGCGGGAATTGAGGGCGCGTTCTCGGCGGTCAGACCTGGTCGTAGTCGACCACGACGCGGGCGGTGGTCGGCCGCGCCTGGCAGGTCAGGGCGAAGCCCGCAGCAATCTCCCAATCCTGCAGCGAATAGTTGACCGCCATCTCGACCGCGCCCTCAACCACTCTCGCGCGGCAGGTGCAGCACATGCCGCCGCGGCACGAGAACGGCAGGTCGAGCCCGGCGCGCAAAGCGGCGTCGAGGATCGCCTCGCCCGGCGCGACCGGCACGCCGAGGCGGCTTCCGTCCAGCACGATCTCGGCCACAGCATGGGGCCTATCGGCCGCGGGAACGGGCGCGGCGGGACGGGGCGGCGGGGCGTCGTCGGCGGGGGTGAAGCGCTCCGCATGGATGCGCGCGGGCGGGATGCCCAGGCTTTGCAATGCTGTCGTGGCATCGTCGATCATCGCGCCGGGGCCGCAGACGAAGGCGTGGTCGACGGTGGCGGGCGGGACGAGGGTCGGCACCAGGCGGCGGATCTTGTCGCCGTCGAGCCGGCCGTTGAGCACGGCGACGTCCTGCGCCTCGCGCGACAGGATGTGGGTCACCGACAGCCGCTCGACATGGCGGTCCTTCAGCGCCTCCAGCGTGTCGCGGAACAGGATGCCCTGCGCCGTGCGGTTGCCGTAGAGCAGCACGATGCGCGCCGCCGGCTCGCGCGCCAGCACCGACTTCACCACCGACAGGATCGGCGTGATGCCCGAGCCGCAGGCCAGCGCCAGATAGGTGCGCGCCGCCGCCGCGTCCGGTGCGACGCCGAAGCGGCCCATCGGCGGCATCACGTCGAGGATTTGGCCCGGTTGCAGCGCGCCATTGGCGAAGCCGGAGAAGCGGCCGCCCGCGACCGCCTTGACCGCCACGCGCACGTGCCCGTCGTCGAGGCCTGAGCAGATCGAGTAGGAGCGCCGCAATTCCGCCCCGTCCACGGTGGTGCGCAGGGTCAGGTACTGGCCCGGCGTGAAGCGGAACGTCTCGCGCAAGCGGTCGGGGATGTCGAAGGCGAGCGACACGGCGTCCGCCGTCTCGCGCCGCACCTCAGCGATAATCAGCGGATGGAAGCGCGCCCGCCGCACGGCGGGCGGGGCGTCGCTTTCGGCGGTGTCGGACATGCTCACCATTCCGCCCCCGGATAGGCGCGCTGGAGATATTGCAGCTCGGCCAGCAGGTAGCCGAGATGCTCCAAATGCCGGCCGGTGCGGCCGCCCGTCTGCATCCAGCCGCCGTCGGGGTGGGCCAGCGTGGCTTCGGCCAGGACCGTGCCGACGTTGCGGAGCCAGCCGTCGTGCAGGGCGGCGGGGTCGGGCGCCATGCCGCGCTCGATCAGGCCACGGAGGGTCTCGTCGACCTCGAACAATTCGCCGGTATAGGGCCACAGCAGGTCGATCGCGTCCTGGGCGCGGCGATGGCTTTCCTCGGTGCCGTCGCCCAGCCGGACCAGCCATTCGGCACAGTGCCGGCGGTGATAGGCCAGCTCCGTCTTTGCCGTCGTACCGAGCGCGGCCAGGGTCGTGTCGCCGGAGCCGGCCATGGCGGTCCAGAACGGCTCCATGAACGCGGCATAGAGGAATTGCCGCGCCATGGTGAAGGCGAAGTCGCCGTTGGGCAATTCGACCAGCAGGGCATTTGCGTAGTGCGGGACGTCGCGCAGGTAGGCGAAGTGGTCCTCGCCGTGGCCCCGGCCCTCGACTGCGCCGGCATAGGCGTAGAGCGCGCGCGCCTGGCCGATCAGGTCGAGGCCCATATTGGCGATGGCCAGCTCCTCTTCCAGGAGGGGCGCGGAGCCGACCCATTCCGACAGGCGGTGGCCGAGCACGAGCTGATCGTCCGCCAGCCGCAGGATGTAGGCCAGAAGCGCGGTATCAATGTCCGTAAGCGGATCGTCAGTCATTGTCATATTGTTGGCTTGTCATCCCGGCCAAGCGGCCGCCGGTCGCGCGAGCCGGGATCCATTGTGCGGTTCCATGGACCCCGGATCGGCGCTGCGCGCCGTCCGGGGTGACAGCAAAAGGTGCTGGATTGCTTCGTCGCTCGCGCGCCTCGCAATGGCGAGTGGGGCGACACAATCCACCTTCTTCCCCTCCCCTCGATGGGGAGGGTGGTTGCGCCAGCAGCCGGGTGGGGTGGTCGTCACCGCAGCAGCCCCCCACCCGGTCCGTCGCTTGCGCTTTGGACCACCCTCCCCACAAAGGGGGAGGGAAAAGCGGCGCGTCTCCGCGCCATACGAGCGGGTCGAGGTCGTCGCTCGCGCGCCTCGCAATGGCGGAAGGCGAGGCGGGGTCACAGGTTGCCGACCCCGTCGGGCACCTCGTAGAAGGTCGGGTGGCGGTAGATCTTGGAGCCCGTCGGCTCGAACAGGGTGTCCTGGTCGGCCGGGTCGGAGGCGACGATGGCGGACGAGGGCACCACCCAGATCGACAGGCCCTCGCCGCGCCGCGTGTAGACGTCGCGCGCCGCCTGCAGGGCCATCTCGGCGTCGGCGGCGTGCAGCGAGCCGACATGCTTGTGCGACAGCCCGTTACGCGAGCGGATGAACACTTCCCACAGCGGCATCGGATCGTCGGTCATCGGGCGCTACTCCGCGGCGGTCCGTGCGCCGGACAGAAAGTCGTCGATGCGTCCGGCCGTCGAGGGCGGCAGGGGGTCGCCGTTCTTCTTGTGGATCGCGATCCACTCGTCCACGATTCCGAGAAGCTCCTCGAACACCTTACGCTCGTCAGGCCCATGGCATCCGCCATGGAAAAGCCCCGGGGCAGTGCCGATAAAGCATTGATCCTCTTCGGACCATGCCACGACCTTGAGGTATCTGTTGCCTTCATTCATCGCTGGGAATCCTTCACGGCCACAGTGACCATCTTGATCTGGTACGGAAGGGCGTCGTCACCGGATTTCCCGGATATGGTCAGGCGCGTCTCCGTCGTCATGTGGAAAAAGTTTCGATGGCTGCCCTTACCGCCCTGATTGACGAAACCCGCCTTTTCCAATTCCGCGATCAATTCCCTGATTTTTGGCGGCACAACGCTTCTATTCCGCCGCGACGCGGGCGGATGCGGCGCGGGCGCGGCGCTTTTCGGCGTGGGCCAGGGCCGCTTCGCGCACCCAGGCGCCGTCGGCATGGACCTTGCGCCGCTGGGCCAACCGCTCGCGGTTGCACGGGCCGTTGCCGGCGACGACCTCGCGGAACTCCGTCCAGTCGATCGCGCCGAACCGCCAATGGCCACTGGCCTCATCGAGGGCCAGGTCGGGGTCGGGAAAGGTCAGGCCGAGATGCAGGCCCTGCGGCACGGTGGCGTCGACGAATTTCTGGCGCAGGTCGTCGTTGGAGAAGCGCTTGATCTTCCAGCGCATCGAGGTGTCGGAATGCTGTGATTCGGCGTCCGACGGCCCGAACATCATCAGAGCCGGCCACCACCAGCGGTCCAGCGCGTCCTGGGCCATGCGCTTCTGCGCGGCCGTGCCGCGCGACAGCGCCAGCATGATCTCGTAGCCCTGGCGCTGGTGGAAGCTCTCCTCCTTGCAGATGCGGATCATGGCGCGCGCATAGGGCCCGTAGGAACAGCGGCACAGCGGGATCTGGTTCATGATCGCCGCGCCGTCGATCAGCCAGCCGATCGCGCCGACATCGGCCCAGGTCACGGTCGGGTAGTTGAAGATCGAGGAATATTTGGCCTTGCCGGACAGGAGCTGCTCGACCATCGCCTCGCGCGTGATGCCGAGCGTCTCGGCCGCGGAATAGAGGTAGAGGCCGTGGCCGCCCTCGTCCTGCACCTTGGCCAGCAGCACCGCCTTGCGCTTCAGCGACGGCGCGCGCGTGATCCAGTTGCCTTCCGGCAGCATGCCGACGACCTCGGAATGGGCGTGCTGCGATATCTGCCGGACCAGGGTGCGGCGATACGCCTCCGGCATCCAGTCGTTGGGTTCGATCTTCTGTTCGGCGTCGATGCGGGCCTGGAAGCGCGCCATATGCGCGTCGTCATCTGTAGGCGCGCGATCTGGGGGCGCGGCCGTCTCGGCGTTGTTGAGACCCTGCGTGTACATGAGCGCCTCTCCCTGGACGGGTCTTAAATATGTAACGAAATAAATTTTCTGTCTACTCGTTCCGTAACATATGAGGCGCTCAGGAGACGCTTGCTCAAGAGATGCCGGCGAAGCGCCGGACGAAATCCGGCTCGGGCGGCGGCAGGGGGCCGGCCCCGGTCCGGCCGTATCGGTCGAGCCAGCGTTCGGACGCCGGCACCAGGCGCCGATAGAGCTTGGCGCAGTGGCGCTGCGCGCGGCGGCCCGGCCAGTCGGCGGGCAGCAGGGCGTCGGGCAATAGCGGGTCGCGCAACAGGATCTTCCGGTATTCGTGGATCAGCAGGACGCGAAGCAGCAGGGCTTCGAGGTCGGTCAGCGGGTCGTCCCGGCCGCCCCGACCCAGGGCCGGGTCGGGCTCCAAGCAGGCCAGGAACCGCTCGTAGCGCGCCGCGATCTCGGCCAGCGGCCAGGCGCGGGCGGCGAGGCGGCGGGCGTCGTCGGCGTCCGGCGCGCGCGCCTCGAGTCGGATGCCGGCGGGCAGGGGCGCGTCATGGGACCCACCAAGGGGCGACGGCGCGATCAGAAGGCCGGGCCCGATGCGGCCGACCGCGCCCGGATCACTCCGGCCATTGGCCGCGCCGCCGTTCTCGGCCAGCACCAGTACGAAGCGGCCGTCCCAGTCCGGCCGCGCCATGCCGTAGATGCGCGCCGACGCCTCGGCGAAGGTCGCCTGGCCGCGCGCGGCCAGGCGATAGAAGCTGTTGCGGCCGACCCGGCGGCGCTCCAGCCAGCCCTCGGCGGTCAGGCGCGACATCGCGGTGCGTACGGCGCCGTCGCCGCTGCCCAGCGCGGCGCAGATCGTCGCCACCGTGGCCAAGGCGAGCGCGCCGCCGCGCGGCACCACCGCGTCGCCGTAGAGCGAGACGATCAGCGAGCCGGTGCGCGAGGGCGCCTCGGCGAGGCGCGCACGCAGGGCGGACAGGATGGCGCGCGCCGGCATCAGGCGGCCCCGGCGCGCGGATTCCAATGACCGGGGGGGCAGATCGTGCGTTTCCGGTCATGTATGGTGCGGGCCGATATGATGTGGGTCAGGGGCGCGCGCCGGCGGGAGGGATCGACGACCCGGCGGCGCAAGCCTTCAAGCTTCCGGCTGGACGATAGAGGTTCGAGCGTATGAAAATCGCGCAGATCGCGCCGCTGATGGAGGCCGTGCCGCCCAAGACCTATGGCGGGTCGGAACGGGTCGTTTCGTGGCTGACCGACGCCCTGGTCGGGCTGGGCCACGACGTGACCCTGTTCGCGACCGGCGACAGCGTCAGCGAAGCGCGGCTGGAGCCGATGTGCCCACGGGCGCTGCGCTTCGAGACCGAGATGCGCGACCATTGGGCGCCGCACGTCTTCATGATCGAGACCGTCGCGAGCCGCGCGCCGGAATTCGACATCATCCACTCGCATATCGACTATCTCGCCTTCCCCGCGCTCAAGCGCTGCGGCACGCCGTTCGTTACCACGCTGCACGGTCGCATGGACCTGCCGGAGTTGAAGCCGGTCTACGGCATGTTCCCCGACGCCCCGGTCGTGTCGATCTCCGACGCCCAGCGCGAACCGCTGCCCGAAGCGTATTATGCGGCGACGATCTATCACGGTCTGCCGGAAACGCTGCTGACGCCGGGTCCGGGCGAGGGCGGCTATCTCGCCTTCGTCGGCCGGATATCGCCGGAAAAGGCGCCGGACGCCGCGATCCGCATCGCCGCCAGGGCCGGCATGCGGCTGCGCATCGCCGCCAAGATCGACAAGGTCGACATGGGTTATTTCACCGAACGGATCGCGCCGTTGCTGGACCAGCCGCATGTCGAGTTCATCGGCGAGATCGACGATTCGCAGAAGAGCGCGTTCCTGGGGCAGGCGGCCGGCCTGATCTTCCCGATCGCCTGGCGCGAGCCGTTCGGCCTCGCCATGATCGAGGCGATGGCCTGCGGCACGCCGGTGGTCGCGATGCGCAACGGCTCGGTGCCCGAGGTGATCGAGGAGGGCGTGACCGGCTTCATCGTCGACAGCGAGGACGAGGCCGCCGCCGCGGCCCGGCGCCTCGCCATGCTCGACCGTGGCCGGGTGCGCCGGCGGTTCGAGGCGCGGTTCACCGCCCGCCGCATGGCCGCGGACTATGTCAGCCTCTATCATCGGCTGGCCGAGGAGCATGGTGGAGTTGCGACGGAACGCCGTGGCTGAGCCGGATCAGGAGAGGCCGCCGCCGCGGCGTCCGTTGCCCTTCCCGTTCACGGGGCGGGCGCGGCGCGCGCTTGCCGTGCCGGAAGCCGACCCGGCCGACGGCAAGCCCAACGGAGCCAAGGGCAACGGGCGCAACGGCGGCGGCGCGCCGGCCTCGGCGCTGCCCTATTACGCCTCGCGCGGGGCGGCGCGATTCCTGCTGCACTATATCGGGCGGCGGTTCTGGAGCCATTTCTTCGTGCTGCTGGCCGTGCTGGCCGCGGTCGGCTGTGCGATCGGGTCGCAATACGGCGTCAAGACCCTGGTCGACACGCTGGATGCCGGTCCGGGGTCGCCCACCGGCGTGATCGGCGCGGTCGGCGTCCTCCTGCTGCTGGTCGCCGGCGACAACCTGCTGTGGCGGGTCGGCGGCTGGATCGCCTGCTACGCCTTCGTCGCCGTCGGCGGCCACATGCGGCTCGACCTGTTCGACCACCTGTCGGGCCACGGCTCGCGCTATTTCTCCGACCGCTTTCCCGGCGCGCTGGCCGCGCGCATCACCACCACCGCCAACGCCGCCTGGACGATCGAGAATTCGCTGACCTGGACGACATTCCCGCCGGCGGCCGCGGTGCTGAGCAGCGTCGCGGTCCTCGGCGTGATCGACATCCACATGACCATGGTCCTGTCGGTGGTGGTGCTGGTGCTCGGCCTGTGGATCGGCTGGCTGGCCGCGCGCGGCCAGAGCCTGCACGAGCATTTCGCCGGCCGCGCCGCGGCGGTCAGCGGCGACCTGACCGACGTGATCAGCAATATGGGCCTGGTGCGCGCCTTCGGCGCGGCGCCGCGCGAGCGGGCGCGGCTGTCGAGCGGGCTGGCGCGCGAGATGACGGCGCAGCGCAAGAGCCTGCAGTCGATCGAGCGGCTCAGGCTCCTGCACGCGTTCTCGGTGTTCATCGTGACCGCGGGCGTCCTGGTCTGGGCGGTGATCCTGTGGAGCATGGGCGCGGTCACTACCGGCGACGTGGTGCTGGCCACCACGCTCGGCTTCACCATGCTGCACGCCTCGCGCGACCTGGCCATGGCGCTGGTCGAGCTGACGCAGCATTTCGCCAAGATGAAGGAGGCGGTCCAGGTCCTGGGGCTGCCGCACGAGATGGCCGACGTGCCCGACGCGCTGCCGCTGATCGTCACGGGCGGGGCGATCCGGTTCGAGGGGGTGTCGTTCCGCTACCCGAACGGCGAGCGGGTGCTGCACGGGTTCGACCTGGACGTCGCGGCCGGCGAGAAGGTCGGGCTGGTCGGCCGCTCGGGCGCCGGCAAGTCGACCATCCTGGCGCTGGTGCAGCGGCTCTACGATCCCCAAGGCGGCCGCATCCGGATCGACGAGCAGGACATCGCAGAAGTCCAACAGGATTCGCTGCGCCAGGCGATCGCGGTGGTGCACCAGGACATTTCGCTGTTCCACCGCTCGGTGCTGGAAAACCTGCGCTATGGCCGGCCCGACGCCAGCGACGACGAGATCTACCGGGCGGCCGACGCGGCGCGCTGCACCGAGTTCATCGACGCGCTGCCGGAAGGCTTCGACACGGTCGTCGGCGAGCGCGGGCTGAAGCTGTCGGGCGGCCAGCGCCAGCGGCTGGCGATCGCGCGCGCCTTCCTGCGCGACGCGCCGATCGTGCTGCTGGACGAGGCGACCTCGGCGCTCGACACCGAATCGGAGCAGTCGATCCAGGAGGCGCTGCACCGGCTGGTGAAGGGGCGCACGGTGATCGCCATCGCGCACCGCCTGTCGACGCTCGGGTCGTTCAACCGGATCATCGTGCTCGACCGCGGCCGGATCATTGAGGACGGCACGTCGGATCAGTTGCTGCGCCAGGGCGGTCTTTACAGCCGGATGTA
>JBDZUN010000252.1:4422-4908 GCA_040255145.1 Hyphomicrobiales bacterium | reverse complement strand
GAGGATGCGCGTGCCGTGATGACTCGCGCCCGGGAGTCCGGAGGCGACGAGCTCGGGCGTCGCCGTGCCGCCATTCAGCAGCTTGTCGGCGCGATAGCGCAGTACCCGCGTTCGTTCCGCGACATAAAGCCAGCCGTCGTGATAGGCGACCCCGCTCGGCGCGTGTAGGCCGGTGATGGCGGGTGAGACGGTTGGCTGTGGGTGCCCCGGTTCCGACCGGACGGCATAGATCCGGTCGTTCTCATCCGACACGAACACGGCGTGAAGATCGGGCGCGACCGCCATTTCGCGTGCGCCCGGCACCGCCGCCCAAACGGCGATGTGGAAGCCTGCCGGCAGCGTGATGCGCTTCGCGATGTCGGCCGGCGTATCGGCCTCCGCGGCGCCGGCCGCGGCAAAAAACGCGATGGCGGCGGCGCCGCAGAGTGCAATGGCTCGCATGCGCATGGCGGGATCCTCGATATTCGACGTACAACAGGCCGATGG
>JBDZUN010000252.1:0-4412 GCA_040255145.1 Hyphomicrobiales bacterium | reverse complement strand
CCGCAAGCCGCATCCCCGCGCGACCGGGTGGCGCCGGTGCCCAAAGGTAGGTGGATCAAGCCGACCGGGACGCGGCGGGCGACGCCAAGCCCGCTTTGGCTTCGCGTGCTGCTGGCCGTCGTGATCGTCCTGCTGATGGTCTATGCCGTCGCGCCGATCGTAGTAGCACGGGTGGCCGACCGCGCATTGCGAGAGGCGGGGTTTCCTGGCGCCAGCATCGGCCGCGCCCAGCTCACATGGGGCCGTGTGCGGCTGATGGATGTGGTGCTCGACGCCGGCGGCATGAACCGCATCCAACAGGCGGATGCCTGGTTTTCCCTAAACGGCCTGCGCGAGGGAGCGCTCGACCGCGTCGGCTTGGCCGGGGTACGCCTCGAACTGCGCCCCTGGGGGCCGGGCGCGGTCCTCCCCGGCTGGCTGCCCGGCCCCGAGATGGCGGCCGGCGACGGGTGGCCCGGCCTGCTGAGCGGTGCGATTGCCATGCGCGACGTCGCCGTCACGGTCGCGACGCCAGCCGGTGCGCTGCTGCTGGCGTCGTCCGGCTTCGCCGTCAACCAGGGCAAGGACGGGGCGATCGCGGTCGAAGGCCCGGTGCGCGTCGAACACAGCCAGGCCGTTGCGACGGGCACGGCGGCGATCAGGGTCGCGCCGGACGACGAGCGGATCGACGTCAAGCTCAACCACCTGACCCTGCCCGTCGACGAACTGACGGCCGACGGTTTTTCCGGCCGGATCACGGCGCACCGGCAAGGCGCGGACCTCTCCGCGGCCGTCGCGCTCGACGGCAAGATCCGCGGCCAAAGCCGGGCGGGCACCTTCGCGGTCGCACTGCGCCTTCACGGTAAGGACGTGACCGGGAACATCGACATTCGTTCGGATGCCAGTCAGGTCTCGGCCCGCTTGCGGATGTCCCCGAGCGCCGGCGGCGCCAGGACAGTCTCGGGCAACGTGCGGGTCAAGGCGCTTGATCCCGCACTGATCGGGCGCGGCGAGGGCCGGATCGACGGCGCGGTCGATTTCCAGGGCACGGCGGCTCCGCATGCGGCTCATCTCACGGTAAGCGGCCAGGGCGCAGTCGCGCTGAAGGGTTTCCGGCTCACCGGCCTCCGCCTGAAGGGGCCGTTGTCGATGGCGCTGGTGGATGGAGAGATCGCCCTGACGGTGCCCGACTGCATGCAGCTCCAAGCGGCGAACGTCGAAACCGGCGCGACGCATTTCGGGCCGGTCGCGACGACCTGCCTGCAATCGAAGCCGGATGTCGCGATCCTGACCCTGTTCAAGCGCGCCGGCGGCCGGCTCGGCATGGCCTCGGAGGGGCGGATCGGACAGCTCGACCTGGCCTGGCGGCGCAGCGCGGACGGGGCGCCGCGCCAATTCGCGCTGGGGAAGGTGCGCTGGACGTTCGATCGCGGCGACGGCTTCGGCCACGGGGCGGTGGACGCCGAGTTGCGTGATGCCAGCCCGTCGCCCTGGTTTACCCCGGTGGACCTGTCCGTGAAGGTCCGCGGCGATATTCCCGACCGGATCGTGGTGGACGGGAAGGGCGCTCAGACCTGGGGCGGGCTGACGTTCGAGGGACACTTCCAATGGGGCCCGGCCGCTATCGGTGGCGCGCGCCTCCGCGTCGGCCCGATCCGCATCGCGCCGGACGCTAATTGGCGCGCGCGGGCCCTGCCCGGTCTGACGGCGATCGACAGTATCGCCGGCGATTTCGAGGCGATGGGCGAAGCGGCCTGGGACCGCAAGGGCGCGAACAACCACGGCGTGCTGCAGGTCAAGGGCGGGGCGATCACGGCGGCTGGGATCACCGCCAGCGGCATCGATGCGACGCTGAACGCGAGCCGGCTTGTGCCGCTGGTTCTGCCGGCGCCGCAGCACATCCACATCGACACGCTGGATCTCGGAATCCCGCTGCGCAACGTCTCGCTCAATCTCGGACTGGCACAGGATCGGCGGCTCACGGTCAGCGAGGCGCGCGCGGAATGGGCCGGCGGTACGGTCACGGCGTACCCATTCGCGACGGCGCCAGACAATGGTGGACAGACGACGACGGTTCTCGTGCTCTCCGATATCGCGGTGGCCAAGGTGCTGGCGCTGATCGGCATCGACGGATTGAGCGGGACCGGCACGCTGTCCGGCCACGTACCGCTGCGCCTCGCCGACGGTAAGATCACCGTGCGGGACGCCTCGCTCGAATCGAGCGGCGGCACCATCGCCTATCAACCCGACCATCCGCCCGTGGCGCTGTCCCACGGGCAGGCCGCCGTCGCGCTGAAGGCGCTGCAGAATTTTCACTACGACCGGCTCAGCCTCGCCCTGGATGGCGTATCCGGCGGCGAAAGCCGCGCCGTGCTGGTCCTGGGCGGCCGCAATCCGGACCTCTATGACGGGAAGGCGGTGCGGTTCACTTTGAATTTGACCGGCGCGCTGGATACGATCCTGCGCCGCGGCGTCGCCGCCTATCACCTGCCCGACCGTATACAGGCCCAGATCAAGGCATTGGATCAGAATTGACCGTGACATGCCCCGGCCTCATCGGCCGCCCTGTCCTGCTCGGTGCACTGGCCTTCGCGCTGGCGGCCTGCCAGCCGACGGTCCGGGTCGAGGCGCCCGACAAACCGATCGAGATCAACATGAACATTCATATTCAGCAGGAAGTACGCGTGAAGGTGGAGCGCGACGTCGAAAGCGCGATTGCGCAGAATCCCGACCTGTTCGGCGTGCCGGGGATGTCGAAATGAACCGGCGCGACGCCCTGGTGGTCCTGGCCGGCGCGGCGCTCGGCCCGGTGGTGGGTGTGCCGGCGCGCGCCCACGCCCAAGGTATCGGCGACCGCCTGATGGCGGCCAAGGCCGCCGGCAAGATCGGTGAGCGACCGGACGGCCTGGTCGGCCCGGTGGGCGATGCGCCCGCGGCCGACGTGCTCCAGTTGGTCGCGGGGATCAACCAGCAGCGCCGCGCGCAATATGCCAAGATCGCGGCGCAGAACGGCACGACGGCGGAGCAGATCGGCGCCGTCGCCGGCAAGGAGCTGATCGACCGCACCCCGGCCGGGCAATACGTACTCAACGAATCCGGCGCCTGGATGAAGAAGTAAGCGGCTCGGCGCGCGGGCTTAGCCGATCCGCACCAGAACGTGCTTCTTACGTCCGGCCGACAGCTTGATCGTGCCGGTCTGATCGAGGTCGGACGGATCGAGCCGCCGGTTCTCGTCGGTCGCCGGCATGTCGTTGATCTTGACGCCGGCGTTGCGCACCAGCCGCCGGGCCTCGCCCTTCGACGCGCAAAAGCCGGCGCGGTGCAGCGCCTCGGTCACGGGCAGGCCGGTCTCAAGCTCCGCGCGTCCGACGGTCAGCACGGGCAGCGCGGCGCCGGCGCCGCCCTCCTCGAACGTGGCGCGGGCGGTTTCGGCCGCTTCCGCCGCCGCGTCCGCGCCGTGGGCCATGCGCGTCGCCTCGTTGGCCAGCACCTTCTTGGCGTCGTTCACCTCCGCGCCCTGCAGGGCTTCCAGCCGTGCCACCTCATCCAGCGGCAATTCGGTGAACAGCCGCAGGAACCGGCCGATATCGGCGTCGGCGGTGTTGCGCCAGAACTGCCAATAGTCCCAGGGCGACAGCATGTCCGGGTTGAGCCACACGGCGCCGGCGGCGGTCTTGCCCATCTTGGCGCCCGAGGCCAGCGTGATCAGCGGACTGGTCAGGCCGTAGGCCTCGCCGCCATCGACGCGGCGGATCAGCTCGACGCCGTTGACGATATTGCCCCACTGGTCGCTGCCGCCCATCTGCAAGGTGCAGGCGCGGCGGCGCGACAGCTCCAGGAAATCGTAAGCCTGGAGGATCATGTAGTTGAATTCCAGGAAGCTCAGCGGCTGCTCGCGGTCCAGCCGCAGCCGCACGCTGTCGAAGCTGAGCATGCGGTTGACCGAGAAGTGCCGGCCGTATTCGCGCAGGAACGGGATATAGGCGAGGCCGTCGAGCCATTCGGCATTGTCGATCATCATCGCGTCGGTCGGCCCGTCGCCGAACGTGAGGAAACGGTCGAAGACCCGCCGGATGCCGTCGCGGTTGGCGGCGATCTGGGCATCGGTCAGCAGGCCGCGCGATTCGTCGCGGCCCGACGGGTCGCCGATGCGGCTGGTGCCGCCGCCCAGCACGACAATCGGCTTGTTGCCGGTCCGTTGCAGCATCCGCAGCATCATGATCTGGACCAGGCTGCCGACATGCAGGCTGGACGCCGTACAGTCGAAGCCGATATAGCCGATCACCGCGCCGGCCGAAGCGCGCCGGTCGAGCGCTTCGATGTCGGTGCACTGGTGCATGTAGCCGCGCGCCGTCACGGCGCGCAGAAAGGCCGAGCGCGGCTCGCTCATGGCCTGTATCCTCCTGTCCTGTCGGGGCGGTCGATCTAGCACG
>JBDZUN010000251.1:0-4926 GCA_040255145.1 Hyphomicrobiales bacterium | reverse complement strand
GCCCTGCTGCGCATGGGCCACTGACGGCGGAAGCCGATAAATCTTGGCCTGTGCCATTGGATCGGCCTGCCGCGCGTTCCGTTTAAAGCAAGGGCAAGTATTGCCCGGTTTCGGATAGGGGAATGTCATGCGGAGGATAACGTGCGCTTGAAGTCGCTGCTGGCCGGACTTCTGTTCGGCGCGATCCTCGTTCCGGCGGCCGCCCACGCGGAAAACGGCTATGTCTCGCAATATGGCGCGCTGCGCGCCGGGCCGGGCGCGGACTATCCGCAGGTTGTGATTCTCGACCGCGGCAATCCGCTGCAGATTTACGGCTGCCTCAACGGCTGGAACTGGTGCGACGTGTCGTTTCAGGGCTATCGCGGCTGGATGCGCGCCGACAAGATCGCCTATGCCTATGGCGGTCGCTGGATGCCCGTTCCCGGCAATGGCCCACGCATCGGCATCCCGATCCTCAGCTTCAGCTTCAACTATTGGGACGACCATTACCGGAACAAGTCGTTCTATCGCGAGCGCGACGTCTATGTCCGGAAGCATCCGGAATATCGCGGGCGCGGGGGCCACGACTACAATTCCAACAACCGTCCCAACGCCAACCATCGTCCCAACGCCAACCATCGCCCCAACGCCAACCATCGTCCCAACACCAACCATCGTCCCAACACCAACAACCGCCCGCCCGCCGCCCAGCCGAGGCCGGCGGCGCGCCCCGGTCCGTCCCACCAGCCGCAGCATTCCGCTCCGGCGCGCGGCCCGGCCGGCGGCGACCGCGGGCACGGGCCGGGCGGCGACCATGGCCATGCCGCCAATCGCGGCAATGGCGGCGATCACCGTTCCGGCACCCGTCCGGCCGGGCCGCCGGTCGCCAACCACTAAGGCCGATCGCCAGGGCTTGGGGCCGAGCGCTGGTATGGACATGGATACGAACTCCGCCGAACCGGCGCTGGCGCGGAAGCCGTTCCATTTCTACGAGGTGGCGCACGGTCATCGCCTGGCGCACGACCCGATCAAGGCGATCGTCGCGCCCCGCCCGATCGGCTGGATCACGACGCTGGACGAAGCGGGGCGGGTCAACCTCGCGCCCTACAGCTTCTTCAACGCCTTCCATACCAGCCCGCCGATCGTCGGCTTCGCCAGCGAAGGCTGGAAGGACAGCGCCGACAATTGCCGGGCCACCGGCGAATTCGTCGCCAACCTGGCGACCCGCCCGCTGGCCGAGGCGATGAACGCCACCTCGGCCGGCGTCGCGCACGGGGTGGACGAAATGGCGCTGGCCGGCCTCGCGCCCGCGCCGTGCCGGCTGGTCCGGCCGCCGCGCGTCGCCGACGCGCCGGCCGCGCTTGAATGCAAGGTGCTGCAGATCCTGCGGCTCAAGGACCTCGATGGCGCGCCGCTCAACGGTCATCTGGTGCTGGGTCAGGTGGTCGCAGTCCATATCGACCCGGCCTATATCCGCGACGGCCGGTTCGATACCGCGGCCGCGCGTCCGATCGCGCGCTGCGGCTATCGCGGCGACTATGCCGAGGTGACGGAACTGTTCGAGATGATCCGGCCGGGATAGAGCGTTTCCGGCAAAAAAGGACTTGGAGATCGTTCAGCGTTTCCATGAAACGGTGAACGGCGCTAAGACCAAGGCCCGATGAGCCTGACTCATCGGGCCTTGGCAAGTGCGACCGCGCGCCCGAGCTAATGCAAGGAAAGCCAAGCGAGCGGAGGCGAGCGCCGGCGCTTGAGGCGCTTGTCGATCGGTCCCGATCGACAAGCCTTGGTATAAGGCGCGCGGCGGCCGGTCACTCCGCCTCGACCAGGCGCAGCGCCTTCCGTTCCAGCACCTTCAGCACCTGGCGCAGGTCGTGGCCGCGCTTCAGGACGTGGCCGCTCGCCGCGACCACCGCATAGGCGCCCTGGCGCCGCGCCAGCTTGGGCTGCTTCTCGATGCGGTAGAGCGGCACCTCGCTCGTGCGGCGGAATACCGAGAACACCGCGGCGTCCTTCAGGCTGTCGATGGCATAGTCCCGCCATTCGCCGGCGGCGACCATGTGGCCGTAGATCGACAGGATCAGGTTGAGCTCGGCTCGCCCGAAGAACACGCGCGCGGCGTCGCGCTCGCGCCCCGAGAGCAGCGATACGGCCAGTCCGGGTTCGGGTCCCGCGGACCGGCCGAAGCGCAAGGGTGTGATGTCTGACACGGGCGCGGGCCGCCTCCCCGTCGATGTCATGCTTGCACGTGGGACGCCATGCGTCACGCCACTGTCTTAGGCCAATCGCGCGTCCGGCTCAACGCTTGCGGCACAGCAGCAGCCCGTCGGCGACGGTCAGCAGGCAGGCGTCGACGCGCGCGTCCTCGTGGATGCGCCGGGTCAGCGCGCGGATGGTCTCGGTGCTCTCGTCGCGCGCATCTGGGTCGGCGACCTTGCCGGACCACAGCATGTTGTCGAGCAGGAGCAGCCCACCCGGCCGCAACAGCGCGAGGCACCGTTCGTAGTAGACCGGATAGCCGGTCTTGTCGGCGTCGATGAACGCGAAATCGTACAGCCCCGGCGGCGGCGCGCGCAGGATCCGCTCCAGCGTCTCGGCCGCCGGGCCGACCCGCACCTCGATCCGGTCGGCCACGCCGGCTTCCGCCCAGTAACTGCGTGCTTTCGCCGCATAGTCCGGGTTCAGCTCGCAGCAGGTCACGCCGCCATCCGCCGGTAATGCCAGCGCGACGGCCAACGCGCTGTAGCCGGTGAAGGTGCCGACCTCGATCGCCCGGCGCGCGCCGATGCTGCGCGCCAGTAACTGCATGAAAGCGCCCTGATCCGCCGGAATCTGCATCACCGCCAGGTCGCCCAGAGCCGCGGTCTCGCGCCGGATCTTGTCCAGCACCGGGTGCCCGCGCACGCCGTTCGCGACCACGTAGTCGAGCAGGCGATCGGACATGGCGACGGTCTTGTGCATGTGCGGACCCTTCCGGTGGCGTCGAACCTTCGCGCCGTTGGCGCGTTGGGTAATTGGATGCGACTTCACAGCCACAATTGGCGTGCATGAGCCCCCCGCACAAGCCGGTCCCCATCCGGCGCACGCCACATTGTCGCCGTAGTTCGGTCCTCTGCTGGCCGTAATGGCCGGTCAGATTCGAAGTGAGGTCACGCGTATCTGAGACCTAGGCTCGGCTCCGGGAACCGCCCGTTCAGCCCCCCAAGCCCCGAGACCGGTTTCCGGGGCCGAGCCACTTAATCCGCCAGACGCGTCTTCCATCGACATCCCGGCCTGTTAAAGTCCCCGCGCGGCAACCACGGGGGGGAAACGCCATGCGCTTGACCGGGAAGACGGCGATCGTGACCGGCGCGGCGTCGGGCATCGGGCGGGCCACCGTCCACCTGTTCGCGTCCGAGGGCGCCAAGGTGCTGGCGGTCGATCTTTCGGCCGAACGCCTGGCCGAGGCCCACGGCGGCAAGGACGCGATCGCGGTGCTCGCCCAGGACGTCGGCGCCGACGATGCGGGCGAGGCCATGGTCGCCGCGGCCTTTGCCCATGGCGGCGGCCTCGACATCGTGATGAACAATGCCGGCGTCGCGCCCACCGCGCTGGCCGAGACGATGTCGAACGCGGAGTGGGACCACACGCTCAACATCAACCTGCGCGCGCAGTTCCTGCTGTGCCGTGCGGCGATCCCGCGCCTGAAGCAGAGCAAGGCGGGCCGGATCATCAACATCGCTTCGGTGATGGCGGAGGAGACGGATTACGGCCTCGCCGCCTATTGCGCGTCGAAGGCCGGCGTCGCCGGGCTGACGCGCACGCTGGCGCTCGAGCTCGGCAAGTTCGGCGTCACCGCGAACTACATCCTGCCCGGCGCGATCCAGACCGGCATGACGCGGCAAAGCTTCGCCAACGAGGACATCGCCAAGGTCTGGGCGCGCAAGTCACCGCTGCGCCGGCTGGGCGAGCCCACCGACATCGCCCGCGCCGCCCTGTTCCTGGCGTCCGAGGACAGCGCCTTCGTGACCGGCCACGGCCTGGTGGTCGACGGCGGCCTGACCCTGCGTACCTGAGGGCGGTGCGCGCCTTGCGCCGCCAGAGTGTTTCCAGCAAAAGTGGACGCCACTTTTGCGGTTCGGAAACGCGATAAACCAAGGACTTAGAGGTGGTTCAGCGTTTCCATGAAACGATGAACGACTCTAGGACAAAAGCGACGGGAGAGATTGCCAATGGCCCGATTCGTCCTGGTCCACGGTGCGTTCCACGGCGGCTGGTGCTGGAAGCGGGTCACGACGCGCCTGCGCGCCGCCGGCCACGAGGTCTGGGCGCCGTCCCTGACCGGCCTGGGCGAGCGTGCGCATCTCGCGACACCGGAGACCGGCCTCCACACCCACGTCCAGGATATCTGTGCGCTGATCGAGGCGGAGGAGATCGACGACGTGGTGCTGGTCGGCCATTCCTACGGCGGCATGGTCATCACCGGCGTCGGCGAGAAGATGCCGGAGCGGCTGCGCCATCTGGTCTATCTCGACGCGATGCTGCCCAAGCACGGCGAATCCGCGCTCGACAAGATCGGGGCGGACTTCAGCACACGTTTGAAGACGCGGATGGAGCAGGGCGACGGGCCGCGGCCGGGCGTGCCCGCGGCCGATTTCTTCGGCGTGTTCGCCCCGGACGACGTCGCCTGGCTGAACCGCCAGCTCCGGCCGCATCCGCGCAAGGCCTATACCGAGCGGCACGAGGGGCCGGACAACCGGGTCGCGGCGATTCCGCGCACCTACGTCTATTGCGACGATCCGGCCATGGGGCCGTTTGACGCGGCCGCCAAGCTGCGCGCCGACCCGAGTTGGCGGTTCCATGTGCTGCATACCGGGCACGACGCCATGGTCTCGGATCCTGACGGCGTGGTCGACATCCTGCTGCACGACCTTGGGTCTGCCGCTTGATCCCCGGGAAGGCATGGCC
>JBDZUN010000015.1:22017-27444 GCA_040255145.1 Hyphomicrobiales bacterium | reverse complement strand
ACGCGGCCGTTTCGGCACTGACCTATGATGGGGAGCATCGCTGGGCCTGGTTAGGCGACGATGGCGAGAAAGCCACCGTGCGGCTGGCGTTTGTCGCGCTGCCGTCGGGGGATTACATCGTGACCGGCTCCTTCCTGCTAGACGATGCCGAATTGGGGGCGACCGGGTCGGCCCGCTGGCGCGACGATCAACTGCTGGTCGACCTCACAGTCAGCGGCGGTGTCCGGCACGAGGCTCCGGACGCCGGCAAGCGCAGCCTATATCCGGCGGGAAAGGCTCCGCCCTTTGTGGACTCCGCCGGGTTCGCGGTGTTCCGGGCCACCCTCAATGCCAAGACCCTCGCAGGCGTCACGCAACAGTATCAGACCAATGCGATGACGGGCGACCGCGTGCAGGGCCCGGTCTATCGCAACGGTGCTATGAGTCTTGTGCGATAGAGGCAGGCCGATGTTGGCAACCCCGATCGCCTTGTGCCGACTCCCGTTGCGTGTTCATTTCGCACCGGCCCTTGTCGCCGACGGGTCCCTCGCATTGCTGGATGTCACGGGCGCCTTACTGATGTGCAAAACGGCCATTCTCAAATGGGCGGTGACACGCACACCGTCCATGTCGCGCCGCTGTCCCATCCTTCTGCTTCAGGCGGTCAGTGGATTCTAGGGAGTTACGGTTTTGCCAACGTTCTCGATAACCCGCGAGCTTGAGGCGCTCCAAGACCCAGACCGGCCGCGCATTGTGGGCCGCTACAAGAGCGCCGCGTGTTGCATGATCGGCGTCGTCAAGATCAAGGCCGGATCGACGGAAGGGTTCTGGGAACGCCACGACGGCGGCGACGAGTTGCTCATGCTCATCCAGGGGCGGATGCGGTTCACGATACGGTCGTGCGATGGCCAGGAGGAAGTCCTGCAAGTCGGATCGGGCGACATGGTGCTGATCCCGCGTGGCAGCGCACACACCGCCTGCATCGCGGAGGACATTCACGCGATCTTTGTGACGCCCGACGAAGACAATGCGGCATGGTCCGATGACGAGGCAGTCAAGCCGCGACACTGATTGCCGATTAAGCCTAAGCGTTCGCGGATCGTGTGAGGCGATCATGTTTTCGAATCCGCCTCTTTCGCCCCTGGCTCCCCGCGAGGCGGAGCTTGGCGCCGGGTGCAGGTTCGACGGGCAGACCGAAAGACCAGCGCAAATCCTGGTCGCCACGGCCGTCGCGGCATTCGCCGAACAGTTCCAACCGGTAATCGAGCAGACGATACCCAAGGCGCTCGGCCGTCTCGCGGATGAGTTGCTCGATGCTCGGCTCGCGGAACTCCACGACATCGCCGCTATGCACATCGACGAGGTGTTCATGCCGTCTACCGTCGGCTTCTTCGTAGCGGGCCCGTCCGTCGCCGAGTTCGAGACGGGCCAGCAAGCCTGCATCGGCGAGCAGATTGAGGGTGCGGTAGACGGTGGCGATGGAGATATCATGGTCGCGCGCGATGACGCGCTTATAGACATCCTCGACGGTCGGATGGTCATTCGCCTCGTCCATGATCTGGAGAATGAGCGATCGCTTGCCGTTCATGCGCAGGCCGTGGTCCCGACAAAGCGCTTCCAGCCGTTTGGTCATGGCGGATCTCCCTGCTTCCATCCCCCACCCAAAGCCTTGTAGAGGCCGACCACCGCCTGCAGGCGGGCCAGCCGGATTTGCGCGAGCTGATCCTCGGCTGAGAACAGCACGCGCTGTGTGTCGAGCACGCTGAGGAGATCCTCGGCGCCGGCCCGGTACTGCGTCTGATCGAGTGCGAAGGCCCGTCGTGACTGGTCTACAGCACGGCGCTGCGCAATCTGCTGACGGGTCAGGTGGTCGATGGCCTGGAGCGCCCGTTGCACATCGGCGAAAGCCGCAGCCACGGCTCTTCGATATTGGGCGACCAGTTCTTCGCGCCGGCCGATGGCGTAATCACGCTGTCCTGCGAGCGCACCGTTGTCGAAGATGGGCTGGGTGAGTCCGGCCGCGAGTGTGTAGAGAAAATTCGTCCCGCCACCGGCGCCCGACACGGCGGCGGACAGGATACCGCCGGCGCCGGTGAGGTCGATCTTCGGCAACATCGCAGCGCGCGCGGCGGCGACGTTGGCGGAGGCAGCCGCGAGCTGCGCTTCGGCAGTGGCGATGTCGGGCCGGCGCGTCAGAAGCTCCGACGGCAGACCGGGCTCGACCGGCGGTGCAACAATGGCGTCGAGGCTTCCACCCGCAACCGTGAAATTCTGCGCGGGCCGGTCGAGGAGAAGGGCGAGCGAGGCGAGCGCCTCCGTCTCGGCCTGCTCCAAAGGCGGAATGGCGGCCTTCTGCGTTGCCACCAGGGCCCGCTGTTCGGCCTCATCGCGGGCCAGCGCGCTGCCGGCGCGGGCGCGCGCTTCGACCTGATTCAGAACGGCGCGGGCGTTGGCGAGATTCTCGCGCCCGATCGCCAGGCGCTCGCGCGCCGAGAGAAGCTGGAAATAACTGTCGGCCACGGCGGCCGTCACGCTGAGCGTCACTGCTTCGCGGTCGAAGCGGCTCGCTGCCAGCGACGCCTTGGCGGCGGCGAAAGCCGCGCTGTTGACGCCCCACAGATCGAGCTCATAGCTCGCGGTCAGGGTGGCATCGGCGAAGGTGCCGCTCGCGCCGCCATTGCTGCCATTGCTGCTCTGATGAACAGCATCGGCGCTGATGCCGAGGGATGGCAGAACCGGCGCGCCGGCGACACGCGCCAGGGCTGCCTGCTGGTGAATACGCGCGACGGCGGCGGCCAGATCCTGATTGCGCGTTTGCGCTTCACCGATCAGGCGATCAAGTTCGGTGCTGTTGAAGCCGCGCCACCAGGCGGCGTCCGGCCAGGGCGCTGCTGCCGATACGGGTGCTGTCGCAAGCGTCGCCGGGAGATCGACGGAGGGGCGATCCGACGAAGGGTTATAGGCACACCCTGCGAGCGCGATGGACATGAGTGGAAGAGCCACGAGACGCCGCATCCCGCTCACTCCCGCGCCAGGGCCAGGACGGGATCGAGCCGCGCGGCGCGGCGCGCCGGCATGTAGCCGAATACCAGCCCGGTCAGCACACCACAGACGACGGCGGCGATGGCGGCGTGCAGCGTGAAGATCACCCGTGTGCCACACAGCACCGCGACCAGCCCGGCAAGATGGCCGAGGACGAGGCCCGCTCCGCCGCCCACCGCCGAGAGCACCAGCGCTTCGATGAGAAACTGCCGCAGAATATCTATGGTGCGCGCGCCGATGGCCATGCGGATGCCGATCTCGCGCGTGCGCTCGGTCACATTCATCAGCATGATGTTCATCACGCCGATGCCGCCCACCAGCAGCGAGATCGCGGCCGTGAATCCCAGAAGCAGCGTCAGGCTGTTCTGCGCCTTGTTCTTGGCCTCGATGCTCGCGGCCTTGTTGAAGACGCTGAAGTCATGGACACGGTGCTTGGCGACGAGCGCCGCGGTGATCGCATCGCTGGTCTGGGTCGCCTTGGCGAGATCGTCGACCAGCACCGAGATCCAAGAGACATAGGGCGTGCCGAAGATGCGCTGGCTGCCGGTCGAAAACGGAATGGCGATGGTGTCGTCATCGTCCGCATCGCCGGAGATCGCGCCTTTCTCGGAAAGAACACCGACGACCTGGAACGGCACATTGTTGACGAGGATGTATTTGCGCAAGGGGTTGGCGCCGCCAGGAAACAGCGTGCGCTTCACTTTATCTCCGATGACGGCGACGGTCGCGAGACTCTGTTCGTCCTGCTTGCTGAAAAAGACACCATCAGCGATCGGCCAATTGAGGATGCGCGGATAATCCGTGGTGACGGCAGTGGCCGTGGTCCGCGCATCGACATTGCCGAAGCGCACAGTGACCTTGTCCTGCAGATAGGGCATCGCGGCGGCGACATTGGGCAGGCCGCGCACGATGCCGGCGTCGGATGCCGACAAGGTGCCGCCGGGACCGCGTCCGTTCTGATTTCCCGGAATCACATAGAGGCGATTGGTGCCGAAGATGGCGAGCTGATCGAGCACGCTCTGCCGGGCGCCCTCGCCGATCCCCATCAAGGCGATCACCGCGGCGACGCCGATGATGATGCCGGTGAGCGTCAGCGCGGTGCGCACCGGGCTGGCGGCCAGCGCACGGCGGGCAGCGCGAAACGCTTCGCCCATATCGGCGCGCAAGCTCGCGCCTACATCGTCGTGGCTGAAATCGCTATAGCATTGGGACGGCTGCGGCCGCGTACGGCGGTCCGAGACAATACGCCCGTCGGCAATCTCGATCAGCCGGTCGGCGGCGGCTGCAACGCTGCGATCATGGGTGATAAGTATGACGGTGTGGCCCTGCGTCGCGAGTTCGCTGAGAAGCGCCATCACCTCGGTTCCGCTCTGGCTGTCGAGCGCGCCGGTGGGCTCGTCGGCGAGGATCACATGGCCGCCGTTGATCAGTGCCCGGGCGATCGAGACGCGTTGCTGCTGGCCACCGGAAAGCTGCCCCGGACGCGACCCGCCCCTGCCCTCGAGACCGAGACGCGCCAGCAGGGCGGCAGCGCGGGCACGGCGCTCGTTGGGCATGAGGCCGGCATAGATCGCCGGGGCCTCGACATTCTCCAGCACCGTGGCGGTCGGAATCAGATTGTATTGCTGAAAGACGAAGCCGAACGCATGACGGCGCAGCCGGGCGCGATCGTCACGATCGAGGCCCGAGACATCATCGCCGGCAAAACGATAGCGGCCGGCGCTGGGCCGATCGAGCAGACCGAGCAGATTCATCAGGGTTGATTTGCCCGAGCCCGACGCGCCCATGATGGCGACGAATTCCCCCGCCTCGATGGTGAGTGTAATGCCGCGCAGAACCTCGACGGAACCAGCGCCGCTGTCATAGGTTTTGCAAACGTCCTGAAGGACGATCAGCGGCGCATGATCGGCCGCCGCCGTCATAACCGGAATCCGAGCAGCGACGGCCGGTCGGTATCCGCCTTGGCGCCGGTCACGACCGCGTCGCCCGGCTTGAGCCCGCTCAGCACCTCGGCGGTGAAGCGGTCATGGACGCCGATGCGCACGGTTCGGGTTTCGAGGTGGCGGCCGACGACGGCCTGGACTGTGTAGCGCCCCGCCGCGGCGTCGCTCGGCGTCAACGCCGTCATCGGCACGGTCGGCACGTCGCGCGCCGATCCCGTGACGAAGAACACCTGGGCGCTCATCTCGGGCTTGAGCTCGCCCTTGGGATTGGCGACATCGAACAGCGCTGTGTAGAGCACGACATTGCCCGCACCCGACGCCGCGGCCGAGGATGTGCCGCTATCGCTCGCCCCGCCCGTATTGGCAGGCTTGGGCGGCGCCGGCAGAACCTGGCGCAAGCGGCCCGTCCAGCGGCGGTCGCCATAACCCAGCGTCGTGAAATAGAGCGCCATCCCGGGGCGAA
>JBDZUN010000015.1:0-22007 GCA_040255145.1 Hyphomicrobiales bacterium | reverse complement strand
CGTCGGCCTCGGACACCTGCGTCCACACGGTCAGCGTCGAAAGATCGGCGATGCGCAAAAGCAGCGGCGCGGCATAGTTGGCGTTGATGGTCTGGCCTTCGCGCGCATCGACCGACACCACGGTGCCGGCCATCGGCGCGAAGATGCGGGTATAGCCGAGCTGGGCTTCATCGGCCTTCAGTGTCGATTCCGCTTCTTGAATCTGCGCACGCGTTGCTTCGACCTTGGCGGCGGTCGAGCGCATGTCGCGGCGCGCCCCAGCAAACGTATCGTCGCGCGTGGCGTCATCGCGCTTGAGCACTTCCTGACGGTGAAACTCGCCGGCCGCGAATTCAGCCTGGGCAACGCCATCCTTGAGATTGGCCTTGAGTTGCGCGAGTTGGGCACGATCGGCATCGACCTTCGCGGCCTGAAGCTGCGGATCGATCTCGACCAGAAATTGGCCGGCCTTCACCGTGTCGCCGGGCTGCACCAGGATGCGTTTGAGCTGCCCGGAGACCTGCGCGCCGACATCGACATAGCGGCTGGGCTGGATCTTGCCGAGCGCCGTGACGGTCTCTTCGACCGTGCCGGCGACCACGTGCGCGGTTTCAAAACCGGAGACGGGATCGCGCGCCGCCAGCGCCACTGCATAGAGGAGAATGAGGAGAACGACCGTGCCGAGGATTAGCGCGCGCTTGCCGCGCAGCCAGCGGCGTGTCGAAGCCAACCGGCCGGGCGCGCTGAAATGCGATGACGCGGCCATCGTCTATTTGCGTCCGTTGAGAAAGAACTCGACCGGGACCACGAGTTCGAGCCGGTCGCCCGGGACCGAGGCCGGCGGTTTGGGCAGCGGCTGCGCCCGCTGGATCAGCGCGAGCGCTTCCTTGTCGAGAAGGTCATAGCCGGAGGATTTCTCGATGCGAAAGCTCAGCACCTTGCCGTTGCGATCCATCACAAAGCGCAGATAGGCGACGCCTTGCTGCCGGCGCGCCTGCGCCTCATCGGGATACCGTTTGAACTGTTCGAGCCGTCCCAGAAGGAGGCCCTGCCAATTGGGAGCCGTCATCGCGGCTTCGGCCGGCGCGCTGACAGCGGGCGCTGCGGCCGGCGCCGGTGGTGCGACCGCGCTCGGAGGCGCTGTGGTCTGCGCCACCGGCGGCTTGGTCTCGGTGTGCGGCCGCTCCGGCTCCTGTTGCGTGGGCAACGGCACGGCCGCCTTGCGCACGGGTTCGACTTTGGGTTTCGGCTTGGCCTTTCGCACCGGCTGCTGCGGCTTGGGTTTTTCGACGCGCTGCTGTTTGGGACCGGGCGGAATCTCGGTCGGAGGCGCGGGCGGTGCGGCTGGCATCGGCGCCAACTGAATCATGATCGCCGAGGACGGCGGCGCGGCGCGCGGGTCTGCGGACGGGATCCAGAGCGCCGCGAAGACGGCCGGACCGGCATGCAGCGCGATGACGACGGCAAAGCAGATCGCCCAGCGCTTTCGCGCGCGCGCGTCCTCGTCGCGCCAAAGCATTTCGGGCAAGGTTGCGGTCGCAGGCGGCGTCTCGGACTCGTTTGCCGGCGAAGCCTGCTGCATCGGTGGGGCATCGACGGGCACGGCCGAATTCATTGTGCCTCGCCGTCTTCCAGACCGACCAGGGCGACCTTGAGATAACCGGCGGCGCGCAGCGCATTCATCGTCTGCATCAAGGTGTCGT
This sequence comes from Hyphomicrobiales bacterium, assembly GCA_040255145.1. GTDB lineage: Bacteria > Pseudomonadota > Alphaproteobacteria > JBDZUN01 > JBDZUN01 > JBDZUN01. The sequence goes on along the minus strand of JBDZUN010000015.1, from coordinate 20,325 downwards.
AGTCGACCGTCTTGTCGGCGCGCAGGAACACGCGCTGGTCCTTGTCGCCACCGCTGAGCCGGTCGATCGCCGCACCAAGATCGTCCTTGGTCACCGGATCGTCGCCGAGCGTGAGGGCGTGATCGGCCTTCACCGTCAGATAGATTGGCTTGTCGGGGCGCGGCTGGGGTTCGGCCGTGGAGGCCGGCAGATCGACTTTGATATCGACCGTGGCAAGCGGCGCTGCGACCATGAAGATGATCAGCAGCACCAGCATCACATCGATGAAGGGGGTGACGTTGATCTCGTGGGTTTCGGCGAGATCGTCGTCGCCATGCTGCATCCGGATCGACACGCACGCTACTCCGCGACCATTTTGACGTCAGCATCGGACTCGTGCAGCCCACCGCTGAGATCGCGCGAAACCAGCCGCAGCACGGCGGCGGAGGTGTCGGCCACCAGCGCCTTGTAGGCGGCGATCTGACGGGCGAAGTGGTTGTAGATGACCACCGCCGGAATGGCGGCGACGAGACCGAGCGCCGTGGCGAGCAGCGCTTCGGCGATGCCGGGTGCGACGACCGCCAGGTTGGTGGTCTGGGCTTTGGAGATGCCAATGAAGCTGTTCATGATGCCCCAGACCGTGCCGAACAGCCCGACAAAAGGCGCGGTCGCCCCGATCGTCGCGAGTGCGCCGGTGCCCTTGGTCATGCGCCGGCCCATGGCCGCCTCGATCCGTTCCAGGCGCGAGGCGATGCGCTCTTTCACGCCGTCGCGATCCTCGATCACATGGGCGGAGACCTTCAGTTCGGCGATGGCCGCATCGAGCAGCGCGGAGTCGGCCGTGCCTTTGCCCAACCGACGCGCGGCGTGGCTGAGCGAGCGCGCCTGATCGACGATGGCGAGCGCCTGTCGCTGGCGGCGCACCGCGCGGGAGAGTTCCAGACTTTTGGCGATCAGCACCGTCCAGGTGATGACCGAGGCAATGGCCAAGCCCACCATCACCGCCTTCACCACAATGTCCGCCGACAGAAACATTGACCAGGGCGAGAGGTCGTGGGGCAGTAGGGCACTGGCGACGGGTTCCGGGGTCTGGGCCAGGGCGGCGCCGGCGCCGAAGACGCCTAGACCGGCGATGGTGAGGCACGCCGAAATGCGGCCGGGACGAAAAGAACGGAAGAAACGTGCGATCATGGGCTTTACTCTGTGGCGGCGCGCCGGTCCGGGCGCCCGATGTTCAAAAAGGACGGTTACGGCCGCTTGGTCGGCGACCGCGCACGCCCCAGCCGCAAAAAGGCCCGTGACACGAAGAGGACGATCACCGCGAGCGGGATCGACAGGGCGATCCAAGACAGCACCCACCAGATGCCGCGCTCGCCCAAGAGCGCCGACAGCAGGCCGAAAATGGTCAAGGCGCCGAGCGCCAGCGGCCACCCCCAAACCCTCAGAATGGCGGAGCTGCGGTGAACCGGCCGCGGCACCGCCTCCAGGCGCCTCAGACCCCGGTTCCGTCGCCCTTCCCGGCCGCCCGCGGCGGGATCCAGGCCGGCGGGCTGTGGTTCGTCATCCTGTGGCTCCGTCTTCAGGGCTCTATTCATCCGCGTGCTCGGTGGCTGGAGGCATCTCGCGAATGATGTGCATTCGCATTCCATCAATAAGACGGCTGAGGGCGGCAAAGTCGGTAAACGGGGCTGCGAATTGGCGCGGCAGGCTGACCTGGCGTCGTCCGGAGGTGGGAGATGCAAGGCGGGACGATCAATGGGAGCCGCCTGCCCCTCTCGTTGGGATTACCCAAAAGCCGGGTGCCAGGGTCTTGGCGGGGGCGTTAACCTTGCGTAGGTTTTCGGCGGCGGCGGCCTAAAGCCGTCCGCTCGGCCGGCGGGTCCAGGAGCTTGGCAACAAGCAAGCGGGGATCGGCGTCCAGAGCGGTGACGATGTCGAGGAATTCCAGGACATCCAGGCGCCGTTCGCCGGTTTCATATTTGGCCACGAAGGACTGGGGACGGCCCAGCCGTTCGGCCACGTCGATCTGGGTAAGCTTCGCCGCTTTCCGCACGGAAACCAGGAGCGACTGCAGATGTTTTTGCCGCGGCGTGCGGAGGGATTTGGGCATAAAGGCCGGCCCTTCGGGTAATCCTGATTTCGGATTATCCCAGTTCAGGATAATCTTAGGAGAAGGCTCCGTGCGTGACGAGCGTCGCTGATGATAGTTGGGGGGAAGACCAGGAGATATCCAATGATTCCGAAAGTCGAACGCGATCCGGATGTGGATGATCTTGCCCCCACCGACGAGGCCATCACGCATTATGACGAGCGGCACTTTATCACCTATCTGCGCCTGCTTGACGCGCGGACGGACAATGCCGACTGGCGTGAAGTCTCGCGCATCGTTCTGCATCGCGATCCGGGGCAAGATCCGCTCAAGACCAAGCGCTGCTGGGAATCGCATCTGGCGCGCGCGGTGTGGATGACCAAGCACGGCTATCGCCACCTGCTCCAGGAGGCCGCCGCGAATTCCAACGGTTCTCCGCCACCGGAGCAATCATAAGCGGTGGAATTGAGCATTTGATTGTCAGGCCCGCGCGCGGGACCGATGCGTCTGCGATATAGGAGATCATCGGGCCGGTTATCCGCGCCGGCGAGACCTATGCCCTGCCCCACGAGATGACGCAGGAAGATGCTCTCGCCTATTGGATGGGTGCCGATCGCGAAACCTTCGTCACCGAAGAAGATGGCCGCCTCCTCGGCACCTATTATCTGCGCGCCAATCAGGATGGCGGCGGCGCCCAGGTCGCCAATTGCGGTTATGTAACGGCCGCCGATGCGACCGGCCGCGGCGTCGCACGCCGGATGTGCGAGCACTCACTGGAGCAGGCGCGAGAGAGAGGCTATCGGGCCATCCAGTTCAATCTGATCGTGAGCACAAACGAGCGCGCCATTCGACTCTGGCAAGCGATGGGATTCGACATTGTCGGCACCCTTCCCGGAGCTTTCGCTCACGCCGACAAAGGCGAGGTCGATGCGTTGGTGATGTTCCAGGTGCTTTAAGATTGCTCGAAACCGTCCCACGTGGATAACGGCTCCCGCCGCTGTATTACGAGTGGCATAAAATCCTTTTACCTTGCTCTCCCGCCCGAATCATTTAGCATGGTGACTGGCTGATCCGGCCGTGCCGTCCACAATGGCGAAGCCCCAGGGCAGGAAGTCTCAAAAAGCCGTCTGAACCTCTTCCAGGTGCGCGGGCCTAGTGGACACGTCTTCTCATAAGCACCGCTGGAGTGGTTCTATGCGAATTCAATTTTCTGACCTCAGACGGCCCAAACAGGCCGCCAAAAATCTTATCCATTTATCTCCAGACTTGCAGCTGGCAGCAGTTCATGAAGCACTTGCGCGCGTACTCGGCTATCGCGACTGGCACGAACTTTCGCGCAGCCACGATTCAGATGCATCAACAATACCATGCGAGGTCGATGACGCATTGCGCATCATAATCGATCTGGCGGACGCTTTGGGCCTCCCCGACACCGACGTTCAGTATGCAATTTCCAAGGCCCGACTGCTTCAAGACAGATCTATCGACAATCAACTGAGACTTCGTGCTGCGCTCTTTCGGAAGCGCGTGTTTGGTCCGCATGGGAATGGCAAACCCGGAACAGTTGTTCGAGACAAAGCCTATGGGGCGAACGAGCCAGCCTATCTTCGTCAAGCCGGTCGGCCAACTCATCTGTTGTTCGATACCGGCATGGGTAATCGCGCCGATTTCGAGGTGTCGATGCCCCGGATTCCGCTTCCGGATTTCGTGCCGTCTCGGCTGTGGCTGCCCTATGGCTACTGGACCTTGCGAGACGGTTCGGAAGTGATTTTCGCCCGCGACTATCTGCCCATGTGGCGGATCGCCCAGGGGACAGTCGAACGTCTAGATCCGTGGCTCTGGATCAAAGGCATTTCGGGCGAGTTCCACTTCATCCAGTCCGTCGCAACGGTCGTTTGGGCCAGTGGACCAGCACGCGAACTTGCACTGCGTCATCTTCAGGATCGTCGCATTTTCGAGCTGCCCAAACTCGTCGATATCATGCCGCATCTGTTTGAGGTTGACGTTAAAACGATCACAGACGGTGTGGAGAAGCTGCGGGAGAAGCGTGGCACCGGCCAAGCGCCAGATTATGCCAAACTCAACACGCGTATCTCCTACGGCTGAGATTCGCAAAGCCCAGTCGAAGGAAGGCTCACTCCGCGGCCCGACCCGCGTCGCTGAGACAGCGATTCCAAATGACACGTTCCAATGCCTGCGACGAAGCCGACGCAGTTCAGCCTCTCGCTGCTTGAGACGTGGCACTCTCCAACAGTGTCCTCCTAGACCCACGAGAACATGCGATCCACAAATTCTCTTGAGATGTGCGGAATACCCAACGTTTCCAATAGACGAGTGCTCATCACCAAGTTAATGCCGGTTGCTTGCATAGCGTCGCCGACATGAATCATTTGGCGGAATGCCGTGCGGAGCCGCTCATCGATGCGGCCCTCCCGTCCCTGACCATCCCGTGCGAAACGCATCGCGCAACCAGCTAGGATGTCGGCCGCTTGGAGACACGGCTCGATCTTCCCGGTTGCGAAGACAAGATCACCGCACCCACGCAAGCGATAATCGGCGAACGGAACGATCGGCACGGCGGCCTCGGCCGCGAGCTTCTCCATGAACGACTTGGAGTCTTCGAGCACCTTCGCGTACTGCATCTGCTCGTCGTGAACGAGTTGCGCACCGTCGAGACTAACAGGCCGAGACTGATTGAGGCGGGCGTAAATATTGGCGAGGCACTGGAGATTGGGCAGCATCCACACCTTCTTCCCGGTGGCGGCCTCGTCGGCGATCGGCAGAAACTCCTCCGCCTTCGCCTCTAACTTCTGCAGGCGGTCCCGCGCGAACATGGTCAGGACCTGCGCGGTTCGGGCGATCTCCGCGTCGGAGCGATCCAGCCAATCCCATAGGAGATCGATAACTGCCGCCACGGATGTCACCGAGGGCATCTCGCAGGCGTTGATGTAGGCCAGCAACACCTCGTCAGAATTCTCGTCCGAGAGAAATTCCGCGATCATATTGCGGCTCGCCATGTCGACGTCATCGAATCCGTAAGGTCCGCAAAGCAGACGGTTGACGATGTGGGCTGCGATGAAGAACCGTTTGTCCACTAACTCAACGAAGAGCGGCCACCGTTGCTGGGCGAGAAAGGCAATCAGGTCACGCGCGATCGGCGCCAGCTTTTTGCGCAACTTGCTCGATTTCAGTTCACCTGCACCGCACGCATAGGACGCCCGCAACCTGTCCAGCTCCGCGGCCAACAGCGTGGTGTCAGCGGCGCCCACGCAGGCTAACGCGAAGAACGGCTGGCCAGCAAAATCGAGGCTCTTTGCCGAGGCAAGATCGCCGCCATGCCCGCTTTCGTCGAGGAAATAGCGATTTACAGGGACGCTGAACGATGGACCGCAGGTTTCGATCATCGGCCTCGACAATGCTTGTATTTCCGGCCTGACTGGCACCGGTTGTTTCGGCCGACCTTGGTTTGACGCTGTGGCGGGAGTGCCGCTGGCCCGCTTCGGGCAGCAAGAAGTTTCTGCATCGCTGGCGTAATTGCGACCTTTCTCATTGGCGGTGGTCCCGACCGCCGAAGCCCTCCAATGCGGTGGCGCTGGGCCTGCAGCTCACCCTTGCCGGCGGTACTATGGCCGGCCTCATACGAAGCGAGCCGACCCCTCTCGCTGTCCGCGGCATTAAACTTTCCCGAATGCGCGAGGACGACCACATACTGGATGCGAACCGCCCCCACCCAGGAAACAAACGTTTACTGCCTGCACGGCCGGTAAAAGCGTTTTCTCGATGACGTCCCGCGCGCTATCAAAGTCGTTGTGGATACAAAGGTCGTCTACGAAATCCCGGGCCACGCGGATAACCGACTTCTGAGCGCAAGCAGGTTCGTAGACCTTCATCGCGTGTATTCGAGGCGATGGTGGCCCGATACGACAATGGCGCCACAGCCGAACCGACGCGTTTGCGATAGGGGCGATCGTTGGGCCGGTGATACGCGTGGAGGAGACCCACGCGCCGCCCTGGGGATTGACGCGGGGCGATGACCCGCCCACGTTCAATGAGGATGATAAGTTCGGCCTCTACTATCAAAGGCAACCTTCGTTCCTTCTAGCACGTCAACAACTGCGCGGTTAATAATTCCATCTTCGATGGAACCGCTATTATAGGAAATCTTAGCGCCATTCTTGCGGTCGAATGTTGCATGAATGATTTGCTCAGCGTCACACACTACTGCCAGATTTGGATTATGTGTCACCATTAATATCTGCCTAGATTTTTTCGCCTCGTTGAGAACCGGCACCAACAGACTTACGACTGTCTCATTGTCGAGATTTTCCTCTGGTTGATCGAGGACGATCGGGTTCCGCCCTTTGTCAACGAGGAGGTAGAAAATAAGAAGCAGGGCACCACGCTGACCGGGTGATAACTGTTCAATCTCGGTCTCCTGAAACAGGAGAGTGTATTTTGGTTCGAGATACTGGAGACCAAAAACAAAGTCGTATACGTCCACGGGGTCACGATCTTTGCGCAATGCAGCTCTTATCCCCGGCACACCTCCACTAGACGCCTGCGATGCCTCGGCGACCAATTCGTGAAGTTCGGTTGCAAAAGCAGAAGAGTCATCGGGATCCTTGAATCCATGCCTATCGAACCGCTGTCGGACCGCGGCGAAGCTTTCATCTTCTCCTCGCAGCGGTCCTATCGCCTGTTTCACCATATCGAATAGCTTGCCCGCGATTACATCGCATGAACCTTGGAGGTTGGCCTGGAATTTTAGCTTATATTCATCGCGAATTAGCGCATTGCTCTGGATTAGCTCTTGGATGGGCGCAAATAGCGCGGCCCGGGCATCTCGTTGAGACGAGAGCACTTGATAAATTTGCTTTGAGAGCTTGATCCGCTCCAGTTTCCGATGCTCGAGCTGCTGCGGCAGCGCGGCAATTTGTTCAAGCCGCGCCTCAAGCCCCTTCTTGCTCTCGGGTTGCGTCGCCGAGCCTTCTATCGCTTCGAGTGCTGCTTGCCACGCCTTCATATCCGCAAGGTACTTTTGGTAACGTTGCTGCGGTTCATTGAGGCGAGTGGTTAGCGTTTCCTGCTCGGACTTTAAAGTCTGTAGTTCCGTGGTGATCGTTGTCGCATCTGCGGCTAGCTTTTCGTTCTCTGCTTTTATAGAAGCGGCCTTTGCGCTGAGGGGCGCGCGATTCAACGTCAGGGTGACTATGTCCTCAAGATCGATTTCCAGGAGCGCGATATCTTGAGACACTGCGGTTGAAAATTCTTTGAACTGTCCTTCAATAATACCTAATCGATCTTTGATATTTATGATGGCGCGATGACGGCGCGCTAATTGTTCCTGTCTAGCTGAATTTGTGCGAAGTGCTTGCTCACGCGTTCCAATCTCCTGCGCGATTTCCGCAAGTCGCTCATTAGCAGCCATTTGCTCCGGTGTCGCTTCACCGGTCGGTGCTGCGACGTCCGCCGGCTTTGTGGCGATGTGTTCTTCAAGTTGCTTTCGCTTCAGCAGAAGCTGCTCTCTCAGGTTCTTATCGACATCTGGATGGAGTTGGTCTTCAAGACCAACAATGTGAGTGTTAATTTGTCGAAGGCTCTTTCGAAGTTCGGCGAGCGTCGCTCTAAATGTTGTTTCTTGGTGCTCAATCAATTGATTAAAATCAAGGGCATCGAGCCGGGTCGCGGAGGGCACATGTGAGAATATGACGGCTCGTAACTCATTCTCGAAGGCATCCGATTTGCCTGCGACATGGTCGTTACAAAGTGCCTCAAATCGGCCCTGGGGAATATAACGGACAAGTTCGACCTTTTCCGAGGCGGGATCATCCGACAAATTCATCGACCCAGGTTCGCCCGCCACCCAGTGCAACGTCCCGACAAATTGACGTGCCGGTTCACCGCTCTTGCCGCGGAAACGGTCCTTCCGAAGGAATGAAAAGTGTGAGCGCTGTTGCGAATTTCCGAGAAGCGCCACGATATCGGCAAGAGCGCTTTTTCCACTCCCCTTGTTGCCAATAATCGCGACAAGGTCTGCGTTCAGCGGAATTTGGCAACCGTCCAACCAAGAATCTGTCAACGCGCTATTCTCGATCTTCTCAATCTGCAACTTGCTAATATAAAATGTTTTGTTTTGGATGACGCATTCAATCTTTGGTGGTGTTTCGCCGAGAAACGAGCGGTTTGCGGGTTCTTTAATAGCTTGAATGAGCCCGTTCCAAGTCGGGTCGGCTTTGATCCACGTTTTCTTCCCCGACGGATAGTCGCCGTATCCCCTCTTATTATTATCGCCGACCACGCCGGAAAACATATGTGCGTCGCTGCCGGATACTGCGAGGCGTGGAACCCCTTTCAGTGCTTCTTGGAAATTCGAGAACCAGGCTTTGTTCGCTGGTGTTTCAACCCCGATAAAAGCGGCCCATTTGGCAGCGTCGCGAGTTTCGAAGATGGGCGAGGTTGAGAACAGGCTAAGCGCATAGGCATAGTGATCCGCCCATTTGACGGACTCCAGGCCGTCATTGGTCGAGAACGGCATGAAACCAACCGCCAGCCCGTTCGGCACTTGGCGCACTGCGTCTTGATAGGACTTCGTGGTAATCTCGGCAATCTCGTAGCCGGCCCGAAGAGCATATGCGTCATCGATCGCGGCACGCGTTTTATCAAATCCATGATGATTCAATTTATCGGTGTTCGCACGCTTCGCATACTCCATCAGAGCATGGTCTGAGAGTGGCTGGTCAGTGAGTTCGAGTCGGAGTCTTGATAGAAAATCCCGCAAATACTGGTCGTTGATTTCGTCTGAGAAAATGACGTGCGCATTGAGACGCCCCTCCATAGGAGCGCTCAGGCGCAACTCGATTCCAGGAAATATTGTCTTGGTGAGAGCAGGTACGCCCTGCTGCGCAATCCGCTTTTTTAGCTCGAACCAGCCGTCAAAAGTAAAGTAGTCTTGGAGTGCAAAAACTGCTGGCTCGGCACTATTGACGGCGCTGATCATGGCATCCACAAGTGCCGCGTTCTTGCTGGCATCGGTCCCAAATCTTTCTCCAGACCAATGAAAGGACGCAGGCGTATGAATGTGCAGATCCCATGGGCGCCACTCTGAGCCTTTTGGATATTTTTGGTTCGTCCCCATTGCTTGCCCCCGAAAGTACCCGACTTTTTAACGAAACGTTACCTTACACATCGCGCCAAGAAAATCTTGCATTCGATGGCGTTCGAAACTTTGTTGAACCTCTGCATAATTTTCGACAAGTGGTCGGACCACGGGCGTGTGGTTGTCGTAACTTAGGCCTATGGCCATATTTTGCGGGCTTCGCTCACCGCGTGTGCGTTGCTTACGTGCCATTGTTGATGGCCTGTTCGATACGTTGAGTAGACGCCAGGATCTCCTCAAATCTCGGAGCTGCTCCGAAGATCATGGCTGTGGTATTTGCATAATCGCGACTGAGTGCATCGATCATGCCGTCAGTCGGCGCGATTGCGAAAGTGCCCCGGGTGGCGGAAGCAAGATCATAGTCTGGCCGATTAAAGAACATTCTCGCGTGACGTACGCAATCGTCGGCGAGATCGTTATTGTCGATCGCGGCTTTGCCGGATTCTGAGCGAAGGAGGCAATGGAGGTCGTAGTAATGTCGCGATACGCGCTGCCCCTCGTGCCTAATGATTGTTCGGCGTTCGTACCAGCGCCGCAGGCCGTGTGCGATCACCACCTTGTCCCAGAAGGTGCGGGTAGCCTCAATGGTCGATACATCGGCAACGGCGAGATTAAAATCCGCAGCGTCCTCGCTTATATAGGGGCGGATTGTCACTGGGCGGTTGGGATCGAGGGCCGACTTCGCCCCCGATTCAATCCGAACGACAGGTCGCACATAGGTCTCATCCCGTGGCTCAACCTCGGGATACCAGACGAGCAATGTCTGACCGTCTGGATCAGCGGCGTCGACCTCTACGTGGCCAGCGCCATCGGTAGCATCGGTGAGTTGCGCGCTGAGAACATCAAAGAGCGAGCCGGTGATGTAAGCACGGCACGCATTTCGGATTGCATCGAGTCTCGCCCGGCGCTGCTTGTTCGATAGAGCTTCGAGATCGTCAATCGAGGCCGGCTCATTTAGGTCGTCGCGAAAGACAGTAATGTCGATGTCTTCAGAGAACCGTTGGATCAGACCATAGGCTTTTGACAGCGATGTGCCGCCCTTGAACAGGAGGCGAGGCCCGCCGACAGGTCGCTCATGATAGAGCGCGTTCAGCGTCCAACAGACCCAGAAATCCTTTTCGACATTGCCGACTGGTGTGCCGAGCCGATTTGCGGTGGCGAGAAATAAATTGAGCCGATCACGGGCGGATGCAGCGATGACCTGCTTGTAGGCGGCGGCAGTCATGGCGCGGTCTCGGTCGCGCCAGCCGGTCCCAAGAGTCCACGCAGGAGCTCCTGCATCCAAATCGGTAGGGTGGAGAGTCCCGCGCGCAGGTCGTCACGGATCGCTGGTCCCTCCTGCGAGTCTGTGAAAAGGCGTTGCAACACTGCCTGGACGCGCTGACGTTCGCTATTTTCCGTTAGCATGTCCTGCATCCAATGCAGTGCCTGGACAACGCGCATAGCTGGCCGGCCGGCCCAATAGAGACGACTGGGGGCCGCGAACTTGAAATGGATTTCCTGATTTCCGATCGTGATCGGCTTCAGGCGGGCATCCACCAGGACCTCAATGCGTGCGGGCACGGCCGTTGTGAGACCAAGATCATTGGCGGCGGTCATGCCATCGATGACGACGCGCGCCTGGTCACGGCGAGCGACAGCGCGGATGACTGCGCGGTAGTCTGGCACTGTCGGACGGTCGGTCAGCCGGTTCGTGTGTGGCTTGTCGTAAAGGCCTCGATCGATACGACGCAGGTCGCCGGCAGCGACAAGCCTCTGCAGAGCCTTGTCCACGGCAGCGCGGCTGCCGAGGCCCGCGAAATCGCTCGGTGTCCACACCTCATCCGGACCAGCTGCCATTCGGGTGAGCAGCCGAGAGCGAAGATCCGTGTCTTGTGCCAAAGTCGCCATGTCCGAAGTATGACACATTATTCGGACAATATCAAGGTTGGTCCGAAGTATGACACATTTTTCGGACGGACTACCAACCACCCCGTAACGCTGGCACGAAAGCGGCGGCAAATGACGGGGTCCTCGAGGTAGCCACACGAGATAGTTGGCCACCTCGCCCGTCCTCAAGTACGCAGTTGAGCGGCAGGGCGAACATAAGGATATGTAGGCGCATATAAGGGGACTATCGCTTCTATCCGTTAGGAGAGAGATTTGTGTGGACATGAAAGAGTTGGTCCACGTCTCGGATGCGCCAGTCACGGAGTGAGTCCGAGGCGCATCACCTGCTCGAGCCTCAGGCGGAAAGAGGATACTGGAACGTTGCACCTAGTTCGATAATCGTCCAAGAAGGGGAGCCATTTTTTCCGACGCCGGGGCGCGACCCGCGCCCTGGCGGACGGATTTTCTCACCTCCCGCGATCCGGCAACCCTGCCCTTCGACGACGACCATTCTCAAGGCCTTCAATCCCGCGCCGCCGCGAGTACGGCCGAGCGCGACAAAGACGGCGCGCTCGGGTAGACGGCGTCGACGCGGCGGCACGCGCCGACCTCGAAACCGCCGCCGAGGTCGCACTTGCGCCTGTCAATCAGCAATTCCACCGTCATCGATCACCCTTTCCTTGCCCGCCCTCTCCTGGCCAACCTTGTCCTTCGAATGCGTGCTCGATGCGGCGGTCGGGAACGAACCACATCGCCGCGACCAGCGCGTAAAGCAGGCACGAAACCCACGGCACCGCCGCCGTGAAGGGAATCGCCACCGCATAGATCACAATGGAAATCTTGCCCTTGCGATCGTGCCCGATCGAGCGCGCCAGCACGGAGTCCCGGCCATGATGGCGCACGAGCGTCCAGGTCAGCAGCCCATAGGCGCACGCGATGCAGAGAAGCACGCCCCCGTAGAGCGCGACCGGGCCGGCGGCGAAACCGTTTTCACCCATCCATCCCGTTACGAACGGCAGCAGCGACAGCCAGAACAGCCAATGGAGGTTCGCCCAGAGGGTGGCCCCATCGACCCTCTGCACCGCCTGGAACAGGTGATGATGGTTGTTCCAGTAGATCCCGACATAGACGAAGCTCAGGCAATAGCTCACGAAGACGGGAATGACGGCGGTCAGCGCCGACAGGTGCGCGCCGTGCGGAACGGCCATCTCCAGAACCATGATCGTGATGATGACGGCGGCGACGCCGTCGCTGAACGCTTCGACCCGCCCTTTGCTCATTTCAGCCATTGCCGACACTCTCGATTGCCGCGGCGATCCGCTCCGCCCAGGAATCCGGAGGAGGATACGGGCCACTGCCTGCCATTGCATGCCCGCCGCACGATGGGGGGTACCGCCGCGCCCTCGCCAGTCGCGGCTGCGTGCAGCTATAAGGCGGCGAAGCGCTGCCACGCGCCCCGGCCTTTCCCATTTTGGAGCTGCGGATGGAAGACAAGGTGCAGCCCCCCCGTTTCGGTCGCGACGACGTCGAGCCGGTCGAGCGCGAGCTGCTCTACCAGGGCGCCTATCGGCTCGAACGCCATCGGCTGCGCCACCGGACCTATGACGGCGGCTGGTCGGAGATCATCACTCGCGAAGTGTTCACGCCGGGCGACGCGGTGGCGGTGCTGCCCTACGATCCGCGACGTGGCGCGGTGGTGCTGATCGAACAATTCCGCATCGGCGCCTATGCCAACGGCGCGTCGCCGTGGCTGCTGGAGATCGTCGCCGGCCGCATAAAGCCGGGCGAGACGCCGGAGGACGTAGCCCGCCGCGAGGCGATGGAGGAAGCCGGCTGCACGCTGGGCGAGCTGGTGCGCGTTGGCAAGTTCTTCCCGAGTGTCGGCGCGCTGAACGAGGTCAACCATCTCTATGTCGGGCTGGTGGATTGCGACACGGTCGGCGGGTTGCACGGCCTGGCCGAGGAGCACGAGGATATCGCCGTCCGCGTCGTGCCGCTGGACGCGGCGCTGGAGGCGCTGGAGGCCGGGCTGATCCTGTCCGGATCGGCAATCGTGATCCTGCAATGGCTCGCGCTCAACCGCGCGCGTTTCACCGCCTAGCTACGCCCATTTGCGCGGCGTCGCCGGCCTTGCCTCGGCGGCGGCAATCGGCATCAATGCGGCGACCAGATGGGAGGATCACATGGCGGCCCCTGCCAACGCCAACATGCGCGCGATCGAACCGGGTTCCGGCAGCGACGAGATGCTGGTCAGCACCGAATGGCTGGCCGCGTCCCTGGCTGCGCCGGACCTGCGGATGGTCGACGCCTCATGGTATCTGCCGGATGACGGCCGTGACGCCAAAGCCGAATATCACGCCGCACACATTCCCGGCGCGGTGTTCTTCGATATCGAAGACATCAGCGACGACCAATCCGGCCTGCCGCACATGCTGCCGAGCCCGGAGAAATTCTCGAGCCGCGTCCGCCGCCTCGGCCTCGGCGACGGCACGCGGATCGTCTTCTATGACGGCGGGTCGATGTACGGCGCGGCGCGCGCCTGGTGGATGTTCCGCACCATGGGCCACCGCGACGTCGCGGTGCTGGACGGCGGCCTGCCGAAATGGCGCGCCGGGGGCCACCCGCTCGAAGACCTGCCGCCGATGCCGCGCGAGCGCCACTTCACCGCCCGCGTCAACGGCCTGCTGCTGCGCGACCGTGACCAGATGCTGGACAACGTGGAATCCGACCGGGAGCAGGTGGTCGATGCGCGCAGCGCGGCGCGCTTCGCTGGGACGGCGCCCGAGCCGCGACCCGGCCTGCGCGCCGGCCATATCCCCGGCAGCCGCAACCTGCCGTGGGACCGGCTGTTGCGCGCCGACGGTACCCTGCGTGCGCCCGCCGAGATCGCGGCCCTGTTCGCCGCGGCGGGCATCACGGCGGACAGGCCGGTGGTGACGACCTGCGGCTCCGGCATGAGCGCGGCGCTCCTGCTATTCGCGCTGGCACGAATCGGGCGGCGCGACGTGGCGCTCTATGACGGGTCATGGAGCGAGTGGGGCGCCGACCCGGCGCTGCCCGTCACCACCGGCGATTAGCGGCGGCGACGGGCGCTTTCCGTTAATGGCCGCGGACTGGCGGCTGATAGCCAGGCAGCGGCGACACGTCACGTGCGCCGCGGCCGCCGCCGCGGTGATCACGCTGGTCCGGGCCGCGGTTATAGTTCTGATTCCTGCCGCCGCGGTTCTGGTTCCAGTTGCCACGGTTGTGGTTCTGGTTCCGGTTGTCGTGATCGTCGCGCCGGTAGTAACGATTCCCACGGTCACGATCGCCGCCATAGTAGTAGACCGAGGCGCCCGGCGCCGCGTAATACCCGCCACCCGGATAGTAGTAATCGGCGGGCCCATAGCCATAGCCGGAACCATAGTCCGAGCCATAGGCATACCCCGGACTATAGCCATAGCCGCCGCCGGCATAGGCACCGCCGTCGTAATACGGGTCGTAGGCGCAACCGGCGAGGCCGATCAGCAGCAGAGCGGCCGTTCCCCCGAGCAAATGCCGGATTCGCCTCGCGCGCAGTTTGACCATTCTCTTTCGCTCCTTCGAATCGGGCGGCACGCTTCCGCGCACCGCTTATCCGTTATCAGAAGAACGCCGCGCGTGTGGCCAGTAGTCCTGCGTCCGGCGCGCGGCTGCACTGCAAGCGCGCCGGACGAATCGTAGCCGACAAAAATCCGTCACTAGGAAACCGACGCTTTTTCTTGGCCTTGGATCACGATCCTCAACCAGGATGGGGACTCTGCCTTAGCATTAATTCTGAACTGGGCGATCCAAACGCCGTACCGAAAGGACTTCTGCGCCGGCCCGCGCGATGCGCGCCCGCGCCGCGACCAGCGGCTCGCGCGCCACCTGCATGTGGTGGGCGTTGGCGTGCAACAGGGTTTCCGCATCCAGCATCACGCCGACATGGCCGCGCCAGAACACCAGGTCACCGCGCTGTAGATCGGAGTCCGGCACGGCTTCGCCCAACGCCGCCTGCTGCAGGTCGGTGTCGCGCGGCGCGGCGTGGCCCGCCGCCTCCAGCGCCACCTGTACGAGGCCGGAACAGTCGATTCCCGACCAGGTCTTGCCGCCCCACAGGTAAGGCGCGCCCGGGAAACGTTCGGCGACCGCGACGAAATCGGGCTCCGGTTCGGCAATCGGGCGAAGGTGGTCGGCAACCACGAAGCCGCGGTCGAACGCGGCGAAGCGGCCCTCGCTCTCCTCCACCGCCAGCCGCGCGTTCATCGGCAGGGCCAGGACCGGTGGCGTCTTGATATCGGGCGCGGGATAGACCCAGGTCCGCGGCACCGCGACCCGATAGCCGGACGCGCCGGCATCCGCCTCCGCCGCCAGCACCTCGGCACGGACATAGCCGACATAGGAATCGAGCGCGCATTGCACCCAGGCCCAGCCGTCACGGGTCTCGTAGACCGTGACGCGCTGGCCGAACAGGATTTCGGTGTCCATCGGCGCAGCGTCGGTCGGCGCGCGGCGCAGGGCGGCGTGCCCGACCGCGACAGAGGCCGGCGTGCCGTCGGCATAGCGGTCGGCGGCCACCTGCCCGCGCAGGGCCGACGCCGCCAAATCCGGCCGGAAGGCGTGCAGGCGAGGGTCGGGCGTGCTCACGCCCGATCCGCGCTCATGCCGGATAAAGGTCGCGCAGCAGCGCGAACCAGGCGCGGATCGTCTGCGCCTCACCGCCGACCGGGCGCCCCGGCCGCGCCTTGGCGTTCCAGGAATAGATGTCGAGATGGGCCCAGCGCGTGCCCTCGGCGACGAAGCGTTGCAGGAACAGGGCCGCGGTGATCGCGCCGGCAAAGCCGCCCGCACCGGCATTGTTGAGGTCGGCGACCTTGCTGTCGATGTCCTGGCGATAGGGCGCCCACAGCGGCAGCCGCCAGAGCGGGTCGGCTTCGGCGGCCGCGCGCCGCGCCAGGTCGGCGGCCAGCGCGTCATCGTCAGTGAACAAGGCCGGCAGGTCGGGGCCGAGCGCGACCCGCGCAGCGCCGGTCAGGGTGGCGAAGTCGATCAACAGGTCGGGCTTCGCCTCGCAGGCCAGCGTCAGGGCGTCGGCCAGGATCAGCCGGCCCTCGGCGTCGGTATTGCCGATCTCGACCGTCACGCCCTTGCGGCTGGTCAGCACGTCGCCGGGGCGGAAGGCGGCGCCCGAGACGCTGTTCTCCACCGCCGGCACCAGGACGCGCAGCCGCACATTGAGGCCCGCGCCCATGATCCGGTGCGCCAGCGCGAGGACGTGGGCGGCCCCGCCCATGTCCTTCTTCATCAGCGCCATGCCGGAGGACGGCTTGATGTCGAGCCCGCCGGAATCGAAGCAGACGCCCTTGCCGACCAGCGTCAGCGTCGGCGCCTTCACGTCGCCCCAATGGATGTCGAGCAGGGCCGGCGGCCGCTCGCTGCCGCGGCCGACCGCGTGGATCAGCGGGAACGCGCGGGCCAGCGCTTCACCGCGCGTGACCTCGGCGGTGGCGCCGTGGCGGCGCGCGAGGTCCAGTCCCGCCTCGACCAATTCCGCCGGGCCGAGGTCGTTGGCCGGCGTGTTGACCAGGTCGCGCACCAGGAAGGCGGCCTCGACCGCACGCTCCAATTCGGCCGCGTCGACCGTCTCGGGCAGGACCAGCACCGGCAGGTCGTTGCGCCCGTCGCCGCGATAGCGGCCGAAGCGGTAGGTGCCGAGCGCGAAGCCGAACGCCGCCCGCGTTGCCCCGATCTCGCCCTCGAAGCGGTAGCGGCCGGGCGGCAATGCCTCGGCCAGCGCGCCATAGGCGAAGCCGTCCTCGCCCCCGCCCAGCCCGAACAGAAAGCCGACGCAATCGCCATCCTCGCCCGGCACCGCCAGCACGCGGCCCGCCTGCGCCGTGAAGCCGGCGGCGCGCACCCAGCGCGCCTGGACCTGGGTGCGTCCGGTCAGCCAGCGTTCGAGATCGGCGGCAAGAACGGGCCAGACCGGCAGGGTGGAACCCGCCCGGTCGGCGGTGAAGAAGGGCAGCGGCACGGCGAACCTCGGGAATCGGACCTAGAGGCCGCATGTGAGACCCGATCGTCGCCCGACGCAACCGACACGTCGGCGGCGGAGCGGATGCGCCGGATCGCCGCGAATACGCTAGGATGGTGCGCAACCTTCGGTGACGCGATTGACGATCCTGGCGCAGATTTCCGACCTGCATATCGGTCTTCCCGGTGCCTCCGGCAGGGGCCGGCGCGACCGAGTCGCCGCCTTGCGCCGCTGTGTCGCGGCGATCAACACACTGCGCCCGCGCCCCGACCTGGTGCTGGTCACCGGCGATCTGGTGGATGACGGCGTGGTCGATGAATACGCGCATTTCCGCGCATTGATGGCGCCGCTCGACGCGCCCTATTACGTCATTCCGGGCAATCACGACGACCGCGACGCGCTGCGCGCCGCCTTTGCCGACCATGCCTACCTGCCGCGCGACGGCGCATTCCTGCACTATGTGATCGAGGGCCACCCGCTGCGCCTGATCGGCCTGGACAGCATCATCCCCGGCCGCGCCCGCGGCGAATTGTGCGGCGAACGGCTGGCATGGCTCGACGCGCAGCTTCACGGCGCACCGGAGCGGCCGACGCTCCTGTTCCTGCATCACCCGCCCTTCCTCGACGGCATCCAATTCTGGGACGTGCTGAACTGCCGCAATGCCGACGGGCTGGCCGCGATCGTGCAACGCCACCGCCAGGTCGTCGGCCTGATCGCCGGCCATCTGCACCAGTCGATCCGGCGGCTGTGGAACGGCGTGATGGCCAGCAGCGTCCCCGCGCCGGCCCAGGCGCTGGCGCTGGCCACCCGGCAGCCCGAATCGCGCGCGCCGCTGTACCCGCCCTTCTTCCATATGCACGAATGGGACGCGCCGACGGGCCTGACCAGCCGGCCGGCCTTTATCGACGGCTTCGGCGCGCCCGCGCCGACCGTCTGACAGCAAAGGACAGCACGATGAGCGTGACGATCTATCACAACCCGGCCTGCGGCACCTCGCGCAAGGTGCTGGCCGCCATCCGCGACGCGGGCATGGAGCCCGAGGTGATCGAATACCTCAAGACCCCGCCTGATCGCGCGACCCTGGCCGGCCTGGTCAAACGCTCCGGCCTGCCGATCCGCGACCTGATGCGGCGCAAGGGCGCGCCCTATGACGCGCTCGGCCTCGACGACCCGAAATGGACCGACGACGCGCTGATCGAACAGATGCTGGAACACCCGATCCTGATCAACCGCCCGATCGTGGTGACGGCAAAGGGCGTGCGCCTGTGCCGCCCGCCCGAGGTGCTGGATGAGATCTTCCCGGCCTGACCGCCCCTCTTGCCATTGCGAGGAGCGAACGCGACGAAGCAATCCAGGCTGAGGTCCAGCAAGGATGGATTGCTTCGCCTTCGGCTCGCGATGATGCAAGTCCACTGCGACACCGCGGGACGCTTTTTGCTTCCCCCTTCGCCCGCCGCCCAGCTACGGTTGGCGGCAATCAACAAGGGAGGAACGCGATGTCCGCAGAGGCGAACAAGGATCTGCTGCGCACGGCCTATGCCGAGATGGCCAAGGGCAACGCCCAGGCCTTTCTGGGCGCGATGGCCGACGACGTGACCTGGACCCTGATCGGCACCACCAAGCTGTCCGGCACCTATCGCGGCAAGCAGGACATCATCGACAATTTCTTCGGCCCGTTCATGGCCGACATCGACGGCCACGCGGCGATCACGCCGAAGAACTTCATCGCCGACGGCGATTACGTCGCGATGCAGGCGGAAGGCAAGGCGCGCACCCGCTTCGGCAAGGACTACGACAACACCTATTGTCACGTATTCCGGTTCGGCGGCGGCAAGATCCGCGAAGTCACCGAATATTGTGACACGGAGCTGGTCAACGAGGCATTCAGCGCCTGACCGGCCTGGAGGACGGACAATGGCCTGCCGTGCCCGCCGCGTCATGATGGGCCGGACGTTCGACCTTGATCTGTACACGGACCGCATATTGCCGTTCACGACCAACGATACGAGCCCGGAGGAGGCCGACATGACGACGACGGAGAAGACCAAGTATCAGACCTGGCAGATCGGCGACGTGCGCGTCACCAAGGTCGCCGAGATGAAGGACATCCCGGCCGACGCGACGTTCCTGTTCACCGAGGACGCCATCGACCTGATCAAGAACACGAAGTGGCTGCACCCGCATTTCGCCACCGAGGATGGCGGCATCCGCATCTCGATCCACGCCTTCGTGATCGAAAGCCAGGGCAAGCGCATCGTCGTCGATACCTGCGTCGGCAACGACAAGGACCGTAACGGGTCGATGTTCCACAACCTGTCCCTGCCCTTCCTGGCCGACATGGAGGAGGCGGGCTTCCCCGTCGGTTCCATCGATTACGTCCTGTGCACGCACATGCACGTCGATCATGTCGGCTGGAACACGCGGCTGGTCGACGGCAAGTGGGTGCCGACTTTCCCGAATGCGCGCTATCTGTTCGCCAAGACGGAATTCGACCACTGGATGGACCCGAGCGCCCAGGACATCGGCTTCGGCGACGTGATGGGCGATTCCGTGAAGCCGATCATCGAGGCCGGCCTGCATCAGTTGGTCGAATCCGACCACCGGGTCAATGACGAGGTCTGGCTGGAGCCGACGCCGGGCCACACCCCCGGACATGTCAGTGTACGGATTTCATCGAAGGGCCAGGACGCGGTCGTCACCGGCGACATGATGCACCACCCGGTGCAGATCGCGACGCCGCAGATGTCGAGCAATTTCTGCTCCGACCCGCAGCAGGCGCGCGAGACGCGGGCCGCCTTCGTGGGCCGCTACGCCGACAAGCCGGTGCTGGTGATGGGCACCCATTTCGCGACGCCCACCGCCGGCCACATCGTCAAGGACGGCGCCGCGCATCGCCTGAAGGTGGATTGAAGTCCTCGGACACCCTCCCCCTTGTGGGGGAGGGTCGTCCTGAGCGCAAGCGAAGGACCGGGTGGAGGTTACTGTTAGCCGCATCACCCCACCCGGCTGCTGGCGCAGCCACCCTCCCCATCCAGGGGAGGGGAAAAACATCATTGTGCGGAGCGTACACGACGAAGCAATCCATTTGTTGTCATCATCCGCGGAGGCGGATGATCCAGCAAACGGCGGCGCCCCGGATATGTCCTGCGCCGCCGGTGTCTACTGGATGCCCGCTTTCGCGGGCGGAGGCCGCCAAGG